>JBBQGJ010000256.1:0-9985 GCA_038322925.1 Mycobacteriales bacterium
CAGGGAAGCATCTTCGGGGCCCAGCCCTGACCGCGAGCCTCCGGGCCGGGTGCGTGACGGCAGCGCGGCAGGCGGGGCCTGCCGAGGCAAACGCGGCGCGATCACAACCCCAAAACCACCCACAATCATGCCGGGAGGCCCCCTTACCCTTACCCTTATGCGTTGGCGATGTCCCGGCCGTGGACGGTCAGCGCCCAGATGATGAAGACATCCAGGGCGATGATCAGGATGCTCCAGATCGGGTAGTAGGGCAGCGACATGAAGCTCAGCACGGCGCTGATGACGGCGACGGCGACGCCGACGACCCGGGCCCACACGGCCCCTTGGAACACGAAGTACCCGGCGACGGCCAGCAGGATGCCGGCCAGCAGGTGGATCCAGCCCCAGGTCGTGATGTTGAAGGAGAAGACCCATTTCTGGCCGACCACGTAGAACGTGTCGTTGACCAGGGCGACGACCCCTTGGATCGCCTGGAACACCCCCACCATGATCATCATGATGCCGGCGAACAGGATCAGACCCATGGCGGCGCCGCTGGGAGGGCTGCCTGTGGGGTTCTGCGCGGCTCTGTGATCGGTGGACATCGGACTCTCCTTCATGATTGCGTGACGTCGGGGTGACCCTCAACCTTTCAATCGTTGTGCTGCGTTGCCTGCCGTGGCACCACCCGGTCCGTGTGAACCGGTCGCCCGGGTGGGGAGCGTCTTCGAGGGTGCGTCTTCGAGCGTCTCATCCGTTTCGGATAATGCCGCCGGCAGCGCGCAGCGCCGCTATTGGTGGCCTGGACCTGCCGGCTCGACCGGTCTGGGTGGTCAGAGCAGGTTGAGTTCGCGGGCTCGGTCGACGGCGTCCCGGCGGCTGTCGACGCCGAGTTTGCGGTAGATGGCCCGTTGGTGGGCTTTGATGGTGTTGATGGTGACGTAGAGGTCGGAGGCTATTTCGGCGGCCTTGAACATGGTCGGCAGGTAGCTGAGCACGGTGCGTTCCCGTTCGGTCAGTGCCTCGGCGGCGGCCGGCGCGGGTGTCGTGGCCGGCGCGTAACCGCCGGTGGTGGCGTCCGACAGTGCGCGGGTGAAGTCCCGGTGCCGGTCGACCAGGTGCTGGTGGCGGGTCAGGAGCGGCCCGATGCGTGGTCCGGCGGCGACGAACGGTCGGATGATGCCGACGTTCTGTGCGAGGTCGACGGCCTGGGTGATCGCGGCCAGCGCGGCGGTGTCGCGGTGGGTCCGGTCCGCCGCGACGGCGGCCAGGACCTTCCCTTCGATCCGTGGTCCCCGGTACGGCGAGGAGTTCACCACCTTCGCCTCGAGCATTTCGACCGCGGCGTCGGGCTCGTCGAGCAGGAGCTGGGCCTTGGCCAGCACCACGGCGCGCAGGGCGGCGGTGAAACCCGTCTGTTCGGAACCGTCGTTGACCCGTTCGATGGCGTCGTCGGGTTTCCCGGCGGTCAGCAGGGCATCGGCGTGGGCGACGGCACACCAGCCGGCCAGCAGCGGCGGGAGTTCCCCGGCCTGGGCCTGGATCGTGTCCAGCCGCGCTGCGGCGGCGTGGGCTGCCGCTGCGTCACCTCGGGCCACCGCGACCTCGACGTCGGCGATGGCCAGGGCGATCAGGCAGGCGATGTCCGAGCCGCCGCCGCTGACGGTCACGCCGCGGTCGACGTCCTGCTGTGCAGCATCGAGCTGGTTCCACTCGAGGTGGGTGAACGCCATGCTGGCGTAGAGCCCGAGCGCCTGGGGTTCGGAGGCCCAGCCTCGGCGGTCGGCGACGGCATGGGCGGCGCCGGCCCGACGGTAGGCCTGGGGAAGTCGTCCACGGATGACGTCGAGCAGCGCGAGGTGGGCTTGCGTGGTGAGCTCGGTCAGGCCGAGGCCGAACCGCTGGCATTGGGTGAGAACCGTTGTCAGGGTGGTTTCGGCGTCGGTCAGGTCGCCGGCCCACAGTTGTCCGATGGCCAGGTTGTCGGTGGCGATGACCCGGTGCTGCTCGGCGGTGGGCAGGTGCCGCCGCGGCGTCCGGTCGATCACGTCAAGGAGATGGGCGGCGGCTGCCCGTGTCGCGGCGGGGTTGCGGATGCGGGAATGCACGATGTGCAGCACGGCGATCAGGGCATCGGCCGCCCGCCGGTCGACTTGCGGGACGCCCGCCATCAGCTCGGTGGCTTCTTCCGCGGCCCGGGTCATCGCCTCCCAATCGTGTCGGTGGAAATGGCAGACCGCCGCCACCAGCAGCGTGCTGCTAGTGGCTTCCACCGCCGCGCGGGCCGCCGCGGGTTCCAGCGCTGCGGCCAGGGCCGGGCCGCGCGGGGTGACCATCAGCGGCCAGGCCTGTTCGGTCAGCAGCCGTCCGACCTCGTCCCACTGTCTGGCCGCGGCCGCGTGCCGGATCGCCTCGATCGGTTCGCCCTGGTCGGCGAACCACTGGGCGGCCCGCAGGTGCAGTTCGGTGACCATGCCGGGCTGTTCCCGGGTCAGCCGGTACCGCAGCAGATCCCGCAGCAGCGGGTGGACACTGAACCAGTCGGTGCGACCGGCCAGAGCGACGAGGAGCGCGTTGTCCGTGACGAGTCGGTCCAGGGTTTGCTGGGAGTCGCTCCGGCCGGTCAGCACGTCGGCCAGCCCGGCGCTGACCCGGTCGGCCACGCTGGTGGTCAGCAGGAACTGCCGGTCCTGCGCGGGGAGTTGGTCGGTGACCTCTTCGATCAGATATTCGGCGACCAGCCGATCCCGGCCGGTGAACCGGGAGATCGCGCCGTCGATGTCCCCCGGGTCCAGGGACAGCAGGGCCAGCCGCAGCCCCGCGGCCCACCCCTCGGTCCGGTCGAGCAGCCCCCCGAGTTGTCGCTCGGAGACGTGGATACCGTTGCCGCGGAACAACTCCGCCGCCTCGGACGCGGTGAACGCCAGGTCCTTCGCGCGGATGTCGGTGACCTCACCGTTGACCCGCATCCGGTGCAGGCGCAGCGCCGGGTCGGCGCGGGTGGACAGCACCAGCCGCAGCTGCGGCGGCTGATGTTCCAGCAGCTGACCGAACGACTCCAGCACCCGGCGGTCGGTGAGGTGGTGGATGTCGTCCAGCACCAGGACCACCGTGTGGGGGAGATCGGCCAGCGCCGCGCGGATCAACAGGACCTCGTGGGCGCCGAACCCGGCGGCCGGCACGACCTGCCGCAGGGCGCTGTCGGCGGGAACGGCGCCGCCGATCGTGAGCGCCCCGAGCACGTCGGACCAGAACGCTGGAACGTCGTTGTCGGTCTCCTCCACGGCCAGCCACGCCACCCTGGACGGGGCGGCGCCGGATGGGGGAGCACCGTCCGGTGTTGCCCCTTGGTGGTACCAGGATGCCAGCGTCAGTGTCTTTCCGTAGCCGGGTCCGGCGCTGAGAACGGTCACCGGACGGGCGGTCCCTACGTTCAGCTGATCCAGCAGCCGTTGCCGGTGCACGAACCCGGGCGGCAGGGTCGGCGGCAGGGAACGCAGGCGGAGCAGGCTGGCTAACTGATCATGCACCGGTTCTCCAAGAGGCAGCTGAGCAGCAGTGATCCTGCCGCCTTGGGCGGGCGGACCCCCGAGTCCGTCGTCCTCGGAGAGTTAACCCCGGACCGGGTGGTTCGACACGGTCTTTGGTCCCTTTTCTCGGGTTTTCCTATCCGGTTCGGATGATCCGGTAACCCGGCTTTGGTGGGACCGTCGCGGGACAGGAAACGAATCGTCGGCGGTCGGGAGTCAGCAAACGTGGCTGCGGTGCAGTTCGAGATACGGGTGGCCGGGGCGGTGCCGGCCGGCCTGCTCAACGAGTTCGGGAACGTCCGGGTGCTGACCCGGTCCGTGAAGACGGTGCTGCGGGGTGCCGTGCCGGACCAACCAGCGCTGATGGCCATCATCAGCCGCTTGCAGGGTTTGGGACTCGAACTGTGCAGCCTGCGACAGCTCTGAGCGACGACGGGTCCGTGGAAGGGCCGGCCAAAAGGAGGTCTTGTGCCGGAGTACGAGATCGAAGTGGCGGGCCCGATCGGACCCGTGGTGGCGTCCGCCCTGCCCGGGTTCACCGCCACGGTGGTGCCCACGGTCACGGTCCTCGGTGGCACCGTCGCCTGCCCCGACGAGCTTCGCAGCATCATCGACCTGCTCGGCGCGCACGGGTTCGCACCCGTCGAGCTGCGCGTCGACCCGCAGGACGGCGCGGACGATCCGATCCAGGCCGGCCACCGCTGCACGGTCACCGGCCCACCGGGGGATGACCTCTGGCTCGAGCATTCGGGGGTTCGTCTATCGATGGGAGTTGAACGGACATGGCTGTCAAGGTGATGGCACATCCCAGCGTCGCCGACCGGGCCGCGCAGGGTGCTGACGCGCGGATCCAGACCCCGCCCGAGGTGCACACCGGGTGGGCACCGGCCGACGACCGCCCGGACCCCGTCACCCAGCTCGAGGAGCAGAACGCGACCAGGGAGCCCGACCTGGTGCCGGTCCGGCACGGCAGGATGATGGTCTCCCCGTTCACGTTCTACCGCGGCGCGGCGAAGATCATGGCCACCGACCTGGCCGCCACCCCGACCGCCGGGTTGATGACGCAGCTGTGCGGGGACGCGCACCTGTCCAACTTCGGGGTCTTCGCCTCCCCGGAACGCGACCTGGTCTTCGACCTCAACGACTTCGACGAAACACTGCCCGGCCCGTTCGAGTACGACGTCAAGCGGATGGCGGCCAGCTTCACCATCGGCGCCCGGTACAACGGGCTGACCACGGCCCAAGCGGCGTCCGTGACCCAGGCGTCGGTGCGGGCCTACCGGGAGGCGATGGCCGGGTTCGCGCGGATGCGCACCCTGGACCTCTGGTACGCCCACCTGTCCTCCGCCGACCTGCGGGCCGCGATCAGCAAACTCGCCACCGAACCCAGCGACGAGGACAAGGCCGGAAAGAGCGGCAAGAGTGGCAAGAAAGGAAAGAAGACCAAACACGTCAAGGCCGGCGAGAAGGCGCCCGAGGACGCAGCGTGGGCCGCCCGGCGCGCCGAGAAGAACCTTCAGAAGGCGAGGACCCGGGACAGCCTGCAGGCGCTGTCCAAGCTGGGCGAGGTCGTCGACGGGCACTACCGGATCGTCAGCCAACCCCCGATCGTGGTGCCGTTGCGGGACATCGAAAAGCAGTACCAGATGAGCGCGTCCGAACTCGAACGCGCCGTGCACAACCAGTTCCGGGACTACCGGTCCACCCTGCAGGACGACCGGCGGCATCTGCTGGAGCGGTTCGAGGTCGTCGACATGGCCCGCAAGGTCGTCGGCGTCGGCAGCGTCGGCACCCGCGCGTTCGTCGTGTTGTTGCAGGGCCGCGACGACCAGGACCCGCTGTTCCTGCAGGTGAAGGAGGCCACCCGTTCGGTGCTGGAGGCCCACCTGCCCAAGAGCCGGTACCGCAACCCCGGTGAACGCGTCGTGCAGGGTCAACGCAGGATGCAGGCCACCAGTGACATCTTCCTGGGCTGGACCAAAGGCGAGCAGGCCAACCGGTTCCTGTACTGGCGGCAACTACGGGACATGAAGGGTTCCCCGGTGGTCGACTCCATGTCAGCGGTGGTGCTGGAGTATTACGCCGGTATCTGCGGGTGGACGCTGGCCCGCGCGCACGCCCGCGCCGGCGACGCGGTGGCCATCGACGCCTACCTCGGCACCGACGACGGCTTCGACACGTCGATCACCGATTTCTCCCAGCGCTACGCCGACCAGAACGAAAAGGACTACCAGGAATTCGTCGCCGCCGTGCACAGCGGCCGCATCGACGCGGTCGAAGGAGTCTGAAACCACCCACCGGACAACCGCGTACAGCGATGACCGCTGGACCAACAAGACACGACGACTTCTGGAACATCCGACGGAACTTCGTCTCTCAGGGCAGCGACGGACACGGCAAGGCGGATGCATCCGGAAAGGGGCAGCTATGAGCCCTGCCGCTGCAATGGAGAACGACCAGATGCATTCACCCCGCGATTCGGAGATCACCCGACAGGCCCCGACCGCCGGCGACCGCACCGACGTCGACCCGGAATCCGTCAGATTGTGGGACGCGCTGGCGCGAGCCAGGGCAGATGACGACCCGGGTGCCTGGCCGCCGCCGAGGACGGTGTGTTCCGGTTTTACCTCCCGCTGGCCCACGCGATTGCCCGGGCGTGGGTGTCCAGCGCGGTGGTGGCGATCGATGTCGTACGCGCTGCCGAGGTCGGTCTCGCCGAGGCCGTTCTGGCCTGTCGGCAGCCGGGCAGCCGCGGGTTCGAGGCATTCGCCCGTGCTGTCGTCACCGCTGAGCTCCGGCGCGTAGCTTCCAGCCGCCGTCAGCACCGGCCGGGGTCATGAGGCCGACGGGTCGACCCAGGAGCGCCCTGTTCGCGATCAGGTGATGCCACCAGAAGCCATCTCCACGATCCCCTGGGCGCGGCGCTTGTCACCGCGCCCGGGGGATCCACCCCCGCGGGGTGTGCAGGGGTGAGTGACCCCGATCGTTCTTGTCCGAGCCGCAGGGAACATCCTCCGGGCGCAGTGCGCCGGGACGTTCGACCCGGGATCGTGTCGTCTGGTAGCTGGCCGACGATGTTGTTGGCCGCCAAGGACTCCGAACGCAACGTGTGATGCGCCGTGAGTGACGGCAGCGCACGGTCACGTCTTGCGGCGACCGATGAACACCCACCCGGCGGCGGCGAACATCGTCACGAACCCGGAGACGCCGACGATCACACCGACCGCCAGTTGCACCTGCGAGGCGACCTCGCCCACCACCAGGACGACCATCCCGAGAATGAACACGAGAGCGCCCGTCATCACCCGGCGCAGCCGGAGACGATCGAAATCCACGGCGTTCACGAACACCGGATCCTCGTCGCGAAGACCGCGCTCGATCTCATCAAGCGTGTGCTGTTCGTCGTTGGACAGCGCCATAGCCGTTCCTTCTCTCGTTCCCAGCCGGTCGGGATCGCGCCGGCGCGGTTCCCGGGGTCGGACCGGATCCTGGCCCGCGAGGGTTGCCGTGGCAGCTGGTCTCGTTCACCGGGACGGTGATTTCTCGAGACGTCGCGTCCACGCCGCTGGTCCGCACCGTACGTCCACCCGGGTGGATCCGGACCACCCGATCAGGGTGAGGGCATGCCCGGACACCCGTTGGACACTGGACGGGTGGACACCGACCCGCAGGCATCCGGACCGGTGCTGACCATGCCCGCTACACCACCGGCGTTCCACCTGATGGCGAAGCCGACGGGCGCGACGTGCAACCTGGACTGCGAGTACTGCTTCTTCCTGTCCAAGGAAATGCTGTACCCGGGCAGCCGGTTCCGGATGGCACGGGACCTGCAGGAGACCTACATCCGGCAGCTGTTGGAGGCGCACGCCCGGGCACCGGAGGTGGTGGTGGCATGGCAGGGCGGCGAGCCGACGATGATGGGCCTGGACTTCTTCCGCCGGTCGATCGAGCTGCAACGCGCCTACGCCCGGCCGGGGCAACGGATCCTGAACACGATGCAGACCAACGGCACCCTGCTGACCGACGAGTGGGGGGAGTTCCTGAAGGAGAACGACTTCCTGGTCGGCATCTCGATCGACGGGCCGCCGGAGATGCACGACGCGTACCGGGTGGACAAGGGCGGGAAGCCCACCTCGGCGCGGGTGCTGCGCGGTCTGGATGTGCTGAAACGGCGCGGCGTCGACTGGAATGTGCTGACCACGATCCACGCCGTGAATGGTGATCACGGCCGGGCGGTCTACCGGTATCTGCGGGACGGCCTGGGTGCCACGTCCATCCAGTACATCCCGATCATCGAACGGGCCACCGCCGAGACGCTGCCGATCGCGGACGCCGGCTGGGGCAGCCATGTGCACGGCCGCCCGCTGTACCTGCAGGACGGGTCGCTGGTCACCCACCGTTCGGTCGGGCCTGAGCAGTACGGCCGGTTCATGATCGACGTGTTCGAGGAATGGGTACGTCACGACATCGGCACCGTGTACGTGCAGATGTTCGACACCGCGCTGGCGAATTGGTACGGCGAACCCGGCGCGATGTGCGTGCACGCCGAAACCTGCGGCCAGCAAATGGCTCTGGAACACAACGGTGACGTGTATTCCTGCGACCACTATGTCGAACCGAACTATCTGCTGGGTAACGTCAAGGAGAAGCGGTTGCTGGAATTGGTCGCGTTGCCGCAGCAGCGGAAGTTCGGTCTCGACAAGCGTGACACCCTCACCCGGTTCTGCCGGGACTGCGATGTGCGTGTGGCGTGTAACGGTGGGTGCCCGAAGGACCGGTTCGCGACCTCGCCGTACGGCGAACCGGGTCAGCACTACCTGTGTCCGGGTTACCAGTCGTTCTTCCGGCACATCCGAGAACCCCTGCAGGCCATGGTGAGTCTGCTGCGCCAGGACCGGGCACCCGCGGAGCTCATGCACGCCTACGCCGCCGCGGATGCGCGCCGGCCCCGCAACGGGCCGTGCACCTGCGGCAACGGCCGCAAATGGAAACACTGCCACGGCGCGCCCGCCGCCGCGTAGCCACACGACCGGTGAGCACACCAAGAGCAGGTGATCCCCGGGTATCCCGTTCGGGTTGGCCTTCGCGCTGCGACCCGCTGTGTGGATCGCTGGTGGCCGGACCGTTCTCGTCAGTGTTACTCGCCGCGCATCCTGATCGCCGTACGCACGGCGCTCCTGGCCATGAGGACGTCAGGGTACGGCGACTGATCAGGAGGTAACCAGCCCGCTCGGCCGCACGGAACGAAAAGCGGCGGTCGACACGAATTCGCCGACCGGCTAGCTAGCCCCTTTATCGGCCACGGCCGCCCGATCGCCAAGTTCTGCGTGATGACCGTGCACGGCGAACCGATTCTTGTCCCGTCCGCGAACAGCAGCGAGCCGGAGTGTCGGGCCGGGCGCATTGATCGAGCCGTTGCTGGCCCTGCGGATCATCTATGTCGGGCCGGTGGCCGCAGGGGGTAGTTCCATGGATGCGCGCTGGGCGACGAGCGCGGTGGGCTCGACCTGGATGAGACCTCGGGTGGGGCGATCCAGGTCAAAGGTCACGAATAGCAGGATCGCCACCAGCGTGGCGCCGAGCAGCACTGGCAGCACCCCGCGGCCCAGGACGGCCAGGTAGACGGCGAGCAGACCGAGTGCGGCGGCAGCGCCGAGGACTTCCAGGGCCAGCACCGTGCCGGGCACCCGGTTGCTCATCGCGGCCAGGTGCACGGTCTGCTGGTCGATCATCGAGTTGAGCGCGTCAACGTAGAGGCGGGTGGCGCTCCCGATGGGGTCCTTGTCGAGGGCTTGCCCGGCCAGCGACCACAGCTGGCGTTGCAGGTCGGACCCGGCCGCCGCTGCGGCAACGGACTCGTCGCTGCCGGGAACGGCGTCGGACAGCGCTATCTCGGTGTCGGTGTACGTCTTGAGCAGCTGCAGCGAGTTGGAGCGGATAGGTTCGGGCAGGGTCTGCGCCCGCAGGTTGGTCGTTCCGATCGCGTTCGCGTCGTCCACCACGGCGGCCTTGCGCGCTTCGTACCGGCCCACCGCGAGGGTCAACCCGAACGCCAGGATCAGCCCCACCACGGCCAGCAGGGACCCCTGCAAGACTGCGAGGGGTTCCCGCAGGGTGTCGCCGCGGTCGCGGAGTGACCGACCCATCCACAGCCCGGCGAACGTCGCGCCGAAAATCACCGCAGCGAGGATCACCGCGAGAACCCAGGTGTTCAAAGAAAAAAGGATCGGCACAGCGCCTCCTGCTCGTCCCGGGCAACGTGCCCGTCCGCCGCGCGAACAATCTTCCCTGACTCACCGTCGGCCCCTGCCGTCTCAGGCTTCGCCCGATCCACCGGAACCTTTGCGATCACCGGAATCTCGCACTCACGACCCGCGGGATGAGCCCCCGAAGTCGGAATTCGTGAGGATCCCGCGGTGGCCGTCGATCGGTCAAGCGGCGGGCCACTCGTCGCGCGGATCACGTTGATCGCCCGG
>JBBQGJ010000257.1:0-9971 GCA_038322925.1 Mycobacteriales bacterium
AACGGGGCTCCGCCCCAGCCCGACGAGGCATGACGTCGGCAACTGCCGATTCAAGGGCAAGCTCGCGCAGGGACCCGCGGTCAGTGTGGCCGACCGCCACCACTCGCTACGCCGAGGAATTATGACCATGACGCGAAGTGCATATGTGCAGGTCAGGTGCGCTGTTGTTGCGCTGTGGAGCGAGCGCCAGCACCGCTACGCCACCTAGACCGGTCCTGAAACGTCAAACTTGACTCAGAATTACGGCTTCGCCGGATCGAGGTTTTCTAGTAGCGATGGGTTCCCGCAGGCGTCACACCACCGTGACTCGCCCGCCACACAAAACCGCAGCTCATGCCTGACAATGACCCGGTGACCGACACCCAGACGGCCGATCCAGCGGATCAGGCGGATCAGGCGGATCAGGCCATCGCATCCCTTTCGGAAATCGGGAGCGTGGACCAGGCCGTCAACGCCGGCGCGCACGCGCCGCATCACATCTCGGGCAACTTCCCGGGCATCGCGGACTACGCGTTCCTGTCCGATTGCGAGACCAACTGCCTGATCTCGCCGTCCGGCGCGGTCGAGTGGATGTGCATCCCGCGGCCGGATTCGCCGAGCGTGTTCACGGCGATCCTGGACCGGGCCGGCGGCTCGTTCCGGGTCGCGCCGTTCGGCGTCCAGGTACCCGCGGCCCGCCGGTACCTGCCGGGCACGCTGGTGCTGGAGACGACATGGCAGACCCCGACCGGGTGGCTGGTGGTGCGCGACGCGCTGATCATGGCGCCCTGGCACAACACCCAGGAGCGGTCAAAGACCCACCGCCGCTCGCCCACCGACTACGACGCCGCACATGTCCTGCTGCGCACCATGAAGTGCATCAACGGCACGGTCGACCTCTCCGTGCAGTGCGAGCCGGTGTTCGACTACGCCCGTAGGGGCGGTCAGTGGGAATACCCGGGCCCGGACTACAGCGAGGTCACCAGCACCGCGGACGGGCAGCCGATGCTGCGGTTGACCGGCTCGCTGCGGATGGGCGTCGAGGGCCGGATCGCCATGGCCAGGACCAAGATGTCCCGCGGCGATTCGCACTATGTGGCGCTGACCTTCTCGGAATTGCCAGCACCCGAGGACAAGGACGATGCCGAGTCGTGGATGGAGCGCACCAGCGAATACTGGCGGCAGTGGCTCTCGCAGGGCACCTTCCCCGACCATCCGTGGCGGGCGTACCTGCAGTCCTCCGCGCTCGCCCTCAAGGGGCTGTCCTACGCGCCCACCGGCGCACTGCTGGCGGCTGCGACCACCTCCCTGCCGGAAACGCCTGGGGGGGAACGGAACTGGGATTACCGGTACGCGTGGATCCGGGACTCCACGTTCGCGCTGTGGGGCCTGTACACCCTCGGCTTCGACCGAGAGGCCAACGATTTCTTCTTCTTCATCCACGATGTCTGCCGCGACAACCCGAACGATCTACAGATCATGTACGGCGTGGGCGGGGAGCGGCACCTGGACGAGGCGACGTTGGACCACCTGTCCGGGTATGACGACGCCACACCGGTGCGTATCGGGAACGGCGCCTTCAACCAGCAGCAGCACGACGTCTGGGGCGCCCTGCTCGACTCGATCTACCTGCACACCCGGTCGCGCGAGCAGATGCCGGAAGAGCTGTGGCCGATCGTCATCGCCCAGGTGGAGCAGGCGTCGGCGCACTGGCGGGCCCCGGACCGCGGGATCTGGGAGATTCGCGGCGAGCCGCAGCACTTCACCGCCAGCAAGATCATGTGTTGGGTGGCGCTCGACCGCGGGGTGCGGCTGGCCCGGCTGCACGACTCGCACGCCATCGCCGACAAGTGGCAGGCGATCGCCGACGAGATCCACGCCGACATCCTGGCCAACGGTGTCGACGACCGGGGCGTGCTGGTGCAGCGCTACGGCTCCGACGCGCTGGACGCCTCGCCTGCTGCTGGCGCCTCTTGTCCGGTTCCTGCCGCCGGACGACTACCGGATCCGAGCCACCGTGCTGGCGATCGCCGACGAACTCACCCACGAGGGCCTGGTGCTGCGCTACCGGGTCGAGGAAACCGACGACGGGCTGGCAGGGGAGGAGGGCACCTTCACCATCTGCTCGTTCTGGCTGGTCTCTGCGCTGGTGGAGGTCGGCGAGGACGACAGGGCCAACGCACTGTGCGAGCGACTGCTCTCGCACGCCTCGGCGCTTGGGCTGTTCGCCGAGGAACTCGACCCCGTCACCGGACGGCACCTGGGGAACTTCCCGCAGGCATTCACCCACCTGGCCCTGATCAACGCCGTCACCCACGTCATCCGGGCCGAGGAGTCCGCTCGGGCGCACGGGTTCAACCCGGCCAACCGGCCTCGCTGATCCCCGGGCCGATTCCCCCGGGGCTCGCCTTCCCGGCCGGTTCCCCGGGGCTGGCCCGCCGGGGCTGACCTCCCGCCCGGTCGCCGGCCCGTGGGTAGGGTTCGGGTGACGACGGGAAGGGACCTCGATGGCCGGAACGCGACTCGCCTGGGGAGGGCTGACGGCCGCGGCAGCGGGCGTTGCCACGATGCTGTTGCTGCTGCTGTCGCTGCTGTTACCGGGAATGTCGCAGGCCGACCCGCCGCTACGGCTGCCCGAGCCGATCACGGACATCTCGGGTGTCCTCGGCGGCGACCAGGCAGAGGTACAGAACGCGATCGACAAGCTCTTCAATGAGGACAAGGTCCAGATGTGGGTGGTGTACGTCCCCACCTTTTCCGGGATCAACCGGGACAGTTGGGCCGAGCAAACCTTTCAGCAGTCGGGGTTGGGCAACAGCGATGTGCTGCTCGCGGTGGCCACCGACGACCGCGACTACGCGTATCGGGTCGGCACCAACTTCCCGCTGAGCGACAGCCAGCTGAACAGCATCGCCACCAACGACGTCGTGCCGCAGTTGCGCAACAGCGAATGGGCGGGCGCCGCGGTGGCCGCCGCGGACGGGTACCGGGGTGCTATCGGTGGCTCGTCATCTGTCTGGTGGTGGGCCGCCGGCGGGATCGTCGTGATCGGTGGCGGTGGCTACTTGCTGTACCGACGGTCCCGGCGGCGTCAGGCGTCCGCCGAGGCGCAGTCCGGGTCGGCCCAGAGTGGCGAGCCGCTGGAGCCGCTCGATCAGCTGTCCGCGCGGAGCGTGCAGGCGCTGATCGACACCGATAATGCCGTCAGGGCCAGTGAATTCGAGCTCACGGCCGCGGAGTCGGAGTTCGGCCACGAGGCGGTCAAGGAGTTCCGCACCGCCTTCGAGTCGGCGCGGGAATCGCTCACCGCGGCGTTCGAGATCCGGCAGCGCATCGATGACGACGTGCCTGAGGACGAGCCGACGCGACGCGCCATGATGGCCGAGATCCTCAGCCGGTGCGCGGACGCCGCCGGCACGCTCGATTCCGAGTCGGACCGCTTCGACGACCTGCGTGACCTGCGCGCCCGGCTGCCCCAGGTGATGGCCGAGCTCCCGTCGTCCATCGATACCCAGACCGCCCGGCTTCCGGTGGCGCAGGCCACCCTCGATGGGCTCCGGCAGCGGTACTCGCCGGCTGCCCTGCAGACCGTGGCCTCGAATGTCGACGAGGCGACCAGCCGGCTGACGTTCGCCCGGACGAGCTTGGACCAGGCCAGGCAACTGGCCGCCGAACCTGCAGCCGCCGCGACCCAGCCCGCAACGCCGGACGCGCCTGCCCAGCCGGGTGCGACCGCGGTGCTGGCTGCGGGCGCGGCGCAGGAGGCCGTCGGCCAGGCGCAGACGATGCTCGACGCCGTGGATCGGATCGATGCCGACCTGAACGCGGCCGGCGGCCAGCTGGCCCAGGCCTGCGCGGCGGTGGAGCAGGAACTGGCGACCAACCGCGCGGCGCTGGCGGCCGCGAAGGCCGGCAGCGCCACCGGCGATCTCACGGCACGACTCGATCAGATCCAGGCGATCCTGGGGGTGGCCAGGTCCCCGCAGGGCGCGGCCGACCCGCTGACCGCATTGGGCAAGGTCACCGAAGCCGACGAAGCGCTCGACACGATTCTGGCTGCCACCAAGGACGCTCAGCAGTCCGAGCGAAACGCGGAGGCCGCGCTGGGTCAGGCGCTGGCCACCGCGCGGGCAGAAGTGGCGCAAGCCGACGACTTCGTCGGCACCCGGCGCGGCGCGGTCGGTAGCGAGGCGCGCACCCGGCTCACCGAGGCGCAGCGCCACCTGGCCGCGGCGGAAACGTTGGGGAATGCCGACGCTGCCGGCGGGCTGGCCCACGCCCAGCAGGCCATCACGCTCGCCCGCCAGGCCTCGCAGCTCGCCCAGCAGGACGTCGGCGGCTGGAACGGCGGAGGTGGTCAGCGCGGCGGCGGCGGTGGACTGGCCGGTGCCGTGCTCGGCGGGATCCTGATCGACTCTGTGCTCAATTCCGGCCGGCGCGGGCGGGGCGGCGGTGGCTGGGGCGGCGGCTACGGTGGTGGCTTCGGCGGCGGCTTCGGCGGCGGCGGTGGAGGTTTCGGCGGCGGCGGCTCCTCGGGTGGCGGCAGCCGCGGCGGCGGAGGCCGGTTCTGAGTGGGCCAACCCGCCTTGTACAGTCCGATCAGTCACCGCACACCGCCGTGAGGTCTATGTGACGATCCATGCACGGACGGCGATCCACCATGGTCGTCCCGAGAACGTGAAGGCATGCGTCCGGTTCCTCCGCGACGACGCGGTACCGACCATCCTGTCCATGCCGCAATGCGTGGGCCTTTCTGTGCTGGCGGACCACCGCTCCGGCCTGTGCATCGTCTCCACCGCCTGGGAGACACGAGAGGCGATGCACGCGAGTGTGGTGCGGATCAGGCCGCTGCGGGACCAGACGTCGAAGATCCTGCACAGTTCGGTCGACCTGGAGGAGTGGCAGGTCGTGGCGATGCACCGCAAGCAGGTCGCCAGGGCACCGGTCGGGGCTCAGGTCACGTGGCTGCGGGTGGATCCCGCCGCGGTCGACGCGGTGATCGACGACTACGTCCGATACACGCAACCCGCGCTCGCCGCGATCACGGGCTTCTGTTCAGCCAGCATGCTGGTCAATCGGGAGTGGGGCCACGCGGCGATCACCATCTCCTACGACGATCCAGGGGTGACCAGCCGGTTTCGCCGAACTGACGGAAAAACGGCCCTCGGGACGGACATCATGCGGGTGCAGGACTTCGACCACGTCCTGCCGCACCTGCGCGTGCCGGACCTCGCCTCCTACTGACCGACGGCTCAGTCGCGACCCAACGACCCCAGTTCTCCAGCGGCCGATACGCCTCAAGCGGCAGTGCCAAGCGCGTGGATCTCCGTGGTGTCCCGGAGCCGGCGCAGGCACCGCGCCCGAGTTGGTCCGATGCTTCCGATCGGAATGCCCAGTCGCCTGCTGATTTCCTTGTAGGACAGTTGCGGATCTGCCACCAGCAACAGGAGCAGTTGGCGATGCTCGGGCCGCAACTGCCGCAGGCCGTCCCGCAGCGCTCGCCGCCGGTCGGTTCGGGACAGGTGGTCGTCAGGTTCGGGTCTGGTTGCGCTGTCGAATCTGTTATCGGTCATCGGGTCCGATGGCACCATCCGTCGACTCGCTTTGATGACCCGCAACGCCTCATTCTTGGTCGTGGTGACTATCCACCCCGGAAGTGCGCTCGGTTCGCGCAGTCGGTGCAGCTGCTGCACCAAGCCGAGCCACACGGTTTGGCTCACGTCATCGGCGTCGTCGCCCGCCAGACGATATCGCCTGCAGACGCTGGAAATCAGTGGGGTGTAACGCTCGTAGAGCTCCTCCCACGCATTGCCGTCACCGCGTGCTGCGGCCTCGACCAGGTCGGCGAGAGGGTCCGGCGACGCGACCCCGTCGGTACCGGGCGATACCAATGACATAGCCGGACGCACTGTGTGCGACATGACGGTCCCCCGTTGCGTCTGACCTTTCAATTCTCTCCGCCTGGTGTGCTCGGATACTCGACGATAGGAAACGGTCATCAACACGATCTCAACATCGTCGGCGGAGGTCAGCCGGCGGACTGTGACACCGGCGGCGGGGACACCGGCGGCGGGGACACCGGCGGCGGGCCGACACACCAATCAACGGTCGTGATAAGAACTCCCCCATGCTGATAGCGGGGCTCATTGTGCTGGTCGTGGCGATCGGCTTGATCACCACCGCGGTGCTGCAACGCCAACGTGGAATATCCCTGGCCGGGAGCGAGGAGCTCGCCGTCTCCGACGTCCTCGCCCAGATCACGGCCGCGGCGGCCGCCCTCGGTGCTGGCAACTACCGCAAACACGTTGCGGTGTCAGGAGAACTGGTGCCGTCTGCGCAGGGAGAGCTGCTCAGCCCGCTGACCCGTACCCCCTGCGTCTGGCACCGCACGGTGATCCGGCGACGGCACTACGAATGGGTCACCGAGAACAACCAGCGACGCCGCCAGGAGACCACCAGCCTGGAGCACGAAGCCAGCTCCCAGCAGCCGTTCGGCATTTCCGACGGCACCGCCACGTTGGCCGTCGACCCCAGCAAGGCCCGAATCGACGGCGCCGAGAAGGTGCTGGACGTCTACGAGCCGCAAATGACCGGCGCGGGACTGGCCACCGGCGTGGACGTGGAGGTCTTCGGCCTCCGGCTCAGCTCGGAGAGCGGTGACGACACCCTCGGTTACGAGCAGGAGGAGAGAGTGCTGCGCCCCGGCGCGACCATGCACGTGATCGGTACGGTCAGCGACCGCACGGGCGCGCCGCGCATCGCCGAGCAAGACGGCACGAAGGTGCAGATCTCCAGCCGGTCCCGCGGCGAGCTGGTCACCTCGACCGTGCGGAACGCCCAACGATTCATGATCGCCGGAACCACCGTGCTGATCATCGGCCTGGTCCTGACGGTCATCGGCCTGTTCCGGTAGTCCCGCGACACATCGAGTCGCCACTTTCGGCCCCTTCACGGCTGGGGAAAGGTCCGAAAGTGGCGACTCGAACGTCTTCGATGGGGAATCCGGCGACGAACGTGGACCGGTCAACTCGGTCACTGACGCGTTGACGCCCTATGGTGTGCGGCATGCGGAAGTGCCGCTCACCCCGGCGAATGTCTGGACGGCCATGCAGGGCAGGCCGGTCCGCACCGACCCGGCGGTCACCTGAACGGTCAGCTCGCGTGACTCGACTTCCGGCTGCCCTGATCAGCCGCGCCGACTTGCAGGACCGGGCGAGCGATCTGCGCACCCGGCGGATCCCGTACGTGCACGCCCGGGTGGTGCTGGCAGGGCGGCCGGCCTCGGCAAACCCGACGACGAGGCGATCATCTACGGCGACGGGACGATGGAAGGGTTCGTCGGTGGGAGCTGGGCGGAATCCACGGTGCGCGCCCAGTGCCTGACCCCGCCGACGTGACCGGGCCGGGGGACCTCGCATCGCTCGTGCCGGACGTCGCGGCGCTGAAAGCCATGCTCGGTGACGACGGCTACCTGGCCGACGACGGGCTGGCGACCGCGCTGTTCTGCTCGGTACGGCTGGGCCAACCGCTGCTGCTGGAAGGTGAGGCCGGTGTCGGGAAGACCGCCGCCGCCAAGGCGCTCGCGCAGGCCCTGGATACGCCGATGATCCGCCTGCAGTGCTACGAGGGCATCGACATCGCCGAGGCCGTCTACGAATGGAATTACCCACGCCAACTGCTGGCCATCCGGTTGGCGGAGTCCGCCGGGAACCCACTGGGTGCCGACGATCTGTTCCGCCGGGACTACCTCATCGAGCGGCCACTGCTCCGCGCGGTGGAGCATGCCGGCCCTCGCCCCGCGATCCTGCTGATCGACGAGATCGACCGCGCCGACGAGCATTTCGAGGCCCTCCTGCTGGAACTGTTGGCGGAGCGGTCGATCACCATCCCGGAGATCGGCACGGTGCACGCCGCGGTCCCCCCGGTCGCCGTGCTCACCTCGAACCGCACCAGGGACCTGCACGACGCACTGAAACGCCGCTGCCACACCCACTGCATCGACCACCCCGACGGGGGGCGGGTGGGGGCCATCGTCCGCCGCCGGGGGCCGGCGGCCACCGAGCCCTGGGCGGCGCCGGCCGCCGCGGCGGCCGGCCGGCTGCGCACCCTGGACCTGCAGAAGTCCCCAGGGACAGCAGAGGTCATCGACTGGGTGCATGCCGCGCAGCTGCTGGGTTTGCGGGAATTGAACACCGACGCCGTGGCGCGCACCCTCGGCTCGGTGCTCAAGTACCGGGAGGACCGGGAGACCGCGGTGGCGGCCGGGCTGCATTGGGTCGTCGGTGGATGACTGGCGACAGCACGGCCGACATCGACCCGGAAGTCGACCCGGCGATCTATACCGGGACCAGGACCGACACCGGGACCGACACCGGGACCGACACCGGGACCGACACAGCGATCGACACCGGGACCGACACCGGGACCGACACAGGGATCGACACAGGGATCGACACCGGGACCGACACAGGGATCGACACCGGGATCGACACAGCTTCTGCGTGCGCTGCTTTCGGCGCTGCGCTGACCACCGCCGGTGTCCACGTGTCCGCGGACCGGGTGGTGTGGTGGGCGCAGGCAATCGCCACGACCAGGCCGACTCGGGTGCGGGAGCTGTACTGGCTGGGCCGGGTCACCCTGCTGGACAACGCCGGCGCGTTGCCGGTCTACGACGCGGTGTTCGGTCAGGTGTTCCGGGGGCTGGTGGATGTCGCGGACCAGCGAGGTGAGGCCGACCAACCTCCGCCGCTGAACACCGAACCCGATGCGGCACAACCGGATCAGCGCAAGCGCGGTGCGGCCGAGCAGGATCGGGCCGACGGGGAGCAAGGATGGCCGAGACCGACCGGGCCCCGCCCGGGCGAAGCGGACGACACCGGCCGGCCGTTCGTGCTGGCCACGGCGTCCGAGCTGGAGCTGTTGCGGGAGAAGGACTTTGCTCATTGCTCGGCAGAGGAACTGGCCGAGCTGGCCGACCTGATCGACCGGATGAAGGTGGTTGCTCCGCGGCGGCCGTCCCGCTGGGTGGCCGACCGATCGTCGGGACGGTCGGTCGATCTGCGACGGACGTTGCGGACCGCCTGCCGGACCGGCGGCGACCCGATCAACTGGGCGCATCGCCGGCGGGGAAGTACGCCACGGCCGATCGTGCTACTCGCCGACGTCTCCGGTTCGATGCAGCCGTACGAGCGGATCTACCTGCGGGTGCTGCAGGGTGCCGTGATCGGCGCACGGGCGCAGGCCTACGTGTTCGCCACCAGGCTGACCAGGGTGTCAGGTGCGCTGGCGACCGGGCGCCGGGAGGAGGCGATCGCCAGAGCCCTGGCACACGCGCCGGACACCGCCGGCGGGACCCTGATAGGCGAGGCATTGAAGACCTTCCTTGACACCGACGGCCGCCGCGGTGTCGCTCGGGGCGCGGTGGTCGTCGTCGTTTCCGATGGCTGGGAGCGGGCCGATCCATCGCTGCTCGGCGAGCAGATGACCCGGCTGTCCAGGCTGGCGTACCGGGTCATCTGGGTGAACCCGCGCAAGGCCGCCCCCGGCTTCGCTCCCCTCACCGGCGGCATGGCCGCCGCGCTGCCGCACGTCGACGCCTTCGTGGCCGGGCACTCGGCGAGCGCCGTGGCCGAACTGCTGGACGTCATCGCCGCGCCCACCTGACCGGGGGCACGGCCAGCAACGGAAAACCATACCCGGGCCGACGGGATCGACAAGTCGCTGGCCGGCCGGCCCGCGTTGACCCTGGGCATCCTGGTGGCGCTGGCCGTGCACGACCACGACAACAAGCACGGCCTCAAGGTGCTCAGCGGCGGCAAGAAGGCGAAGGTCTTCGGTGATCATCACCTCAACTTGGGGTTTAACCACTTGCCTTCCGTTTTCCTACGTGGTCGTGTCCGTTTTGGTGCGTTTTCCGACGAGGTGGTGTTGGGTGGGGCGGGTGTTTTTCGATCCTGCTGGGCGGCCGGGGCCGGGTCGGCTGGGTTTCGGTG
>JBBQGJ010000258.1:0-9971 GCA_038322925.1 Mycobacteriales bacterium
CATCAATCTCAAGGCGCGCTGCCGAAAACATCACCGCGCCAAGACTCACGCCGGGCACCGGACCGAACGCACCGGACCGCACACCACGACCTGGACGACACCGACCGGGCACACGTACACCAGCCACGACGACCCACTACCGGTCGAAGAATTCCAGACGGACCCGCCCTGATTCTGGCGCGGTGCGCCAGAATCAGGCCATCTGAGCTTGCGGTTAGACCTCGATCCCGCTCTTCTTGATCGCTGGGTCTCGGGTTCGGGGCGGCCGGCGGGTGCCGGTTGGCCGGCCTGGGCCAGGGGTTCGGGATTTTGGTGGTCCGGCGGGGGTGCCCAGGGTGGGTGCACGTCGGCGAAATTCGCGTCGGACCCGCGCGGGCGGCAGGCGGCCGGGTTTCGCGGGTCGTGTTCCCAGGGCAGTCGATTGTCGTCCACGAGGCTGCGGGCGAGGCGGAGCTGGGTGTAGCCGGCGACGACCAGCCAGGTCCACCGGTCGGCCTGTTCGGGGGTGCGCACGGATGGGCTGGTCCAGCCCAGGGTGTTCTTGACGAACCGGAAGGTGTGCTCGATGTCGAAGCGGCGTAGGTAGGCGCGCTAACAGGTCTCGATAGCGGGGTCGGGGCCGGCCACCCACAGCCAGAGGGTCTTGGTGCGGCTGGTGGGCTTTGGCAGGTGCTCGACGTCGACGCGGATCACGGTGCCGGGCACGATCGGCGGTTGGTCGTGGTCGATCCAGTGGCCGCGGCGACCGAGCTTGGGGTGCAGGCCGTGCCAGGCGGTGACCTGCACGGTGCCGTAGCGGTCGTCGGTGCTGATGGTGTGCACGTCGGGGGTCGGCCAGCTGCCGGGATCGGTCAGCTTGATCCGGTGGCCGTGCCTGCGGGGTCGACCGCGGGCGCCGGCCGGCGCGGGGTCGGGGTCGGTGTAGAAGACCCGGTCGTCGCGGATGCGGACCACGAGCACCGCGGCCAGGTCGGCCAGTTCGTGGGTCAGCGCGATCGGGTCGTAGCCGGCGTCGAAGGCGAACACCGGGGTGACCGGGGTGTCGCCGAGCCGGCCGACCAGCTCCCGGACCTGGTCGGCGGTGACCTTCACGGTGTCCACGGTGGGTGGGATCCGGCGGGCGTCCATCGGCGCGGTCCAGGAGTCGTTGGCCCAGTCCAGCTGCGTCACCCACTGTCAGACAGTAGATGTACTGTCTGACAGATGGACTGACAGAATCGCCACGACACGCCGGAAGGGACCCACATGGCGCGAGCAACAGCACAACGCCTGGCCGGCTACGAACGCCGTTACCGCGAACTGGCCGCGCAGCTGGCCGACCTCGGCTACATCAGCGCCGGCAGCATCACCCGCCGCCATACCCGCTGCGCCAACCCCAATTGCCGCTGCCGCGCCGACCCACCACAGCCGCATGGCCCCTACTGGCAATGGACCGCCAAGGTCGACGGGAAGACCGTCACACGCCGGCTCAGCGACACCGAGGCCGCCCTCTACCAGGAATGGATCGCCAATGACCGACGACTACGCGCCCTGCTCACCCAGATGCGCAAGATCGCCGCACAGGCCACACAGCTGATCATGGACGAAGCCAAGAACAGGAAGGTCAGGGTTTGATCGCAAGCTGAGGCGGTGGAACCGCGCCGTTGGCCGGCGAGGTGGGCTACCGGTTCGCCATCGACGCGGTGGCGTTCGAGTTATACGCCGATCGGGTGGCTGCTGGCTGATCAGCGCCGATCAGCATTGGTTCGGCGGCGATCAGCCTGGTACGTCGTAGCTGCGGTGCGTCCAGCACCGCCCACCCAGGCCGGGCACCGGCGTATTACAGCGCGGATAGTCGCAGGTGGGCCTGCAGGCCTCCGAGCAGTAGTGCTCGCGTGGCCGGGAGCGAACGTTCACCGTGGCCGGAGCTCCGCACCCACGACATGCCACCGTCTTCATTGCCATGGTCAGAGTGTCGCACACACGTTCGATAAAGGCGATGGGCGTGTCGCTTCTTCCGGTACCCCTCGATCGGGCGCCTGAGCGATCGGCGAACTCACAAGATCACAGCAATCACGGTTTCACGGGATTGCCGGGTTGCCGATACGCCGCTTCGGGGCGGTACGGGGTGGCTGATCGTCAATTCGTTCGCAGTTGGTGCTCGACCGCTGTCGGTGACGCCGGAGATGCGGCCGTCCGGATCCGCTCCCAGCGCGTTCTCTCGGGTTCGTGCTGGTCGAATCGGCGGCCGAGGTGGGTGACCGTGGGACCGCCGCGGCTGCGGCCGGTCAGGACAGGAGTTGTTGCCGAAGCGCGAGCGCGACGGCATGTGCGCGGTCACGGGCACCGAGTTTGCGGTACAGCACACGGGCTTTGGCCTTTACGGTCTCTTCGGAGAGGTTCAGCTGCACACCGATCTCCCGGTTGGACAGCCCCCGGCTCATGCCCTGCAGGATTCCGCGTTCGCCGCGGGTCATTGTGTGATCCTGGGTTCCGCGTTGAACGAGAGGGCGCGCCGGTGGCTGCAGGGGGTGGTCGTGCCACGGGTGCCAGAGCATCAGGCCGACGGCTCCACGGGCCACGGCCGCGGTCAGCGCGGGGAGGTCGAGGATCGCGCCGAAGACGATCACCGTCGCGGTCGGGCACTGGCGCAGGAGCAGGGCGGTCGTGTCGACGGCACTGCAGGCCTGGTGTTCCACGCCGATGAACACCAGGTCGGCCGGGTGACCACCGAATGCCGCGATCAGGTCCGCAGACTCGGCGGCGCAGGTGATGTCGTTGACCTCCGGAACCGCGGCAGTGATCCTGAGAGTCAACTCGGCGCGCACTTCGGGCCGGGAGTCGTAGATCAGCACCCGGCGCACCGTGGCCCGTGGCCGGGCTCGTTGTGCCGAGATTGTCGGCGACATCTGCCGGCGGTCGTCGGCACTCCACCGCACGGTCAGACCGCCGTGGGTGGCACCGTTCGGCAAGCCTATGGCGGCCTCGGTGGCCGTGAGTGTCATGGTCCGGCCGGTCTGGTTGTTGCCATGGCAGGGCTCCCCCTCTGTGAGCTGTCCCGCGCGCGATACGGACCCGACACACGGGCCGTGCGTGGAGTGCGGTGGATCCCGTTGTGATCATGTGCCGGTGACTGCTCGGCGCTGATCGCCCCCGTGGGACAACACCGAACCTACCGACGATCCGGGAAACGCAAGGTGACACAAGTGCTGGCCAATAGGTTGTGGGCTCGCCAACTGTCCTCGTTACCGACTGCCCTGGACGTCGAGAGGGATCTCACGGTGTCGCGACTTGCGCTGGCGGCGGCATCGTTTCCAGGCGGCTGTGTTCTCAGCATTGATGAGTTGACCCGAGGCATTCGGGGTTGTCAACATGCGGTGGCGGTGTTCACCTAATTCACGGTGGTGATCACTCATTAGTGTTGGTTCCCCGGTACTGTCCGCGTCACCCATTCAGCCATCGGGTCGCCGGGCCCATGCGATGGCGCAAGGGCTTTGGGTTCGTGCGGCCTCTGGACGCCTTATCGCAGGAGGGTCCCAGGCCGCTGTCGCCATGATTCCTGTGAGCGGCCTTTGGGTGAAGGGGAATATGTTGCTCCTTCCTGGCAGTGGAAAAGTGGGACCCGGGACACACCTATGGCCCGGAGTCCGGTGCTGAACGACACTGTGAATGGGCCGCCATTCCCCGAACAATGCACGGCGTCAGCGGGCCCCGACCCGCAGACGACTGGTGCCGGTTGTTTCTGGTGTTCGAAGGCCGGCCGGGGATCATCGATTCCGGGCTGCGTGCCGCTGGTCGCGGGAGTGGGAGCCGAGCGCCGCGGTCTGGGTCCGACTGGTGATCCCTAATTTGGCAGCATGTGCGACATGTCGTTCTCCAATGTGTGCCGGCGCACCGCACTTACGCGACCGCGCTCCGCGCGAACGTCAGCTGAGCACTGTTGCGGGCGTTCCTTTCGGACAGCAGCGATCCGCGAAATCCCGGCCCAACGGAAGGGACCCCGGGCAGTTTGTGCCGACTTTTCCGGCTGTAGTGCGGGTCCGAACGTCAACGTGGTGGTGCGAGCACGGCCAACCAAGCCCGGGTGACCGGGTCAGGAGGGGTGGGACACCGGGGTTCGCAGGTAGTCCAGCGCGTCTTCCGCGCCGTAGTCGCGGTCGAGGTCGTGCAGGAAACGGACGTCGGTGCCCAACGTAACCAGCGCCGGTTCGCAGGACCCGTCGGGGCGGACCTGGCCGCAGCCGGTGGTGGCGAACAGCCCGTTGCACACGCACCTGGCGCCCCCGGTCTTCTCGATCTTGCCGCCCTTGGTCAGGAAGTCATCCAGCGGTTCGGCCGGGCACCGGTAGCCCAGCAATCCGTTGTCCTGCCGATACGGGGTCCGCAGCGCCCCGATATCGCAGATGAGCTCGCGAACTACATTGTCGTCCGTCACCGTGCCCGCCAGGTCCACTTCCTTGAAGGGGTAACCGCTGGGGGAGCTGCGGGGATTCGTCCGCACCGTCACACCGCCGCCGCGCCACTGATCAAGCACTGCGTTCCGGATTTCCGGAAGGATTCCGGAATCACGACTCAACGCGAAAATACTGCCCACCTGAATGCCGACGGCACCCAGCTCGAGAGCCTTCGCCAGCTGCTCCGGGCCGCCGTACGAGCCGGCCAGGTAGAAGGGCAGGCCCAGCGCGCTGATCTGGGCGAGATCGGCCTCGTCTTTCGGCCCGTATTCCGGCTCGCCGTCGGCCCCGAGCTTCTTCGACCGTGGCGGCGCATTGTGCCCGCCGGCCGTCGGGCCCTCGATGATCCAACCGTCGATCCGACCACCCTTGCGCCGGTCGAGAATCGTCGCCACCAGGGAAATGCTGATGATCGGGAAGAAGAACGGTCGGTGCAACGGTGCGGCGATCAAAAATCGCTTCGGGTCGAAGGTTGCGGCGAATTGGTCGTGGCTTTGTGAGCCTTCCACAGTGATCAGATATCGGGCCGGCCGATGCTGTGCGAGAAGGTCGAGGGTCTCGGGAATTTGCGCTGGTAAACCGGCGCCGATCAGTACGTAGTCGACGCTCGCAATCATGGCTCCGTACAGGATCGGCAGCAGGCTGAGCTGGATCTTTTCCAGGAGATTGATGGCAACAACTCCGGGTTGCCCTTCCTTGGCCAGCCACACTTCGGCGAATCCCGCCGTCACCATGAGATTCTCGAGATGCTCGGATAGCGGACCCTGCTGTGAGCCGTTTTTCAGACGCAAACGCATGATCGGCACATCGCGATACTTCTTGCCCTGCCTGCCATCCGGCAGGAAATAGCGCTTGAGTATTGACTGGGCCATTGCCTGGTCGGGAAACTCCGCAAGCGCCCGGCGGTAGTGTCCGCCCTGATCGCCGTCCTGCAGTCGGCGCGCCATCACCAGCCAGATCCCCGCGCCGGACACCGTCCCGAGTTCGCCGGCGAGACTCACCTTCCGGGCCAGGTGCCAGCCGGACACACCGATGCCCATGCCGCCCTGCACTATCCGGGGGTGCATTAGCCTACCCTTCATATGCGATACAGTGACCTGGAGCACATTGCAGAACTCATTGATTTGAGTATAGACGACAATCGAAGGCGATAAACTCTGTGCGCGGTAATCAATCGTCACAGGAAAAATGATCTTGGCCGCGCCAAATTCTGCGATCACACCCGTGAGTAGCTCATTCGCCTGGCTGGCGCATTCGCGTCGTCGCGCGGATGAAGTTGGCGACTCACGTCACACGAGTCCCACAACCGCAACGTTGATGCGCGCTGGTGAAGATGATCCGCGCCGTCAGGCGGGCGACGAGGACCTGTGGGTCAGCACACGGCGGGCAGCGCTGGAGATTCAGCGGCCGAGCACGTTTCGGGTGCCGGAGCTCCGGTGCGGCCTGGGCTTGGCGTGACCGGTAGCGCCGGATGGACGGCTGTCCCGCGCTGGACGCGGCGCGCTGATCGCGGAGATCAGTCCCCAGCGGTCGATCGGTGGCAGCAGCTGGAGTTGCGCGGTGCTGTCGGACGCCACGGCCGTGCCGTCGCACAGATGCGGCGAATTGGCGGACAACGGCGCGCCCCGGGCGATCACCGAGTCGATGACGCAGCGGTCGGAGTAGACCGTCGTCAGGTTCAGCACGTGCAACCAGCGGGCCAGCGCGCACGGGCCGCAGATCAGCCCGTCGCCGTCCGCGGCGAGACGGATCACACCTGTCGGAGTCGTGATGGTGGCCACCCCGTCCGCGATCACCACGTCGCCCGCGGTCAATCGGGCGATGTCCTCCTGCGACAGGCCCGCCATCTGGGAGAGCACCAGCAGTGCGCGATCGCGTCGGCCCAGCCAGCCTGCCGATGGCACTTCCCGCAGGGCCTGTTGGATTCGGGTCTCCTGAAGCGTCATCGGACGGTGTCCTTTCCCTCGCACATACCTGGATGCCCTGAAGTGATCAACTGGCGAGTGATCAACTGGCGGGTGATCAGCTGTCGGGTGATCAACTGGCGCTGGCCAGCGGTCGCTCGATCACGTCTCGGGCGACCGAGTCCATCGATGTCCTGCGGTCCATCGCGGTTCGCTGCAACCATCGGAACGCCTGAGGCTCGGTCATCTTGGCCTGGGTCATCAGCACGCCCTTCGCCCGGTCGATGACCTTGCGGGCCAGCAGGCGCTCGTTCGCATCGGCGATCTCCGCGCGCAGCGCGACGGCCTCGGCGTAGCGGGCGGCCGCCAATTCGATAGCAGGCAGCAGGGTCGCGGAGGAGAAAGGCTTGCCGAGATAGGTCATCGCGCCGGCGTCAAGTGCCCGCTGGATCAGCTCACGGTCGGAGTAGGCGGTCAGGATGATGACCGGTGCGATCTGCTGCCCGGCAATCTCCGCGGCCACCTCGATGCCGTCCTTGACGGGCATCTTCACGTCCAGGATCACCAGGTCGGGTCGGAGTTCCACGGCCAGCGCTGCGGCCAACTCGCCGTCGCCGGCCTGACCGACCACGTCGAAGCCCTCTTCGACGAGCATCTCGGCGAGGTCCATCCGGATCAGTGCATCGTCATCGGCGATCAGCACCCGGCGCCGTGACGGTTCGGATCGCAATCTCTCTGCGGCGCTCATAGGTCCCCTCGCCTCGTGTGCGACGCGCTTCCAACGGCCACGGGCGTGGCGTTGCGCTTGTTAGCAGATTAGCAGATAGCCGAGCTAAACAGTTAGCACCCGTACGGGTGTTCGTGGTGCCGGGGGCGGCTTCATTCGGCCTAATGTGCTCGATTTTGCGTGAGCGTCCCGACCCCGGTCGCGGGCCCTCGGGAACCGTCGGCCGGCACCCGGGCCGTCTTGTGACATTGCTGGCCCGGCCGTCACACCGGGTCGGGAGTCCCGGGCACGGACGTCGATTCGCGATCGCCGGCCGGGCTCCGGCATCCGCGTTTCGGTGACGTGATCCGGGTCGGCAGGACTGATGCTCTCGGGCCGAGATCGTCAAAGTCCGAGTGTGTGCACGCGCTCGGTGTAGTCCTCGGTGGTCAGCTCGCCGCGGGCATACCGTTCATCCAAGATCTGCCGGGTCCGGGCGCCGCCGGCGGAATCCAGCCCCGTGATCGGCTCACCGCCGACTTGAGCGCGATGTTTGGTGACGGTGATCATCGCCCACACCGCGACCACGATCAGCACCAGCACGCCGAGCATGATCGCCCCACCGAATGCCCACATCCAGCCACCCGCGTTGCCGTATCGCATCATTGCTGCTACCTCGATTCCCGCGTGACGGGCAGGCGGCGCACGCGGCCGGCGAATCCGACCGGTATGGGCTGGCCCGTCCTTCGATCGTGCGGCCGCGCACCTATCGACGTCAGTGCCGAACGTCCCTACCGGGACGGTGTCGGCCCCGCTCGGGCAGCGCGCGCGCGTCGTCGTCGCAGGATTCCGCACTGGCTCCGACCGTGATCAGCGGATGCGCGTCGGCCCACGCGGTCGCCAGCACCTCGGTGAACACCGCCGCGTCCTGCGCGCCGGAGATGCCGTACTTGCGGTCGAAGACGAAGAACGGAACGCCGGTCGCACCGAACCGCCGGGCCAGGTCGATGTCCGCGCAAACGTTGACGGCATAGGCCTCGGAGCCCAGCACGGCCGCCGCCTCGGCTTCGTCCAGGCCGACTGCGACGGCCAGTCGCAGCAGGTCCTCGCGTTCGCCGACCCGCACACCTTCGCAGAAGTAGCCGCGCATCAACCTTTCGGTCAGTCCGTTGGCCAGGCCCTGATCCGCGGCGTGATGGATCAGCCGGTGGGCACGAAAGGTGTTCGCCGGCCGCGCGATGTCCAGCCGGAAATCGAGCCCCACGCTCGCCGCGATGGTGCTGACGTGGTCGTTCATGGCCCTGCCCTGTTCGATGCTGCGGCCGTACTTGTGCGCCAGCATGTCGTCGAGTCCGAGTTCGGAGGTGTCCGGGCTGGACGGGTCGAGCTGGAACGAGCCGTAGGTGACCGTCACCTGGTCGGTGTGGTCGAACCCGGCGAGTGCTTCCTCGAGGCGGCGTTTGCCGATGTAGCACCACGGGCACACCACATCGGAGAAGACCTCGATCTGCACGGTTGTTCCTTCCGGTGCGAAACGTAGACGGTTGATCCGTCAACCTTTCACTCTATCGGAACCCTGATGACTCCCTCAGATCTGCCCGAACAGGTCATGCTTGCGCGCCTGGAACTCGGCATCTCTGATCAGCCCGGCGTCGTGCATGGCCCGCAACTCCGCCAGTTGCTCCAGCGGGTCGCGGTGGGCCGCCGGCCCGTCCGGCGGCGGTGACATCGCCTGCCGGGTTCCGGTGGTGATCGACTCCGCCTGGTTGCCCAGGATCTTGTCCACCATGAACGGACCGGATCCGGTTGTCACCTCGACGACCCCGAGGCCGCGATGAATCTGCCAGTCGACGGTCAGCACGTCGGAAAGGTCGACCGCGACCGTCTGGCCGTCGCGCGCCGATTCGGCGGGCAGGAACACCAACCGGCGGGAGGTGAGAACCAGCAAGCCGTAGGTGCCGTGGTGGCGGCCCTCGACCAGCTGGATGACGCCTTCGGACTTGGTCAGGACCTCGTTGAGCGCGGGCAGTGCCCGATCGGTCTGCCGGCCGAACGCCGTCCGCGTGGCGGCCGCGATGACGTCCTCCCGCACGCCCTGGGCGCGCAACCGGTCGGCCAAGCTGGGGATCCTGAGCCACTTGCTCCAGGAACCCGTCATCGTGTCCGTCCCTCTGCCGCCGGTCGCGCCGAACCCCGTTGGTCGGCGCAGCCAGTATCGCCCCGGTCGGCTGGCGGCCCGGCCCTGCTCGGTGGTGCCGGACTTCGTCCCACTGCCGGCTGTCTCCGCGGCCGGCCGCTGATCTTCTTCGCCGACCATGCTTCGGCCCGGATCGTCGAACGGCGGGTGTCATCGGCCGCGATGCCCTCGATGCCGATGTCCCATCCCGATGTTCGGGTGCGCGCCGCCGGTCCTGCACCCGACCGGGGACGATGAATCCGTGGCCGACGAGGAGTACCTGCTGGACAACGCGCAGACCGAGGCCGGCATCCGGTTCCGGGCGCTGGCCGAGCTGTTCGACCCGTGGACGCGTTGCCACCTCTCGGCGACCGGGCTGGGTGCGGGCTGGCACTGCTGGGAGGTCGGCGCGGGCGGGCCGGATCTACCGGCGTGGCTGGCCGATCGGGTCGGCCCCGCAGGCCGCGTTCTCGCCACCGACATCGACACCAGTTGGCTGACCGGACATGGCGGCTTCGAGGTGCTCCAACACGACGTTGCCGCGGACGAGCCGCCCGGAAGCTTCGACTTAATCCGAACTCACGTCGGCCTGGGCGGCGGGAAGTGAATCACCCCGGGTTTGCCGGAGACTCCGTCTCTTGGGAAGGATGGGGTCATGTCGAGAAGATCTGGGAGCTACCCGAAGGAGCTGCGGGACCGTGCTGTTCGGATGGTGGCGGAGGTTCGGTCGGAGCATGCTTCGGAGTGGGCGG
>JBBQGJ010000259.1:0-9915 GCA_038322925.1 Mycobacteriales bacterium
CGAACCCCTGTCGCGCCGAACCCCTGTCGCACTGACCCGCTGACTGGCCGACTACAGCGTCTTGGCGACCGGAGGCGGCGGCGCGGTCTTGGCGAGCAGGCTGTGGTGGATCGTGGCGATCAGCCACAGGACGACCATGGCTCCCATGACGACCGCAAGACCCGCGTCGCTCTCGGCAACGAGCATCAGTACACCGCCGATGAGCGCAATCAAGCCGATGAGGGAGGTGGCTGTCACGTAGATCTTGTTGCCGTGCATCAACTGGCCGAAACCGGGCACCACCGCCGTGGCGGAGGCCGCGAATCCGAGCGCGAGAATGACGATTCCTGTTGCTCGCATCCCACTCATGCCCGGAGGTGCAGAGCCGGTGACCCAGAGCAGGTAAAGGACACCGGCGAGGGCAACCAGGCTGGTGGCGATGACGTCCTTCTTCGGGAGGTTCATATCTTCTCCATCCTTTCCCCGCGCAGCGCCAAACGCACGATCACCGACGGGTCTACCCAGGGTGAGCCTGCCGATCGAGCCCCAACATCGACACTGCCCAGACACCGGTCAAGACGACGGCTACGTGTGGAGCCAGAGAAGACCGGTCACGGGTCACCTGTCTTTGTGCGTCTCCCGCTGGATGTCTCCTTCTCTTACGTCGTGACGGTAGAACAGGTCCGACGCCGTCAGGATCTTGCCGAGACCCCACCGCATCGAGTCGGCGGCCTCGTCGCCCCAGTGACTATGCGTCGGGTTCAGGTGCGAGTCCGCAGGCGGTCCATCTCGCGACGGATTTCGGCCTCGGTGGGGACGTCCCGGCCGTAAGCGTCCCAGGCGTTCGCGGCCACGCCGATGCCCCATCCCGCGATGGGGAATATCGGCCAGAAGAACCCGGCGCCGGTCATCGCCCAAATCACGACCAGGAGCCCGTTGATGAGGACGTACATCAGCAGGTGAATCCGGAAGTCTCGTTGTTTCTTCAACCGCTTGACGGCGCGTTCCCGCAATGCCTGGTCATCTGTGGTCGACCAATCGGTACTCATCTCGACGCTCCCTTTACGCCAAAGCGGTGCCTTTCGGGTTCGCGGTGAAGACCGGACCCGGTCACCACCTTCAGCATTGCGGTAGCCCGGAAGTGTCGCCACGGCCAAAGGTCCCGTACCAGTTGAGATTGAGGTCCGTACCTGCATTGCCGGGATCAGTCCGGCGCTGTATGAACGCAAAGAAACCCGCGGAATCGACGGTGTGGTGGTGAGGTGACCGGCGGAGAAGTAGGTAGGGAAACCACGACCGTGGATTTCTTCGATTCTCTTGTGGTTTTGTGGTTGATCGTGTTGTTTCGAGGGTAGCTGGTCAGGGGTAGCCTGGTGGCCAGGGGTTTCTGCTGGTCGGCATGGTGAGTGTGGGTAGGGCTTGGTGGCCGTGTGTTGCGGTGGTTTGTTGGTAGGACCGGGTTCTGGCGAAATTTTCCGCACCGGTGATGGTGCGCAGGGTGCCTGATATTTTCTGCGGGGCCCCGCCATACCCGGCAGCGTTCGTCACTCTGACGACCAAACCCGCCAACGCACGCCCGGGAGTCGTCACTTCGCCGGGCAAACCGTCACTTCGCCGACCAAGCAGCCAATTTCGACCGGCATCCACGATGACGCCGTCAACGGCAAACAAATGGCGGTCACCAGGAACTGACGGATCGTCTCCACCGGCGGTGGTCACGGCGCAGAAGGTGACGTGTTCGACATTCGATGCCGGGATGGTTGACATGGTCAGCTCGGCAGCGTTGTGGTCGGCGTGACGTTCTCGGTTTGGTGGCCGTTGGCCGAGCTGCTCGCCGCCGGGAGCGCCGGCTTGTCGAAGTCGCGACCGAGTTCGTACGCCCGCTCGAGGTAGCGGTGGATGGTGTCGGGCGCCGCGCCCGCGGCCGAGTAGAAGTAGACGTGGTCGACGGTCTTGATGCCGGGGTAGCGGAACGTCCATTCGTCGATCGTCCGGTCCATGGCGTCCCGGATCCCGGCGTCGTAGGCGGCCTCGTCGAACAGGGTGGACGTCATGATCAACGCACGTTGGTGGTGCAGCAGCGGCAGCCGGCCGTTCACGTCGCCGTGCCATCCCGCATCGGTGAGCCCGTAGGCGAAGCCGTAGGTGAAGACCCGTTCGATCCATCCCCGCAGGATCGCCGGGAAGTTGCAGAAATGGACCGGCGCGATGAACGCCAACCCATCCGCCCATCGGACCTTTTCCTGTTGCGCCCGTACGTCTTTGGGCATGTGGTTGCGGATGAACGTCGCAACCTCTTGCGGGGACTTTCCGCGCAACGCCCGCGCTGCCAGCCATCGCTGCGGCGGCCAGCGGCATCCGTCCAGCACCCGCTGCCTGGGGTCCATCGCCTCCAGCACCGCGGGTGGCACCTCGGCGTCGATATAGCTGGCATTGTCACGAGCACGGAACACCGGGTCGAACCCGACCGCATACAGATCCACGACATCGCTGGTGTGCCCGGCGGCGGTCAACCCGGCCGTGAATCTTTCCAGCGCGGAGTGACAAAACGACCGCGGTTCGTGGTGTGCATAGACCGTCAATACCTTCATGTCAGCCTCCGCTGGCCTTCGTCGATCCCACGGAATGCCCTCGTTGCCCTGTGTGTGGTTCGGTCGGCTCCGAGCGCGCAGCTCACCGCCGGCCGCGCAACTCGCGATCGAGGTCTTCGTCGGTGATGGGCCGCCGATACTGCACATTCCATGCGTCCAACAGCAGCAGCACGCCCCAACCAGCCAGCACCCACCCCGGCCAGAAGTACCCGAACCCGGTCACCGCCCACGACCCGATCAAGAACATGTTGATCACCGCGTAGGGCACCACGTCGGCGCGCAGCTTCCGCTTTCTCCCGATCCGCGCCTGGGCCCACTCCAGCTGCCCCGCGGTCCAGGGTGATCCCGAATGTTCCAGGCCCGATGCCGGCCCCGAAGGTTGGTGACCAGATCCGGTCAACCCTGTCATCACGACGCACTTCCTTCGTTCGGACGGACTACCCACGTCCCAACCTGAACGGTTCACCCCCTCTGGGGCGGCACCATAGGGTCAATGGTCCTGAACACTGAGCTTGACCGGCTGCGCCCGGTTCGCGACGACGTGGCGTCGCCAGTGAACTACGGTGTCGGCTGTGCGGGGGCTGGGGGCGGGTGCGTCGTCGCTGAGCCTGAGCAGGGCGTCCATGCCGACGGGTTCCCGGTGCTCGATGGTTGCTAGCGTCTGGCTCTAGCGTGGTGATGGCGGCGCGGACCGAGAGCTGAGCGACTCCTCCCGTGATGCGCGCGGCCATCGCGAGGTACGCCACGCCGCCGCCAATGCCGATGCCGATGGCGCCACCGACAAGACCCCAGCTCCCCGGGTTGCCGGCCAGGGTGATCGCGCCCAAGCCGAGGCAGAGAAGGCCCCGACCAATAGAGCCACAGGGACGAACCCGGCCGCCACGCGGCCGCAAGGAGAGTCGTCAGCCGGAAGTTGCACAGATGATCGACGATGCTGGCCCAGCCGCAATTGCGCGCCAACTCGTCGGCACCCTGGATCTGCTGCTGCCATGCGTGCCATACCTCTGGGACGAAGGAGGCCCCGACGACCACGGCAAGCGCGGGCAGGGTCCAATCGATAGGTCCGAACCAGAATGCGGTGAGCAGCTGTTGAGGCTCGGGGTAGGTGATCAGCAGCAGGAGCGCGGTGGCTACGCGATGGGTGATCCCGGTTCCGACGGAGGGAATATTGGCCGCCAGACTCACAACGAGCACGAGGGCGAGAAGCTGGAGTAGCAAGGGTCGCCCGAGTGGGCGCCGAGACAACGCACACAGGATCACGGATCGCTGTGTCGACGACCGCCGAGAGCCCGAAGGTAAAGCGCTGCAGGTCCGGGTGCAGAGCCTGGGCCCACGTCAGGCCCTGGCACCGGACGACCCTGGCGCTGGTAGCGGCCCTCGCGCTGACTGAGCCGTGTGTGCGTTTCGTCAAGTCCCTTGGCCCCCTGCCGGTCGGCGCGAAATTCTTCCCCAAGCCGGGGGGCTCGGGTGGGCTACTGGGTGTGGAGTTGCTTCGCGAGTCTTTGCACGCGGTGGTTGATGTCGTCGCGGACGAGGCGCATGCGGTCGATGCCGTCGATGCCACGTTCGGAGGGTTCGTCGGTGTCCCAGATCTCGACCGGGGTGCCGTCGACGGGCTGAACTTGGGCGTCACGTCCGAGCACGATGACCCGGTCTGCGGAGGCGATGAGGTCGTCGGTGAGCTGTACTGGGGTTTGGTCGGTGATGTCGACCCCGACCTCGAGGAGTGTCTCGGCGGACAGCCGGTTGATCGCGGCCCCGGGTTTGGTGCCGGCGGATTCGACGGTGGCGGTGTCGCCGGCGACTTTACGCATGAGGCCGGCGGCCATCTGGGATTTGCCGCCGTTCTTCACGCAGACGAACAGCACCGACGGTGTGGTGGGGGTCATGGTGGTCAGGCCCCGGCGGGGAGGAGTTCGCCGATGAGGGTCTGCACTCGGCCGCGGATGTCGTCGCGGACCCGGCGGACGGTGTCGATGCCTTTCCCTGCCGGGTCATCGAGTTCCCAGTCCTCGTAGCGTTTGCCGGGGAAGATCGGGCAGGCGTCGCCGCAGCCCATGGTGATGACCACGTCGGAAGCTTTGACGGATTCGGTGGTGAGGATCTTCGGGGTTTGGGTGGAGATGTCGATGCCCTCCTCGGCCATGGCCTGGATCGCGACGGGGTTGACCTGGTCACCGGGCATGGACCCGGCGGAGTGGACGTCGATTCGTCCGTCGGTGAGGGCGGTGAGGTAGCCGGCAGCGATTTGTGAGCGGCCTGCGTTGTGGACGCAGACGAACAACACGGTGGGCTTGTGCAGTGTTTCAGTCACGATGAGGATTCTCCTTCTCCGGTCAGTGAGTGTTTTGCAGGGGAACAGGTGTAGCCGCTTCGCGGGTGGCGGTCCAGGCTTGGCCGGCGATTTGAACGGCGTCCCAGGGGCTGCCCAGCGGTGGCGTGTAGGACAGGTCCAGGTCGCTGACCTGGTCGACGGTCATTTCGTTGAACAGTGCGGCGGCGTAGGTGTCGACTCGTTTGGAGATTTCCGCGCCGAGGCGCCCGATCAGTTGTGCGCCAAGGAGTCGGCCGCTGGTGTGGTTACCGGTGACGGACAGGGTGATGGGGGTTGCGCCCGGGTAGTAGGCCTTGTGGTCGTCGGTGGTGGTGGTGGCGATGACCGGTTCCCAGCCGTGTCCGGCGGACCGGGCTTCCTGGTCACGCAGCCCGGTCCGGGCGGCGACCAGGTGGAAGACCTTCACGACTTGGGTGCCGAGGCTGCCGGCGAACTCGCGGTGCCCACCTACCGCGTTTTCACCGGCCACGCGGCCCTGTTTGTGCGCGGTGGTCCCCAGCGGTAACCAGACCTGGCCGAGCAGCCGATGGTGGGTGACGACGCAGTCCCCGGCGGCGAAGACACCGGGCAGGGTGGTCCGCATCTGCTCGTCCACGGTGATGGCACCCGGGTTCTGCACGATGAGCCCGCGGCCGGTGACGTCGATGTCTGTGGCCGGGGTGTTCAGGCGCAGGGCCATGCCTGTGGCTTCCAGGTCGGCGGCGGTGCGGTGAGCGAGGTTCTGCCAGCGCCCCACCTCCCCGGACAGGTAGTACGGGATCCCGCAGATCGAGAAGTTGGGGAACGCGTCCCCGACGACCACGGTCACGTCCCAGCCCGGGTCAAGCGCTCGAGCGCGCAGGGCCGCCGCGATGCCCGCGTCGCTGCCTCCGACGGCGATCAGATGTTTTCCAGACACGGCGTTCAGTGCTCCCTATTCGAAGCGGCCTCGGCGGCAGCGCCCGAGGATTCATGCCCAGCAAATGCCATGTCCGGGTGAGTGTTGCTGACCGGGAACAGCGCGACGACAAGACACACACCGATGGCGGCACCGATGATCTGCGCGCCGACGTAGAGCGGAACCGACGAAGGCGCGATCCCGGCGAAGGTGTCGGAGGAGATCCGGCCAACCGTCACAGCGGGGTTCGCGAACGAGGTCGAGGAGGCGAACCAGTAGGCGGCGCCGATGTAGGCGCCGACCGCCGCCGCGGACAGGGCGTGCCGCCCGGTCCGGGCCAGCAGGAAGATCAACGCAACAAGACCGGCTGTGGCGACGATCTCGCCGATACCGTGCCCGCTCGTCGCCCGCTCGGTGCCCGAGATCTGCACCGCCGGGAGATCGAACATCACATTCGCCAGGACCGCGCCAGCGATGCCACCGACAACCTGCGCGACCAGACAGAGACCGACAGACGAACCGGGAAGCCCCGTCCCGCTGGGGCGGCTCAGCAACCAGTCCGCGACAGTGACGACCGGGTTGAAATGCGCACCCGACACCGGGCCGAACATCAAGATCAACACCGCCAACCCGACCACCGTCGCGGTGCTGTTCTCCAGCAACTGCAGCCCCATGTCCTGCGGTGAGAGCCGCTCCGCGGCGATCCCGGACCCCACCACCACGGTCACCAGCAGACCCGTGCCGATGGCCTCGGCGAGCAACCGGCGCATCAGCCCGGCGGGATCATCCTTGACTCTTGTCATATCTCAAGTATAGTTGACTCAACAGCGGTGGAGGCAAACTGATGGTGACGGTGCAGCGACGGGCGAGTGTCCATGCCGCGTTGGGTGAACCGGTCCGCCTGACGATCGTGGACCTGCTCGGCCCTGGCGACGCGTCACCCGGCGAGCTGGCCGAGGCCGTCGGGCTGGGCAGCAACCTGCTGGCTCATCACCTCAAGGTCCTGGAAGAGGCCGGGGTGATCCGCCGGGTCCGGTCTGAGGGTGACCGTCGGCGCAGCTATGTGCAGCTGTGCCTGGACGACCCGATCGTGTGGGCAGCCGCCCAAGCCGGCCTCAGTGATCGACTGCCAGCGGATGCAGTGCCGCGGGTGGTGTTCGTGTGCACCGCGAACTCGGCCCGCTCGCAGTTGGCGGCGGCCCGGTGGAACGGGATCAGCCCGGTCCCGGCAGCCTCCGCCGGGACCCACCCCGCGGCCCGGGTGCACCCCCGGACGGTCGCCACCGGTCGGCGGCACGGGTTGCGGTTGGGTCGGGTAAAACCCGTTGGTATCGAACAGGTTCTCAATTCAGGGGACCTGATCGTCGCTGTCTGCGACAACGTTCATGAGGAACTCGACCAGGGTCAGGCCCGGTTGCATTGGTCGATCCCGGACCCGGTCCGGGCCGACACGGACGAGGCCTTCGAGGCCGCGTATGCCGACATCACCCGCCGGGTGGAGCGGCTCGCCGCCGCAACCACTCCCGGCGATGGCGAACCCGGCGCTGCCGGCCGCCCCCGACAGCCCTAGAAACCACCCCGCCACCCTTTTGGAGGAAGCAATGGCCACCACACCGACGTGGAACACGCTGACGCTGGACGAGTCGCTGGCATTGCGACGCGCTGCGACCCGGCTGGTGACCGACTTCGACGGGGTCTTCGGGCAGGAAACGATCGAACGGTTCCTGCATTCCTCGTTCGATCAGTTCGCGCAGCGGGCCACCGTGGTGAAGTTCCTGCCGCTGATGGCCGAGCGGTTCGCCCGGCAACGCCTCCGGGCGCTGGCCAAGGTCGAGGGCCTGCGCGATGACGGCAAACCCACCGTGCTGTTCCTGTGTGTGCACAACGCCGGCCGGTCACAGATGGCGATGGGCTTCTTCACCGCGCTGGCCGGCGAACGCGCGGTCGCCTGGTCCGGCGGCTCCGAACCCGGCATCGAAGTCAACCCGGCCGCGATCGCAGCGATGGCCGAACGTGGCATCGACATCTCCACCGAGTTCCCAAAACCGTGGACCGATGAGACCGTCCGGGCAGCAGACGTCGTGATCACCATGGGGTGCGGCGACGCCTGCCCGATCTTCCCCGGGAAACGTTACGAAGAATGGGTTCTCGACGACCCTGCAGGGTCGGACGTCGAAGGGGTGCGGCCGATCCGGGACGAGATCGAACGCCGTGTCCGGAATCTGCTCGATGAACTCAAACTGCCCGCGGCCGCGCTCAGCGGGGGAACCCGACGCTGAGGTTGTGGGTCAGGCACCGATCCCGGTCACGACGACAACTCCGTTGCCGCAACACCGCCCGGCTTGACTGCCCGGACGATGGCTCCGTGCATCCCAGGAGCGGCCTCGTGGGTGAACACCACTTCCGGAGCGGTGAAGCCCGCCGCGGTCAGGCCGGCGAGGTACTCGGTGCGGGACAGGGCACCGGCGATGCACCCGACGTAGGAGCCCCGTTCGGCCCGGTCCGCCGGGGACAGGTCGTCCTCGGCCACGACGTCGGAGATGCCAAGCCGCCCACCAGGGGTCAGCACCCGGAACATCTCGGCGATCACCGCGGACTTGTCGGTGGACAGGTTGATCACACAGTTGGAGATGACCACGTCGATCGAGGCATCTGGCAGTGGAATGTCCTCGATCTGGCCCTTCACGAACTCGACGTTGGTGGCGCCGGCCTTGGCCGCGTTCGCCCGGGCCAGCGTCAGCATCTCCTCGGTCATGTCCAGGCCGTAGGCGAACCCGGTCGGCCCCACCCGACGCGCGGACAGCAACACATCGATCCCGCCGCCGGACCCGAGGTCCAGCACCCGTTCCCCTTCGCGGAACTCGGCCACGGCGAGCGGGTTGCCGCAGCCCAGGGACGCCAGCACCGCTTCCTCGGGCAACCCGTCGGTCTCCCCCGGCGTGTAGAGGGCCGCACCGAAGATGTCACCCTCATCGGCGTCACTGATGGCCGACAGCGCGTCCGACGGTCCGCAACAACCGGCCCGCGGCCCGTCCGACGGCCCGCAACAGCTCGCCGCCGACCCCGAGACCACCGCCAGCGCCGCCGCGGCATACCGGTCCCGGACGTGCTCGCGGATGTCCTGATCCGAACTGGTCATCGCCAACCCCTTCACATAGACGAACATCAATGTTCCAACAATGGTGACCCAGACATCGACGTCTGTCAATACGTCGGGCATACTGGTTTCATGACCCGTTCCGCGACCCTGCCGCTCGCCGACGTCGCCTGCTGTGTCCCGCTGGTCCGACAGCCGCTGACCGCCGTCGCGGCAACGGATCTCGCCCGGACGTTGAAGGCGATCGCGGACCCGGCCAGGCTGCGGTTGCTGTCGCTGATCGCCGCCCACGACGGCGGTGAGGCGTGCGTCTGCGACCTCACCGAACCCCTCGGTCTGACTCAGCCCACCGTGTCCCATCACCTGAAGGTCCTCGTCGACGCCGGCTTGCTGACCCGCGACAAACGCGGCGTGTGGGCCTACTTCACCCTCGTCCCCGGTGCGCTGGACTCGCTGGCCGACGCACTGAGCAGCAGCGAACGGGTCAGATAGCCCGGTCGTTGGACCCTGCCTGCGCGCCCGCTGCTGGCTGCTGGCTGCGGGAGATCCTGAGCTGTGGCGAACGGATCCGAGATCACCGACCCGCGAGAGCCGGGCGCGGTGCGCCGAGTTCGGACAGGGCGGTGATGCCGACCGGTTCCCGATGCTGAACCGGCACCAGGGCGAGTCGGTGCGCGTGCTGGTCACGGATCCGGCCTATCTGCTCCAACTCGTGGGCGGCGCGTCGCCGCAGCAGCGGCGACGACGTTTCCGCGGCCGCGAGGCTGTTGTTGATCACCCACGCCCACGGCGCGATGCCGGCCCGTTCCAGATCGGCCTGCAGCGCAGCCGCTTCCAGGACCGGGGTCGTCTCCGCCAGGGTCACGATGACCACCTTGGTCTGGGTGGGGTCCTGCAGCTGCATCATCGGTGTCGTGACATGCATGTTGGCCGGCAGGTGCCGGGTCGCGTCCCGGTGGTACGCGCCGGTGGCGTCCAGCAGCAGCAGGGTGTGCCCGGTCGGCGCGGTGTCCATGATCACGAACGTGTGCCTGGC
>JBBQGJ010000260.1:0-9910 GCA_038322925.1 Mycobacteriales bacterium
ACCTCGTAGCCCACCTTTCCCGAGGTCAGCATCGGCACCGGCCGCGCTTCCCAGTGCCCGGCTTGGGCGTGCCGTGCGGCCACCTTCCGTCGACGACGGGCCGTGTTCCGCCGACTCTGCTCATGCGATATCTTCTTCACCTCAAAGGCCTTTCCCACTGGGCTGCGTTGGAGTCGAAAACCCAGGCAGGGTAAGGCCTTTGCCCTTCAAACCCGTCGAAACGACACGCCGACACGCTTGGTCAAGGTCTAGCCCCCGCCCCGCCCCGCCGGGCCGGCGATCGGGCTGGGGATCGGGCCGGCGATCGGGCTGGGGATCGGGCCGGGGATCGGGCCGGGGATCGGGCTGGGGATCGGGGGAGCCGACGATGCCCGCCAGCACCGGGCATCGGCGTAGCGTGTGGTTGGCGCAGTCCGGTGGCTGGCTACGCCCGCTGTCCGCGATCGTTCGATCGAGCAAGCTGTTCATCGGAGCGGGGTGTAGTGCATGACGTCCTTTTCTGGCCAGGGTCCGGTGACACCGGGCGACGGGGTCTTTGATCGGACCGGCAGTGCCGGCGTCGGCGCTTCCGGGTCAGGCGGGTCGCGGCGGGTTCAGGCGACCGTGATCACCGGGGCCGATGAGTCCTACGACGATCAGCTCAAGCGCCGGCGCACCCGTTACATGATCATGATGGGGATGCGTGTGCCGTTCCTGATCGTGGCCAGCCTGCTGTACCAGACGCCGTGGTTGGCGCTACTGGTGATCGCGATTTCCGTGCCGCTCCCGTGGATGGCCGTGCTGATCGCCAACGACCGCCCCGCGCGCAAGCGGGCGAAGGTGGTTCCTGCCGGCACGATCAACTACGAGCGCGCCCTGCCCGCGCCCGGATACCAGGTCGGCCAGAGCCGAGTCCGCGACACCGAGACCGTCGACGCCCCCCCAGATCTGACAACGGGGGCCGCCGGGCGGTCGTGAGCCCGTCGGCCCCGCGCCGGCCCTCGGCCGCGCGCCCACTCGTCCGGCCGCCGCGGTGCCCGCTGCCACGCCCCCTCCGGGCTGTCGCCACGCAGCCAGGAGGCGAGCAGTCCCGCGTTGAAGGCGTCACCGGCGCCGGTGGTGTCCCTCGCGGTCGTGCCATCGGCGGCGGAAACCGGGTGGTCGCCCCCCGGCGTTGGCACGCTGAAGGTCTCGGCGGCCGCCAGCCACGACGCCCCGTCCCGCCCGTGGGTGACGACCACGGTGCGCGCCGCGCGCAGGGCGACCTCAGCGCCGCCCAGCGCGTCCAGTTCGGAATCGTTGGGCAGCAACAGGTCCACGCCGTGCACCCAGCGCAGAAAGTTGCCACCGCCGACCGCGGCCAGGTGCGAGGCGGCCTGCGGGTCCACCGAGATGGTCCAGCCCATGGCCTTCGCCCGCCGCAGTGCGGCCAACCCGGCCGGGCGGGATGCGTTGTCCAGCAACACGTATCCCGAGAGGTGCAGATGACCGCGGCCGGTCACCGGCTCCAGGGTGACGTCGTCCGGGGACAGCGCGGCGTTCGCCCCCCGGTCCGAGAGCATGGTCCGGTCGCCGTCGGGTGCGACCACCACCACGACGCAGCACGTCGGCAGCACGTCGTCGACGGCGAACCGGCAGCGCACCCCCGCCGCGGACAGTTCGGCGGCCGCGGTGCGGCCCGTTTCGTCCGCGCCCACCCTGGCGATCAGCGTCACGTCCAGTTCGTGCCCGGCCAGCCAGGCCGCGGTGTTCCCGCCCGCGCCGCCCGGTGCCACGCTCACCCTGGCCCTGGTGTCCTGACCGAACGCGACCGGCCCGGCTACCCGAGCCAGCACATCGAGGCCGACGTCACCGATCACCGTCACCTGCGGCGTCGGCGGATTGCCGGTGGCCCCAGCCACGGCGGTCACCGCTGTCATGGCTGAACCGCGTCCGCCCCCGGCGGGTGCCGGGACAGCGCCGCGGCCACCTCGCCTGCCAGGAAGGCGTTGGCCAGCACCAGTTCCACGTTCACCCGCAGGCTCTCGCCGTGCGTGGCGGTGTGGAAGTACTCCAACAGTCGCGGGGTGACGTCTTTGCCGACGACGCCCTCGTCCGCCAGCAGGGCCAGGCCGTCGGCCAGGGTCCTGTCGTGCAGTCTCGGATCGAGCTGACGGTCGGCCGGCAACGGGTTGGCCAGCACCACGGCGGCGCGATCGGTGCCAAGGGCCGCCCTCGCCCGGACAACTGCCGCAGCCTGCTCGGCGGTGTCCACCCGCCACGGCACACGCTGCCCGGAGTCCGACAGGTAGAAGCCGGGAAACGAGTCGGTGCGGTAACCGATGACCGGCACCGACAAAGTCTCCAGGTACTCCAGGGTGGCCGGCACGTCCAGGATGGACTTCACCCCGGCGCACACCACCAGGACCGGGGTGCGGGCGAGCACGCCAAGATCGGCGGAGATGTCGAAGGACTCCGCCGCGCCCCGATGCACCCCGCCAAAGGCCGCCGGTCGCGAACACCTCGATGCCCGCCGCGTGCGCCAGCGCGGACGTGGACGCCACGGTCGTCGCCCCCGTGACACCGAGCGCGACCGCTACTCCCACGTCACGAACGGTCAGCTTCGCGATGCCGTCGTCGCCGCAGAGCCGGTCCAGCTCGGACGCGGTCAGTCCGATGCGGACCACTCCGTCGAACACCGCGATGGTGGCCGGCACCGCGCCTGCGGCGCGCACCCGCCCCTCGATCCGGTCCGCGATCGTCCGGTTGTCGCCACGCGGGAGGCCGTGCGCCAGGATGGTGGACTCCAGCGCGACCACCGCCCGGCCGGTCCGCACGGCGTCGGCCACCTCGGTGTGCAGTTGGATGGGTCCGGACAGCACGACGGGCTCCTTCGCGACCATCTTCGTGACCGTGTTCGTGACGGCTTCATTCCGGTGCCGACGATCTCGTCGGCGGTGGCATCATGACCGGTAACGATCGTGCAGAGCGAATCAGCCGGGAGACACCAATGACGAGCACGACCACCGAGGTACTCGAGAAGCCGGTCGATCAGGACACTGACGACACGCCGAAGATGTTCCATTACGTCCGCAAGGCCAAGATCGTCGAGTCGGCCGTGACGGGCAACTTCGTGGTGGCGTTGTGCGGCGAGACGTTCCCGGTGACCCGTCAGGCAAAGCCGGGATCGCCGGTCTGCCCGGACTGCAAGAAGATCTACGACCGGATGCGCAAGGGCGACTGATCCAGGCGCTCGTTCCGGTCACACCGGTCCAGGTCGCATCGGAGCGGCTATCAGGACTGGCCGGTGGTCGGGGGAGTCTCCGGGGCCTCGCGGGCGGGGTCGTAGGCCCGCCATTTGCGTTGCTCGCGCTTGGACCGGCTCGGCGGGAAGTACTCGAGCATGGCGTTGTTGAACTGCGCGCCGATGATGACGGCCATCGACACGAAATAGTAGAACAGCAGGAACGTGATCGGGGTGGCCAGTGCCCCGTAGGTCAGGCCGTGCGAGTAGACGTACGACAGGTACAGCCGGAGGCCGACGCTGGCGACGATGAACACGCCGGCGGCCAGGAAAGCGCCCGGCACCCCGCGATACCAGGGGTGCTTGTGCTTGGGCGCGACCTTGTACAGCACCGACAGCATGAGGATCAGCCCGAAGGCGATCACCGGGAAATAGGCGTAGTTGACGATCGTCGCGACCTGATCGCGCCACTGTTCCGGGAACAGCCGCGGCAGATACTCCGGGCCGATGGCCAGCAGCGGCAACATGATGATCCCGGCGGCCAGCGCGATGATGTACAGCCCAAGGGCGAAGAACCGTTCGGCCACCGGATGGCGGAACTCGTGCTGGTTGTAGGCGATGGTGATGGACTCGACGAACGCCGACATCGCCGACGACCCGGCCCAGATGCTGATCACCAGGCCGATCGACACCACGTCGGCCTGCCCGTTGCGCAGGATGGTGTTCACCGTGTCGCCGACCAGGTTGTTGGCGACCTCCTCGTTGAAGATGGTGTTCAGGAACAACAGGATCTGGTCCCTGACCTGGTCGATCGTTCCCGCCGGGAAGTACCAGCCGGCGACGTAACCGATCATGCCCAGCAGTGCCAGCAACAGCGGGGCGGTGGACAGCGCGCACCAGAATGCGGCCTGCGAGCTCATCCCGAACAGCGAATCGCTCCAGGCCTTGCTCAGCGTGCGGCCCGCGATCTTTCGCCAACGGTGCCGCACCTTTGGCAGGGGGACCAGTACCGGCCCGGTGACATGCTGGTGCCAGGGGATCGTTTTCGACCCGTCGGTCGCCAGGGCGTGCGCCGTCCGGTAGATCGCCACGGTGGCGTCGGAGTCCGCTGGCGAACTCGAGGCGAGGCCGTTGGCCGGCATGGCCTGGGTCACACCGTTCACGCCCGGTGCCGGATCTTCCACCGGAGCCGCGGTGCCGGACGAACCGGGCGGCGGGGTGGAGCCATGCGGGGGGGCAGCCTGACCGGCCGACGGTAGCCGCCGGGTCGGGTCATCGAACGGTGGACGAGGGCTGCTCACCCTACGAGCATGCCCTGATCACCCGCGGTCCGGAACAGCGACACAACGGGAAACGAGGCCGTAACGCGCATTGCCGGACGCGCGCACCTATGCCTGCCGTCGGGCCATCGGCCAGCCTCCGTCCTGGCGCGTCCAGAGTGGCTTCGGACGTGCCGCAGCTCGACTTGCGTGCTTGCTGCTGGATGTTCCCCTGCGCAGTCGAGATGACACCCTGTGGCGTTGCCGGAACGGTCCCGCGGCGCAGGTAGGGTCGTGGACGGCCCTCGAGCCGCCGGATGGCAGTCGCGGCAACGCGATCGGCCGTGGCGTCGGGGGTTTTTCCGCGAGTCGAGGAGGGCGAGAAGGTGCTTCGAGTCCGCCTGGACGAGACGCGCCTGCGGCCGTGGCAACGTGCCGCGCTGACCGCCTACGACGATGCCGACCGCGCCTCCGGGTTCCTGCTGACCGCCACCCCGGGTGCCGGGAAGACCACCTTCGCGCTGGCGTTGGCAGGCCGGTTGCTGGCCCGCCGGGTGATCGACCGGGTGGTGGTGGTGTGCCCGACCGACCACCTGCGCACGCAGTGGGCGGACGCCGCGGGTGCTGTCGGGCTGGTCCTGGACCCGGGGATGACCAACGCGCAAGGTCCGCTGCCGTCGGGCGCCGACGGCTATGTGACGACCTACGCACAAGTGGCCGGGCGCCCGGCGATTCACGCCGCTCGCTGCCGACGTGTGCGGACTCTGGTGGTGCTCGACGAGATCCACCATGCCGGCGACGGGCTGTCCTGGGGTGAGGCGACCGCGGAGGCCTTCGGCGACGTGCATCGCCGGTTGTCCCTGACCGGCACGCCCTTCCGGACCAGGCCGGGCGAGCGGATTCCGTTCGTGTCGTACGAGACCGACGGCGACCTGCTCCGCTCCGTCGCCGACTTCACCTACGGCTACCGGGAGGCACTGGCCGACGGGGTGGTCCGACCGGTGGTGTTCGCCGCCTACACCGGGGTGTCGCGCTGGCGGAACAGCGCCGGCGAGGTGATCGCCGCGTCGCTGACCGACGCCGGGACCAGGTCGGTGGAGGCCGCAGCCTGGAAGACCGCGCTGGACCCAGCCGGGGGGTGGGTGCCGCACGTGATCGCCGCGATGGACGAGCGGATCACCCATCTGCGCGAGATCGGCATGACCGACGCCGCGGGGATCGTGCTGGCCAGCGACCAGCAGGACGCCAGGGCCTACGCCAAGGTGGTCCGGAAGATCACCGGTGAGGCGCCGGCGCTGATCCTGTCCGACGACCCAGCGGCATCGAAGCGGATCGAGGCCTTCCGTACCTCCGACCAGCGGATCGCGGTGTGTGTCCGGATGATCTCCGAGGGTGTGGACATCCCGCGTGCGGCCTGCCTGGCCTGGATGACCAGCTATCGGACGCCGCTGTTCTTCGCCCAGGCCGTCGGTCGGGTGGTGCGGGCCAGAGCGGTGGGCGAGTCGGCGACGGTGTTCCTGCCCGCGGTGCGGCCGCTGGTGGCGCTGGCGGCCGAGCTCGAACTCGACCGCAACCACGTAGTGGCCCCCCCGCCGCCCGCCGACGACAGTGATGTCGACCCGCTTGACCTGCCGGCACCTGCGGAGCGCGACCTGGTACCGGCCATGGTCACGCTGGATTCGCAGGCCGAGTTCGCCCACGTGATGCACTCGGGGCGGGCGGTGACGGCCGCTGGTGGAGGCGATGCCGCCGGTTGGGGCGAGTGCGCGGCCGGACGGGACGGGTCGGTCACCGCGGAGGACGAGGCGTTCCTCGGCCTGCCCGGGCTGCTCTCGCCGGAGCAGACGGCGGCCCTGCTGGCGCAGCGGGACGCCCACCTGAGACGGCGGGTGGACGCCGCGGGGCGGCTGCGCAGCGGCGATTCCGGCGATCCCGACGGTGCCCACCGCGCTCACCGCGCCGCCGATGACGAGACGTCCGACCCCGAGGTGACCGGCTGGCGGGCCGCCGCCGCGCTGCGCCGTGAGGTCAATCAGCTGGTCGCGCGGGTTGCGGCGCGCACCGGCGCTCCGCACGCCAAGTTGCATTCGCAGATCCGCCGCGCGGTTCCCGGTCCGGCGTCGGCTGCGGCCGGACCGGACATCCTCGAACGACGCCGGGATCACCTGCTCGGCCTGCTGTAACGGTCCAAGCGGATGTGCGCGCGGTCGCTTGCACAGCCGGATGTCAGGAGCGTTCTGTCAAGTTGTTATGGCCTTGAGGGCGCCGATCAGGCCGAGCACCCCGCAGGCCAGGAACAGGTACCAGCCGATTTGCGCCTGGTCGAACAACCCGCTCAGGCCCACGTCGAAGATCGATCGGGCACGGACCAACATCCAGCACGAGCCGAGAATCAACAGGATCGAGATCAGCAACGCCGCAAGACCGAGCGGGCGGTGATTGATGGGCATCATCATGGCCAGCCCGAGCAGGATCAATGCACCGCCGCCGACCGCCGCACCCAGCACGGTGTACATCACCACGGACAGGTCTGCCCCGGGTCCGGGCACCGCCCTGATCAGCCGGTAGATCTGCCAGCCGGTGATCGGGCCGTCGTCGCCGGCCGGGGCTCCGGCGCCCGCCGAACTCACTGGGCCGACCGTCACCGTCCGCCACGGCAGGAACAGCTGCGCCACCCCGGCGACCCCGCCGGCAATCAGCAGCACGGCGCCCACGACATCCGCCCGCGGTGCGGCCGTCGGGGCAAATGGCGGTCCGTATTCGGATGGAGACCGTCCCGGTATCGGCTGCCCCATGACCCACCCTTCTTCGGCCGGGCGCTTCGCGACAAACGTCGGCCGGCAGCGCATCCGCGGTCCTGATGTCCCGAATCCATTCCTCGGGCCTACCGCCACCCGGCAATCCGGACCGGGGACCACCGGTCCAGTGTGGCGCGATCCTGGCCGCGTCGGAAGCGGTGAGCGGGCGACGGGCAGGGAGTGCGGCTGGCCGGGAGAACGCTCAGGGGCGCCCCGGTGCGGGGCGCCCCTGAGCGATGGATATTCCTATGACAGATGTGAGGGTGCCAGATGTGAGGTGCCAGATGTGCGGGAGGTGGCGGGCCGGGTCAGGCGTGGCGGGAGTCGTGGATGACCGCGGCGAGTTCCTCCAGCCGGGTCGAGTGTTCGCGCGCGTGGTGGCCGCAGAACAACAGGTCACCGCCCGTCGGAAGGACTGCGCGGACCACGGCGGCGGCACCGCAGCGATCGCAGCGGTCGGTGGCGGTGAGTGTCGTGGGACTGGCCAGTGCTCCGGTCATTGTGTCCTCCCATCGTCGGCCACCTCAGGTGGTGGCGGTACGTCCGTACCGTGCGCATACCGTGGGCCCCATTGCGGGGCCATCCGGTGATCCGGCCTTTGCGGCTGGAGCCGAGCTCTCCTGTTACAGCGACTGCTCTTGTTAAGACGACAGAGCCGCCTGCAGGTTGTTCGATACCACCGGGTCCGTGGACCGATGGTTGAACGCTCTTCCGAACTCCTTCATCGTGCCATCCGCGCCCCGCCAGATCCCGCGCGTTCGCCCGTGGCGTAGGACACGAGGCGATTTCTGCGGATTCGCGTGAGAGGCGTCACACTGAATTAGGGACCTTGGTCCTTGGATGCCGTGGTGGCCCGGCGTCAGGCTCGTGATCATCACCGATCGTTCTCGATCGGCCTAACGCACGTAACGAGAAGTAACGACCTGCACGAAGGAGCCACGATGGACTCACTGGCGCTTGCCCGATGGCAATTCGGGATCACCACCGTCTATCACTTCTTCTTCGTGCCGATCACGATAGGCATGGCCTTCTTCATCGCCATCATCGAGACGGCCTGGGTGCGCACCCGCAATCCGGTGTATCTGCGGGCGGCGAAGTTCTGGGGCAAGTTGTTCCTGATCAACTTCGCGATCGGGGTCGTCACCGGCATCGTGCAGGAGTTCCAGTTCGGGATGAACTGGTCGAGTTACTCCCGGTTTGTCGGTGACGTGTTCGGCGCGCCTCTGGCGATGGAGGCGTTGCTGGCCTTCTTCCTGGAATCCACCTTCCTCGGCCTCTGGATCTTCGGCTGGGACAAGCTGTCGGCCAAGCTGCACCTGACCTGCATGTGGCTGGTCTCGATCGGCACCATGCTGTCGGCGTTCTTCATCATCGCCGCGAACTCGTTCATGCAGAACCCGGTGGGCATCACGGTCAACGAGGACCGGCTCGAGGGTGCCCGCGCCGAGATGAACGACGTCTGGGCCGTGCTGACCCAGCCGTTGAACCTCGCCGCCTACGCGCATGTGCTCGCCGCCGCGGTGCTCAGCGGGGCGGCCCTGCTGGCCGGCGTCGCCTCGTACTTCCTGATGAAGCGCCGTGAGGTCTCGGTCTTCCGGCCGTCCGTGCGGATAGGCCTGGTCGGGATGCTGATCGGCTCGCTGGCCGTGCTCGTCACCGGCGACATGCTGGCCAAGGTGATGACCGAGGTGCAGCCGATGAAGATGGCGTCCGCGGAGGCCCTGTACGACACCACCTCCAGCGCCTCGTTCTCGCTGGTGACCATCGGCACCCTTGACGGCAGCAGCGAGGTGTGGTCGCTCCGCGTGCCAGGCGTGCTGTCCTTCATGGCCACCGGATCGTTCGACGGCACCGTCGAGGGCATCAACAACGTCCAGGCCCAGTTCGAGAACCAGTACGGCCCAGGCGATTACCGGCCGAACATCCCGCTGGTCTACTGGATGTTCCGGCTGATGATGGGCGCCGGCTTCATCATGATCCTGGTCTCGATCGTCGGTCTCTGGCTGACCCGCAAGGGCCGGCTCCCGGAATCCAAGTGGGTGTGGCGACTGGCGATGATCTCCATCGCCGGACCGGTCGTCGCCAACACCACCGGCTGGATCTTCACCGAGATGGGCCGCCAGCCGTGGACGGTGGTCGGCCTGTTCAAGACCGCCGATTCGGTCTCTCCCGCGGTATCCGGCGGCGCCGTGCTGACCTCGCTGATCATCTTCACCGTGCTGTACGGCGTGCTGGCGGTGATCGAGGTCGGTCTGATGGTCAAGTACGTCAAGATCGGTCCGCCGACCGAGGAGGAGGCGCTGGCATCCGTCCAGCGGAGACTCCCGCCGGACGGTGGCGCCGGGACCGGCCCGTCCAGTAAGACCGATGCGGACGAGAAACCGCTGGCGTTCGCCTACTGATGTGCCGCACCGATCGGGTCGTTCGAACGAAACAGGGACGGCCGCCGACCGAGTTCTCGACCAGCTAGTACGACAGCTGTAGTTCGGGATCATGGTGCCTCTGACCTGCGGCGATAGTGACTCTGGCGGGCGACGAATTGGTGTTTTCGGCGCCAGTTCGACCATTTCAGGATGCTCTCGTTGGTCGCAGTGGCGCCCAGGACGAGTGCGTCGAACAGCCGACGGAACTCGTTGAGGGTCAAAGGGATC
>JBBQGJ010000261.1:0-9909 GCA_038322925.1 Mycobacteriales bacterium
GGCGATGTCACCAAGGTCCCGGCCGGAGATTACGGACCCGTGCCTGCTATCGCCAAGGGGCTGACTGCGATGGCCACCAGCGGTGCGCTGGACGGTGTCTTGATGGCACAGGGGAACTTCTACCAGACCGATTTCACCAAACAGGTGCTGTTCCTGGGTGACGGCTCTTACCTGGACGACGCGGCCACCGCGGCGAACCTGCAGGGCAACACCTGGGGAATGATGAACGAGACCGGCAGCTACCCTGGTCAAGCCTGGTTGTGGTTGTACTCGTTCTGGTACCAGATCCCGCAGTTCAATTCCGACAACCCCGACGACTACCTGACCAGCCACGCCGACGCCATCATCTTCTACATCATGGCGCTGCTGTCGCTGGTGCTCATTTTCCTGCCCTACATTCCGGGGCTTCGCTCGATTCCCCGGTGGATACCATTGCATCGGCTGATCTGGCGGGACTACTACCGGACGCAGGCCAAGTCGCTGGCTCCCTGATCCTGACAACCAACCTGGCAGCCGGAGATCGCGCCGTTCCCCACCCGGGCGGCGCGCTCTGCTGTCAGCGGTGTGCTCTGGTCGCCGCGCTCACGGACGGACCTGGGGTGCCGGTACCGAATCTGCCGAGACAGCTTGGGAGGCAGCTGATTCCCGTCGGCCGGTGATGGTGACATAGCCGACCCCAAGCGCGATCAGTACCGCCAGGACCAGGCTGACCACGCCCGGCCCGACACCCAGCCCGCCGCGGTCGGCGCTCACCCCAACCCAGTCGGCGAACGAGGCCCCGAGCGGCCTGGTCACGATGTAGGCGAACCAGAACGCGAGAATCGCGTTCAGCCCGAAGAATCGATAGCCGACGGCCGGGATCAGGATGATCACGCCGAACAGCAGCCCCGCCGCAAGGTACCCGAGGTTGAAGGTGACGGCGACGAGATCGCCGGCCGCAGTGCCGAGCGCGAAGGTGGCCATCACCGCGGCCCAGTAGAAAGCCTCCCGGCGGCGGGTGCGGATGCTGTGGATCGACAGGGTGCGCTCGGACCGGTGCCAGAGCAGGAAGACGGCCGCCAGCACGACGGCGAAGAACATCGTCGACGCCACATAGGGAATTCCGAAACCGACGTGCAGCACGTCGGCCGCCATGGTGCCGAAAACCCCGACCATCGCTACCGCGAGCCAATACACCCATGGCACATAGCGTCGGGTCGCGAATTGCAGCGCCAGTGCGAGGACGAGAGCGATGCCGCCGATGGCCACCGCAAGCACGGGTGGCAGGACGTGCACGAGGTAGTCCGACGTCGACTCGCCCAGCCCGGTGGTCATCGCCTTGATCACCCAGAATGCGATGGTCACTTCGGGGACCTTGCTCGCGGCGAGGCGAATAGTCGATCGGCTCCCACCGGGACGGTGAAGGTCGTTCGTCATTGAGGTCAACTCTCCTTGATGTGATTTATGGTCGGGGCGTGGCCGAACTGCTGGTGTTGGAGGACGACGCCACCATCGGGAACGTGCTGGCATCCAGCCTGCGCACCCACGGGCACACCGTGGTGCTGGCCGCCACCGGCCGCGCCGCGTTGTCCACGGCGCAGGAACGAGTGTTCGATCTGGCGCTGCTGGATCTCGGTCTGCCCGATATGGACGGCGTCGAGGTCTGCCGGCGCCTGCGGGCCGCCCAGCCGACCTGCGTGCTGGTGGTGCTGACCGCACGGGACGAGGAGATCGACGTGGTCGTCGGCCTGGAGGCCGGCGCCGACGACTACCTGACCAAACCGTTCCGCCTGGCCGAGCTGCTCGCCCGGGTCAGGGCTCACCTTCGGCGCGGGCCCGGCACCGCAGCAGACAACGAACGCGCCGGCCGAGTGCTCACGGTAGGCAACCTGCAGGTCGACCTCGGAGCCAGGCAGGCTCGGCTGGGCGTTGACGAGATCTCGTTGCGACCCAAGGAGTTCGAATTGCTGTCCAGGCTGGCCATGGAGCCCGACGTTGCCGTCAGCCGGGCCATTCTGATGGCTGATGTGTGGGACCAAAACTGGCATGGCTCCACCAAGACCCTGGACATGCACGTCGCTGCGCTGCGCCGCAAGCTGGCCGCTGCGGCGGGGGCGACCGGCCTTGCGGTTCCCGAGATCGTCACCCTGCGCGCGCACGGCTTTCGGCTGCAACGGCCGGCGACGGCAGCGTCGGGCGGTGCCTGAGCGGCAGGACGCTCCGGCGCTCACCGGAGCTGGTCTCACTCGGACAGCCGGCCGTTGCCCAGCACCAGCGCGCGGTCGGCCGGTGCGGCGACGGAGGCGCGATCGCCGGCCACCAGTACTGCCTTGCCTTGGCGCGCATGCTCGAGCAGTTCGTCGAACAACGCGCCTTCGGTGGCCTCGTCGAGTTCGTGGGTCGGGTCGTCGGCCAGCAGTACCGCCGGGTCGTTGGCCAAGGCCACCGCGAGCCCGGCGCGGGCCCGCTCGCCCGGTGACAGTTGCGCCGGGTAGGCGTAGCAGCGGTGCGCGATACCCAGCCGGGTCAGCACATCCATGGTGTCCGGCGGACGACGGCCGGCGATCATGATCGGGGCCAGCTGCACGTTCTGCGCCACCGTCAAGTGACCGAACAGGTGCCCGGAGGTCGGCACCACGCCGATCCAGCGCGCACGCAACCTTGCCCTGACCTGTTCGCTCTGCCCGCTGAGCCGGATGCCGCCCACCCATACCGTCCCGGCGTCCGGCTGCTCCGAACCAGCCAGACAGGACAGCAACGTCGACAGAGCGGACGGGCTGGATCCGGTGACCACAACCAGTTCACCGGGGTGCACGGCAATAGAGACATCCTGCAGCACCGATGTTTCGGTATCCCCTCAGCGGAGGGTTCGGGTAAGGCCCCTCGCCTGCAGAGCGGGCTCCACCGATACCCACGTGGATGCTGCGACACCCATCCGCCGAGTGTTCACCGCGACCACCCGTTCCCTTCGCGTGGCGGGGTCCCTGCAACATCCACCGGAACCAACGGTAGAAGGGCGCCGGGCAACGCACGGCCAGCGATTGGTCAACGAATGGCAAGAGCGGGATGGGAGAGTTCTGTGGCGGCCGACGTCGGATCACCGCGCGCCTATTTCCTTGCGACGCTGCGCGCAGCGCAGCCTGGTTGACGCGGTCACGACGGTGAGCCGACAGACTGGACATGCCATGAGGTGATGGAGGTGTTCGTGCGCACTCGGATTGTCCGGCTGACCGTCCTGGTCACCGCAGTGGCCTTTGCCGTGTTCGGGATACCACTGGCCGTTGGGCTGGCGAAGTACTTCATCGATGACCAGAGCGCGCAGCTCGAGCGACTGGCAGAGGCCACGGCCACCTCGGTCTCGAGCAACCTCGCCACCCCGCGACTCCCGGCGGCCACCCAGCGAGATCCATCAATGCAGATCGGCGTCTACGACCGGACCGGCACCAGGGTGGGCGGAACGGGCCCGACCCGAGCGGACCCGATGGTCAACGCCGCTCTCGCCGGGGTGAACACCCGGTCGATGCTGGATGGACGGTTCGCGGTTGCAGTGCCGGTGGCGGACGGCGATCTGATCACCGGAGCGGTGGTGGCGACCGAGACCACCACCGACGTGGTCGGCCGGATCGCGCTGACCTGGGCCTTCATGCTGGCACTCGGCGCCGCGGCGCTGATCTCTGCATGGCTGCTGGCACGTCGTCAGGCGCGGCGGCTGGCCGCCCCGTTACAGGACCTTTCCTTGGCCGCGCAGCGATTGGGCAGCGGCGATTTCACCGTGCACACCGAGCCGACCGGCATTCCCGAAATCGACTCGGTCAACGCATCGGTCAATGACACTGCCAGCCGTCTCGGAGCCCTCGTCGAACGGGAGCGAGCCTTTTCCGCGGACACCTCCCACCAACTGCGCACCCCGCTGGCCGGGCTCCGGCTTCAGCTGGAAGCAGCCCTGGACACCCCGGGAGCCGATCGGTCGCAAGCGATCCGGGAATCGCTGACCTCTGTCGACCGGCTGCAAGCGACCATCGAGGACCTGCTGATGCTGGCCAGGAACAACCAGCGCAGGGCTGCGGAGCCGTTGGACATCGCTGTCCTGGTAGACGATCTCGCGCAGCGATGGCGCGGCACGGCTGCTTGGCGCGACCGACCGCTCCGCATCGACGTCGCTGAACCCGCTCCGATCGGCTATCTCTCCGGAGCCGGCGCCGGCCAGATTCTGGCGGTGCTGCTCGACAACGCCGCACAACACGGCCGCGCGGCGGTGACGATCGCGTTCCGGGATGCGCCCCCGGAAGCGATGGCGATCGACGTCATCGACCAAGGCGTCGCGCTGATGGACGACCCGAACCAACTTTTCCAGCGGCAGGACAGCTCGGACAATCCTGATGGCGATTCCGACCGCACCTCCGTCGGCAGGTCCGGCAGCGACTCCGACGGCGGCCATTCGGACGGGGATAATTTGGATGCCGGCAATTTGGATGCCGGCAATTCGGATGCCGGCCATTCGGACGGTAATGCCGCCAGCCATCGCATCGGCCTTGCCCTCGCCCGCCGCATCGCGGAATCTGAGGGCGGCCGGTTACAGCTGACCAATACGAACCCGACGACCTTCACCCTGCTGGTGCCGGCGACACCCCGACCAGCCTCTCCGACGTCCCCCGCACCCTTTCCGACGTGAGATCGCCAGCTGGTAGGGGGTTTCGGCCGCGCGGGAGCTCGACGGTGAAGCTGGTGAGGCCTGGCCGGCTCTGCACCGACACCGCGCCGTCGTGGGCGGCAACGACCGCGGCCACGATCGCCAGGCCGAGCCCGGTGGAGCCGGCGGCGCGAGAACGCGAGGAATCGCCGCGGACGAACCGGTGGAAGATTTCCGGCTGCAGGTGATCGGGGATGCCCGGTCCGTTGTCGGTGACCGTCAGCACGACACCGGACGCGGTGGTACGCAGCCGGCAGCTGACCAGCGTTCCGGGCCGGGTGTGGGTGCGCGCGTTGGCCAGCAGGTTGGCCAGCACCTGATGCAGCCGGGCGTCGTCGCCGAGCGTCACTATCGGATTTTCGGGCAGGTCGAGAACCCAGCGGTGGTCGGGCCCCGCAACCTGCGCGTCGGACATTGCGTCGATCACCAGCCTGGTCATGTCCACCGGCTCTCTGGCCAACGGTCGCCCGGAGTCCAATCGGGCGAGCAGCAAAAGGTCGTCGACCAGGACGGTCATCCTTGTCGACTCTGATTCCACCCGATGCAGGGCGTGACCAACACCCTGCTGGTCCAGCGGGTCGCGGCGGGCGAGTTCGGCGTAACCGCGAATGGCTGCCAACGGGGTGCGGAGTTCGTGGGAGGCGTCGGCGACGAACTGCCGAACGCGGGTCTCGGACTCCTGTCGCGCGGCGAGCGCGCTCGAGACATGGCCGAGCAGCTGGTTCAACGCGGCGCCCACCTGACCGACCTCGGTCCGCGAATCCGTATCGCGGAGTGGCACCCGGACACCCAGCTGGACCTCCCCGCGGTCCAACGGCAGCATGCTCACCCGACGGGCGGTCGCCGCGACCCGATCCAACGGCGCCAACGACCTCCGCACCACCCAGATGACGGCGACCACCCCCGCCAGCAGCGCGACGCCGGTCACCACCAGCAGGATCAGCCCCAGCCGTACCAGGGAATCTCGGACGCTGGACAGCGGCAATCCGTTGATCACCGTTGTGCCGTCATGCATGTCGGCGACCACCCGGTAATCGCCAACTCCCGGGATTGTCACCGTTGTCGCGCGGCCGTCTGCCCGCACCGCGACCAGCGTCGAACCCGCACCGGCCGGGAGCGCGACGCAACCGGCCGCGTTCGAGGTGGAGACGATGCCCGACACCACGACCTGACCGTTCTTCACCGTCGCCGCCAGCGCACCGATGGGTTGCGCGAATCCGAACGCTGTGGGTCCGCCCGGATCGCCGGAGCCCGTCGGCACAGCGCAGCTCGAGCCGATGGAACCACTTTGGCGATCGGGACCTGTCGCAGACTGGTGAATCTGGAGGAGCTGGCTGTCCAGTTGCCGGACCAGATAGTCGCCCAGGTAGATCTCGGTGGACACCCCGATCACCACGCACACCGCGGCGATCAGCAGGACGATCGTGACCACCAACCGGACGCGCAGCGTACGCGGGCCGCGCAGTCGCCTCGATCCGGAAGTGCGGGCGGGGTGGTCGGTGTCGTCGCGCCGCCGGATGGTCGGCATCAGCCGAACCCCCCGCCCCGCACAGCTGATCCCGGTGTCAACGCTCCTACGATGGGTGCGAGGCAGTGGCTGCCGGCGGTCATCACTGCACTAGCGTCGTCGCCGGTGGTATGCGCTCACCAAGCCTGGCCTGTGCACTCGCTGTGCACACTCTTTCCCGAGTGATGGTCGTCGTGCCGATCGACGCGTCATCAGGTCGAGTCCCTTGGAATGTTCCCGCGCCCCGTGCGCGGAACGCGCGAGTGCCGAAGCGCACATTCTCTGAGAATTCTCCGAGGTTCGCTTCGGATTCGCTCGGCGCGCGGTGAATGATCACAGTGGTGCCGGCAACGAAGCGCGCGAAGGCCCGTCAACCTCGGGTCAGGCAAGGAGCCCGGCGTGTCCAGCCGACCGTCACGACTGACCCATAAAGTTCCCTTGGGCTGACGCTGCCGGAGCAGAGATGTTGTGCGCCAGCACGTGCAGTGCTCAATGACGCGGCGACCGAGCCGCCTGGGTATTTCGCACAGGTTACCCTTTCGCCGGTTATCAGCCATTACAGAGCGATTCTCAGAACATTCTCAGTAGTGTTATCGAGTTCCCGTGAAAGCTTTAGGTGGTGACCCTTTCGCGCCGCATCGATGGTTGACTCGGCCAATGACTAAACATCATCGCATCGCACGACGGGACCAGCTGCGGCGCCGGGTCCGGTTGACCACCGCCGGTGTGGTCGGCGCAGCGGGCGCCGCATCGGTGGCGTTGACCGTGGCCATTGCCGGAGCCGCGCACGGTCAGGACGACGCGACGGCGCCCACATCGATCACACCGGACGGATCCACCGGCACGGTGGTGACCCCATCGAGGGCGCCCGCCACCACCACTCGGGCATCCCGCGCAGGGGTAGCACCTGCCCCGGCCGCCGCCTCTCCGTCTTCACCTGCTGCTGCCGCGCCGACCACCGCAACACCCACCACCGCAGCGCCCACCACCGCCGCTGCTGCCGCCCCGGCGCCGCAGGTGCCGGCCACTCCGGCGCAAACACCGCAAGCCACCACCAGCGCCCGCGCGCAGGCCCAATCCGGCGGCTCGTGATGATCGGTCGTCGTGAACATCGTCATGATCCGGTCGTCATGAACACGTCATGACAACGTCGTCATGAACACGGCCTCCACCACCGGACCGCGACCGTCCGCGCACCCCGACCCCGCAAGCGGTCCGATCGGGGTTACCCGCCTGCTGCCGCCGGCCGGGAACGCCTCGTGGCCCGATCACCAGCGCTACTTCGGCACGGTGCAGCCGATTCCAGCCGCCGCTCTGGGAAACAGGGTTCGCGCGTCCGGACTCCGCGGCCGCGGCGGAGCCGGCTTCCCGACCGCCACCAAGATCGAGGCCGTGGCGTCCGCCGCCGGCCGGCTGCGGCGTGCGGTCGTCGTCGCCAACTGCTGCGAGGGCGATCCGACGGCCAGGAAGGACCTGGTGCTGATCGCTCGCGCACCCCACCTGGTGGTCGATGGAGCGCTGGTCGCGGCGTCCACGGTCGGCGCCGACCGGGTCGTGTTTGCCGTGCATGAAGGCTCGCGGTCCGGGAGCACCCTGCGAGCGGCGCTGGCCGAGCGGGGGGCGGGGACCGCCGCGGCAACGGTGGTCGAGGTGCCGCACCGATTCGTGGCGTCGGAGGCCAGCGCCTTGGTCAGATTCCTGAATACCGGTGACGCCCGGCCGTTGGGCCGTCTCGCCCGGGTCTGGGAGTCCGGGGTGGACGGCCGGCCGACGTTGGTCGACAACGCCGAGACGCTGGCCCAACTGGCTCTGATCGCGCGCTTCGGCGACCACTGGTTCCGATCGGTCGGCTCCCCCGAAGAACCCGGCACCGCCTTGGTGACAGTCGGCGGCGCGGTACCGCGACCCGGCGTGCTGGAGATCGCAACCGGCACGCCGATCCGGACGATCCTGGCCGCGGCCGGCGCGTCCCCGGCCGGATGGGCTCTGATCGGTGGTCTGGCCGGTCGCTGGGTCGACCTGGCCGTCGTAGCGTCGACGCGTTTCACCACCGCCGACCTCGCTGCGGCGGGGGCCGTCCGCGGGGTCGGATCCATCACCGTGCTGCTGCCCGGCGGCTGCCTGCTGACCGAAACAGCGCGGATCCTGCACCACCTGGCCGATGCCGGCGCTCGGCAATGCGGACCGTGCATGTTCGGCCTTCCCGCCATCGCCGCCGACATGTCCGCGGTGGCCGCGGGTGACCCGATGGCGTTGACCCGCTTGCGTCGCCGGCTGCCGACCATCGACAGGCGCGGCGCCTGCGCGCATCCTGATGGGGCGGTCGCGGTAGCCGCGAGCGCGCTGGCCGCGCTGGGCGGACCGGAGTCCGGTCACCTTCGGCAGCACCTGTCCCACGGTGGGTGTCGAGCCGCAGCTTCCGCGGTGCCACTTCGTGTGGTCAAGCCCACACGGGCAGGATTGCGATGACCACAGCTACCGACAACGATGTCGTGTTCATCCGATCCGACGAACTGCTGAGTGCACGGATTGCACGCCACCGAATTGTCGAAAGGGACCTTCCTCGACGAGTGAGGTGAACTCCATCCTTCCCCACCGGGCTCTGCCCCGAAAGCTGTTGCACAACAGCACATATCCAGCGATCGCCGGTCCGGCACCAGCGCTCGGAGTTGCTCGCCGCGGGAACCGCGGTTGCCGGGTTCCCTCCACCTGACCGGCCGGTCGCGGAGCCGAACCTGCGTGAGCGATCGACTACCCCGCCGCGTCGCTCCGGCTCGACCACCTGTGCAGACCCTTTGCGCTCCGCGGCCGGGTCTTTCGGCTCTGGTCTGGCTGAGCTTCCCCGATCAGGGTGGTTTCAGACGGCCGAGTCGACATCGGTGACGCACTCAAACCAGGTCGACGCTCAGGTTGATCGCAGGAGGGTGAGCAGCGATGTCATCGCCAGACTCCGCGCCGCACGATGGTCGGCGCACTCCGCGCCGTTTCGTCTTCTCCGTACACGGCAACTCGATGGCGCGGGCGTCGGACCGCACCGAAGCCGCGTTGATCATCCTGCTCGTGGTGATCTGGGTGCTCTGCCTGCCGCTCGCGGCCGCCGGGGGCTCGAAGCTCTGGGCCGATATCGCAGGCACGGATCGTCCCCAGCAGCAGACGTACTCGACGACCGCAGAGCTGCTCGCCCCGACCGAATTCGAACACGTCAGCGCTGACGGCACACCGATGGGCGGAACCTCGTCGGTGCAGGCGCGGTGGTCCGGAGCAAACGGCCTCGAAGAGACCGGAGAGATACAAGCCGCAACGGGTCTGACCGCGGGCACCAGGATTCAGATCTGGCTCGATCGTTCCGGCGTGGTGACGACCCCACCGGTGAGCAGCACCACGGCAGCGGTTCAGGCGGTCATCGTCGCGACCGTCTGCTGGGTGGGGTTGGGGCTCCTCCTCGCCGCGATCTTCTGGATCGCTCGCCGCCGGCTCAACAAGGCGCGGTTTGAATCCCCCCGGCGAGTCCGGAGACTCCACGTTGATAGAAACTATGCTACCCCATCGTTACTCAAACCGCTATAGAAGATTCGCTCCAATTTCACGGGTTGCATATCTCCGCAGTATTCATACAGGCGCCGGTTGTTGAACCAGTCCAAGTACGTGGCCGTTTCCACCTCGACGTGATTCGCATTCCGCCAAGGCCTCTGCGGCTTGATCAACTCCGTCTTGTACAAACCATTGATCGATT
>JBBQGJ010000262.1:0-9861 GCA_038322925.1 Mycobacteriales bacterium
TGATCTCGTCTTGAGTGAGTCCGAACTCGGTGCGAGCAGTCTTGTCGCTCAGGGTGGCGCCCTTGCGTCGCCATTGGGCTTCGAGGCTGTCGATGATTCACCGCTCCCTCGTAACGGACTCGGCAACGGCGCCGCCGGTGAAGACATGGTGTCCGACTGCGCGGGCTGCGTCGAGGCGGGACCAACCGTGCCAGGCTATGCGGCCTGGCCCTGGCGGTCGGTGTGGGTGAAGTCGGGGTACCAGCGCCGCATTCACCACCTGCTCAACCGCGGTGAGACCCGGAACAGCTTGGCGCGCGACGTGTTCCACGGCCACCGCGGCCAGCTCCGCAAGCACTACTGGGAAAACGCCACCCACCGCGGGGGTGGCAGGTCCGCCCAGCCGGGCACCACGCTCGGGCGCAGATCACCGACCGCCATCCACCCGCGGCCGGGCACGTACACCGGATCGTTGACCTCCGCGCGGAGCAGGACGTCGATCAGATCGTCGAATTCCAGTTGGACGCCGCCCTTGACCAGGGTGAACATTCGCATCCCCCTTCGCCGATCGGACCCAGGGCCGTGCCCCGCAACACCTGCACCCACGGACACTGATACATCCGGGTGTGGACAACCCCTGGCAACCCCAACGCTAGGCCGATGATCACTATAAGCAATACCTACAGTGCCTGATCACTCGACTGAGTAGATGTCACCACCCGTACGGGGGTCCCTGAAGACGCTCGGCACCATAGCGTTGACTCGACCTGATTGACTCGACCCTGGTTGGGCGGCGCAGCCCTGGGTCTGTGGATCCGGGCACCGCCCGGTGCCCTGGGAGATCATCGGCGCTACCGGCTCGGCGCGGCCGGATCAGTCAACACCTGCTGGCGCAGCGTGTCCCGCAACCTCGTCCAGGTCGGCTCATCCCGGGCCAGCCGGTATTCCGGCTGGCTACTCGCCGGGCCAAACGTTTGGCCGGCGAATTCGTCCCGCAGCACCGCCCGCGCCTTCTGGACCATCGGATCCACGTGCTGATCGAACGTCGCCGCGGAGGCTGTCAGGGTTGCATAGTCGTGGAATGTCCAGGGACGGACGGTCTGCAATCCGACACCGACCAGGGCCGTGACGTAACGGGCAAGCCGGTTCAGATACCGCGCTTCGTCGGCGTCCTTGGTCGCCGGGCTTGCCGCGATCGCCCTGCTGATCTCCTGGACCCGCTGATGAATGGTGATCGCGGCGGCCGTTTCGAAGAGCACTTCCTCCGGCCAGCGGTCAACTTCCTTCCCGTTGATGCCGAACGCTTCTGCGTACCGCAACTCGCGGTCGAAGAACTGCGCCGGCTCCCGATAGCTGGGGACCGGGCCGTACAGGAAGGCGTGCCGGATCCCGGCCAACCTTTCGATCGTGATCCCCTTGCCCGGTCCATCCTCTGGCCGATTGCCGGGTTGGAGTCGGTAGTGCATGGCGGGAATGGCTCCCCGACCGGAGATCAACTCGACATTGTCGCGCAGCCACCGTTGAATCGGGTCGTTGGCGAACAGGGCCGGCAGCTTCACCGAGTTCTGGGTGTTGGTGTAACGGATCACATTGTCGGTGAAGGGTCCGCCGTAGGAATCGGCGGCCGCGGTCAACCTGAAGAGCAGGTACACCGACGTGTTCGGTTTCCTGTGCAGCGCTCGCGCAAGCGCCATGACGGTCCGTGCCCCGTCCACGACCTGGAACCGCTTGGCGGTCACCGTGTTGCGCGCGAGGGAATACTCGGTGCAGATCGCCGAGACGCCGTTGTTGTAGTAGAAGAAGAAGCGCGCCTCCTCGTCGTCGGACAGAGCGGTCTGGACGATCTTCGGGTTGGCCCTCCTACTTCCCAAGGGCCGGATGTTCAGATCGAACAGCGTGTTTCCCACGCCAGCCCTGTTGTACAGGTCCACCAGTTCGTTGGCCTTGACGACGCCCACCAGGGTACGGAACGGAGCGTCAAGTGCGGTGAAATGACCGGACTGCAGGTTCAGGGTGACCGGCTCGACCAGGCCGCCACCCACGGCGGTCCCTCGCAGTTCCTCCTCTCGTTTGAAGAGTTCGGCAATTCCGTAGACTTCACACGTGATCGGCCGGCCGGCATGGTCGTACTGCTGATTCATGGCGTCCGTGGCAGCTGCCAATTGCGCGCGGCGACCCGCCGGTACGTTCGTGACGAAACGCAAGAGTATTTCGTATCCGTCGTCGACCTTCTCGGCGAAGCCCGCGAGCAGGTCAGGAATCTGTTCGCCGCCGGTGACCCCTGACGCGCGGTCAAGAATGCGGTCGGGTGCGTCGAAGAACGCGGCTATCCTGCGCTCGTCGAGGTCTCTGTGGCGCCACGCAGCCTGGATCAGCAGCAAGCGCTGCCCTACCTCGTCCTCCAGCACCGCGTCAATGTGCAGGTCGTTGGATTGGCACAGGTGGCCTGCCAGGTCGGCCTCGGTGCCCGCGCCGCCGTCCAGGACCGCATCGAACCCCGGCTCCTGAGCGAACAGATGCACCGCGTAGGCCGCTAGACCCTTCTCCAGCCGCTCCGGCCTGCCGTGATATTTCTGCGCGTAGAACTCGCATCGTGCCCGGATGTCGAACTCCGATGGCTTGCTCGCTGGCATCACACGCTCCCACTCCCGGCGCAACGCGGCGAGTCTCTCACGCCGCGGCCCACGACCCGTACCGCCCGGTCAAGGGGCGAGACAGGTTGATTCTCTTGACGGTGTGGCCAGGGCGGCGCGAGCCAGACGTTCGTGCGCTGCACGCCTTCAGTGGGCAGCCCTTTCGATGTGTTCGGCGATGAGGACCTTGTAGTCGATCTTGCCGATGCGCGTCTGAGGCAGCTCGCGGCGGAACTCGATTTCGCGCGGGCGTGACCATGTGATGAGCCGCTCGCCGCAGAAGCCGATCAAGGCCTGCGCGGTGGCCTCCGATTCCTGCGCCGGCTCCTGCAGCACCACCACTGCTTTCACGCGCTCGACCTGCGCCGGGTCGGGCACCCCGATCACGCAGGCATCCGCGACGAGCGGGTGCTGGCGCAAAACGGCTTCCACCTGCGCCGGGTAGACGTTGACGCCGGAGGACTTGATCATCCGCTTGGCGCGGACGGTGAAGTAGAAGAACCCGTCGGCGTCGCGTTTGCCGAGATCGCCGGTGTGCAGCCAGGTGCGGCCGTCGGCGTGCACTTTCAGCGCCTCGCCGGTGGCCGGTGGATCCTCGAGATAGCCGAGCATCACCGCCGGGCCGGCCACGCAGATCTCGCCTTCCTCGCCCGCAGGAAGTTCTTCGGTCGTCCTGTAGCGGCAGATCGTGGCGTCCATGTCCGGGAACGGGACACCGATCGAGCCTTCGCGGTACTCGGTCAACGGCATCGCCATGATCGCGGTCACCGCTTCGGTGAGCCCATACCCTTCGAGCAACTTCACCGTGCCGCCGTGCGCGGCGACCAGCGCCTCGAACCGTTCCTTCACCTGCCGCGGCAACGTGTCCGCACCGGAAAAACACGCGCGCAGGCAGGACAAGTCGCTCTTGGCCAGCGACGGGTCCTTCGACAACGCGTCGTACAACGTCGGCACGCCGACGAGCAGGCTCGGCCGCGCACTCTTCAGCAGCTTCGCCACGATCTCGGCGGAGAACTGCGGCACCAGGATCGACGTGGCGCCGGCCAGGAATGCGGCGTTCACGCACACGCCAAGGCCGAAGCCATGGAAGATCGGCAGGATCGCCAGGATCGAATCGCTGGGGCCCATACCAACCCAGGCCGCCGCTTGCATGCCCGCGGCGATGACGTTGCGACTCGACAGCACGACACCCTTCGGAACGCCGGTGGTGCCGCCCGAGAACAGGATCACCGCAGGATCTTCCGTTCCCGTCGCGGCGCGCGGCGCCGGCGGGTGCGAGGCCGCCATCACGTCCTTCCACCATCGCACCCGCGGGTCGGCGGGCACCGGCGCCATCTTGCGCCCTTTGGTCAGCCAGAAGCCGAAACGCTTGACCGGCGAGAGATGGTCACCGATGCGCGCCAACACGATGTGCCGCAGCGGCTGGCTGGGTTTCACCCGCGCGAACACGCCGAAGAACGCGTCGAGGGTGAGCGCCACCTGCGCGCCGCTCTCGTTCAGATACTGTTCGACCTCGCGCTCGGTGGACAGCGGATGGATCAGCGCCGACACCACCCCGAGTTTGTTCGCGGCATAGACGGCGATGACTCCGCCCGGAGCTGTCGGCATCGAGATCAGCAGCCGGTCGCCGGCCCGAAGCCCCAGCGCGGCCAGGGCATCAGCACAAGCATCGATCGACGCCAGCAACTCACGGTAGGTCGCCCTGGTGCCCATGAAGTCCCAGGCAACCGCCGATGGCAGCCGCCGCGCGGTCGCGGCGACAGCCTCGTACAGCGTGATGTGTGGATAGTCGATGCTCGCCGGCACCCCGCCGTAGTAGCGGAGCCACGGCCTGTCGTTCGGTGTGCTCATCCCTGCCCCCAGGGTCATGAGAAAGGAACCATCGGTGAATCACACTCGAGCAGGGCCTTGCACGACGGCGTCATTTCGACCGCTGCCGGCAGCACCCGATCGATCGTTGCCGAACGGCGCCCTCGCGGCAATCAAGACGCGAACACGACGGGGCCGCCTTGCGCCCCACCGCCGCTCGACGATGCACATCACCGGCTGTGCCAAGCTCCGCAGCCACCTCCGACGGCTGCCCCGATCGTCGCCCCGTGTGCTACAGGGCGGCTGCCGGGGCGGCATCGAGTGCCTCGACGGTCTGGGCAAGGGCAAGTATCTGGCCGTACATCAGACGTTTGTCGAGTTTGTCGAGGTCGAGTTGGTGCGGCCGGTGGGCGTCGCCTGCCTGCAGCAGGTAGGTGGGGGTGGGGCAGAACGAGACGGTGCCGAGTCCGGCGGCATACAGCGGTGCGCCCTCGCCCAGATACAGCGGGATGGCGCCGGGCCGCACCGCCGCCACGGGGTGGTTTGCCCAGCCGGTGACGTTCACCGCGGCGACCGCGGCGAGGTAGGCGTCCTGTTCGACGTTGGCGGAGCCGGTGTTGTCCCGCGGCATGGTGTACGTGGTGCCCCACTCGGAACCGCCGGTGGGTTCGTACCGCCCGGTGGCGGGATCGGTGCTCCACATGGTCGCGCCGAGGTGCTCGACGGTCACCCCGAGGGTGGCGGCCCGGTAGATCTCGGGGTGGTCGAGCATCCACACGCTGATCGCGTCATTGCCGGCCACGATGTTCTTGGGATTGGGGATGTTCCGGATGAACTGCGGCAGCTGGAAGTGCCCGGTGACCAAGGCGAAGTACATGTCGTGCTGGCGGGCGCCCAGGCCGGCCAGATGTCGGGCGAGCGCGACGAGGCCCAGCCCGCCGTTCTCCTCGGTGGCGTTCGGCCCGTCGGTGTGGGTATTCATGATGATGTGCTGGCCGGTGTCCCCGGAACCTGTCAGCCGGCCCCAGACCGTTTCGGTCGCTGCACCCGCGGTGATGTCGGCGGTGAGGACCAGCGTCGCGTCCGCTTGGCCGCTGGCCGCGAGCCGGGATAATTCGACACCGGTCGAATCACCCACCCAGACCGCAGGGCAGCCAGGGTCGCCGGCGGTCGCCAGGCCGGATGGCGAGGGATAGCCGGTGACGAACGGGTTGTACTGGTTGATCACCTCGTCGTCGGGCATCCCGGTCCACGCGCATACCACCCCGAGAACCCCGGCGTTGCGGGCGTCGAGCAGCCCGACGGGCGCGAGAAGGCCCTGCCAGATGGGATTGGTCAGCGCGGCCGCGTAGGCCGTGTAGTCCGCAGCGGTCTGGGCGGAGGTCTTGCCCGGCCGGTAACCGCCGATCGCCGTCTGGCCCAGGTTCAGCGAGAACACCGACGGCGCGGTCCGTACCAGGGCGATGCCGCCCTTGGCCGGTGCCCAGAACGCCGCCGCGGCGTCCGAGCCCGCTGGTGCAGCCGTGGGAATCGGAGTCAGGCCGAGGTCGACGAGCTTGGCGGTCACGCCGTCACGCGGCGTCTGCCCGGAATAGGGATAGTAATAGGTGAGCGGGACCGGGCCGGAGCGGCCCACCGTCGAGGGAACCCGCACCCGTAAGGCGAAATCGCATGCCAGCCAGCGGTTGAACGTCAACCGGTCGGTGCGCACCGTGAATCCAGGCACCCGGGACAGCTGATGGGTCAGCCAGTCCACGTAGGCGGTGTGACCACTGCTGCCCGTGTAGCGGGTGCCGAACTCGACCAGCTGGTGTTCCCACAACCACACTTCGGCCAGGCCGGGCATGCCCGCATGGTGTGCCGGCCTCTTGGGCGAGGTCGATACCGCTGTCCGCGCGTCGCCGGCGTGGCTACTGGTATTCATGTCCGCTGTCGCTCCATCCGTATGGACTGATGAAAAGGCCGGCTCAGAAAACGCCGGCCACGGTCGGCGACTCGAGGCCACGCACGGAAGGAGTGATCGTCATGACGAAACCTCCCAGTCACTGGCGCGGCAGGTAGGGGTAAGCCTGGGGTAGTCCGCTGTCAGATCTGGCGGAGACCCCCGGTCGGCCGCGAACGGAGCCGTCCAGGCAACCCCACCGCCGCCCGGCCGACGTGGTATAGGGCCGAAAGTCCCGCAATTGTTATCGATTCGAACAGACAAGCGCCAATATTGCGGTCCGTTAATTGGCGGAACTGCGTCTCCGGTGGCGGACCTCACCCGACCAGCCGCGCTTGACGATGTATAGGAGAATTTGCGGTCTCACGGTGCGGGGACGCGGCAGTGGCGATCCGGAAAATTGCCCGGGACCCGGCGCCGGCTGGCAAATCGGCCCGCTTCGCGGTGCTCGACCGGCGGGCCACTGCGGCCGCAATTGCAGCTCGGGCCCAGTGTCAGGATTTGATCGAGGTGGTCCTGAGCGAGTCGCTCGCGTGCGGTGGTGATGTCGTTGGCCAGCTCGGCCAGGTCGTCCAGCGCGCGCCGGTCGTCACATTTGATGGCTGGATCCTTGGAATGCCTGGCGAGCTGGTCGACGGGCTGGATGGGGCGGCCGAGTTGTTGACCGTAGCCGGCGACCTTGGTGATGATCTGCACTTCCAGTTCGGGTGGGTGGCTCGCTTGCTGGTTGACGGTGGTGGCGAGGAAGGAGAAGTGTCCGCCGCTTATCAGCGAGGAGAGGATCTCTTGGTCCAGCCAATGGCGCGAGCGCTGGAACATTCGGCAGGAGTTGGGCCCAGAGAAGAAAAAGCTCGGACCACGCGTCGACGATGCCTTGACCGGAATTGTCGGCACGGAACCGGCGCATCGAAACGCGACCGAGAATCAGGGCATCATCGAGAACGAAAAACGCCTGGTAGTTCCCAGTCCCAGCGGCGTCGGTCGCCCAGCAGGCGATCACCTGGTTGACCGCGGCGGGTACCTCGAACTCGGCGCTCCCATGGACGAGGCCGACCGGAGGTCGGGAGGGGAGCCTTCCCGCGTGTAGTGCACGGTGATCGGCCGGGCGGTTGCCGAGGGCTGGGCGGCAGCGGTGCGCGGGCCGGTCCCGTCCTGCGGCTCGGTGACCGTCGCCGCAATGAGTGTCCGGCCGTCGGCCTCCCGGTCACTGATCACCCCACACCGGATTGGTCCGCTCACTCGCCGGTGCAGGCCGCGCTGCCTCAACCCCGCCCGGACCGGGCCGGGTTCTGACCCCCGAGCTGATCGCTCAAATGGACAATGGATCTCGGGGCTCGGACGCCTGCGATCCGATCAACGGCCGATGGAAGGCGGCGGCATCCGAGGCGACACACGGCGGGCTTCGTGTCGCTCTCGGCATCGCCACGGGCGTCCCCACAGTCCTCTCGACCAATTCCCCAGGCACACCACCCCTCGGACCGCTCGTTGACCTCGCGCTGATACTCGCCACCAGCATCCAGCGTTGAACCCTCGCAACGCGGCCGGTATTCGAGGCAACGACCCGCAAGCCGAACTCGCCGTGCCAGGAGTTCTCTTACACCGCGTCACCAACGCGATGCAGGCCATGCCGACGGATCGGCTCGTTCGTGTCTGGACATTTGATCTTGATTGACGCTGAGTCAGGATCTTTCGTGTCGGCCGCCGCGCGACCACCCGATCGGGGGACTACGTTGCTGTGTCTGGGCTGTGACAGGCACAGCTCCGCTGGACGGGAAGGTGGGCCCATGCAGGGAGTCAAGAGGTGGGGCGGTGCCGCAATCGCCGCAAGTTGCGCGGTGGCGCTGGTCGGCACGCCGGCGTACGCCGACACCGGAGATCGATATGGCGGACGGGACCCGATCCAGGTCGTCGCAGATCACCTGAACGATCCGTTCGAGATCTCCGCCGGATCCGGTCGGACCCTGTACGTCACCGAAGTGAGTATCGGTCAGGTCACCGCGATCGACCCGGTTCGACATATCACCGAGCCGGTGATCACCGATGTGGGCGGCGCCACCGGTGCGGTGAAGGTCGGGTCGCAGTTCGCCGTGCTCACCGGTGGACCGAGCGAAGTTATGGCTGCCGCCCCCGCACTGACCGCGAAGGCCTCCGACGCCGCCGGAGTCCCCGTCGCCTCGGTGCTCCTTGCTCGGCCCGGAAAGAAGCCCGTGCAGCTGGCCGACCTGCTGGCGAACGAGTTGAAGAACAACCCGGACGGGCAGACCCAGTTCGACGCTGACGGCAACCCGATGGACTCGCTGTCCAACCCCTTCTACCTGATCAACGACAGGAGCGGCAAGGGCTTGGTGCTGGTCGCGGACGGCGGCGGCAACGCGGTGCTGCGGGTCGACCGGAAGGGCAAGGTCTCCAACTTCTTCATCCCGCCGGTGATCAAGACCGGAGCATGCGCCGACCTACCTAACAATGCCCCAGTGCCCGGCACCGGCTGCGATCCGGTTCCCACCGGCCTGGCCTACGGCCCGCGCAACACGCTGTACGTCTCCACCCTGAGCAGCGAGATTCCTGGCGAGGGCCGGGTGTACGTGCTCGACGCCTACTCGGGCAAGGTGAAGCGGGTGATCTCCGGGCTGGACGCGCCCACCGGTGTCGCGGTCGACTGGTGCGGCAACGTGTACGTCTCCGAACTCCTGGAGAACGCGCCGTCCGAAGATCCGCCGCCGCCCGGATTCGACCCGAGCACGGTCGGCCGGATCGTGAAGATCGCCCCGAACGGCAGCAAGACCTACGCGCAGGTGACGATGCCGGTCGGTCTGTTGATCGACAACGGCGTGCTGTACTCCTCGGCGTGGTCGGTCGCCGGGATGTTCTTCCAGACTCCGAACGCCGGTCAGATTGTCAGAGTCAACGACTCGGCATTCACGTCGGCCGAGCACTGATCGCCGGCTCATCACGGAAGAGAAATGTCAGGAATGCCGCCTGCCGGATCATCCGGCGGCGGCATTTCTGTGTCGATGCTGTGTCGATGCTGGACCTACGACCAGGGTGTGCGTGGCCGCTCCACCGGCTTGCCGTCCAGGAACACGTCCAGCCGCTCCTGATAGAACGAGATCAACCCCTTCACACCGGTCGCGTCCAGCAGCGGATCCTCGTAGCTCCAAGCGATGTCGGGCAGCTCCTGGCCGGCCGCGACCACTGTGTAGTGCGTGGCCGTGCCCTTGTACGCGCAGACGGTGATCAGCGCGCTCGGTTCCAGATCGACGCGAATGTCGTGACGGGGCAGGTAGTACCGCGCCATCGGGAACGCGGCCTCGAACAGCATGTGCGGCCGGTTCGACTCGGCCAGCAAGACCCCGTGGTGCTCGAGCCGGACGAGCCGGGAGCTGGCGCGCACGTCGATCCGGTGGAACGGGTCCTGCGGGTGGCTCATGATCGGCTGGTCCTCCTCCCACCAGTCGAAGGCGTCGAAATCCAGCAGCAGGTAGCCGGCCAGGTCCGGAT
>JBBQGJ010000263.1:0-9803 GCA_038322925.1 Mycobacteriales bacterium
ATGACGCCCGGATTCGACCCGCGGCCCAGTCTCAGGTCGATCCAGTCGTAGCCGAACGAGTCGACGATGGTCCTGGTGGCAGGGCCGGTGGCCACCACCACCCGTTCCCCTGCGTCACGCCAGGAGGTCGCCAGGGTGGCCAACGGCAACAGGTGGCTGGCGTAGTCCGGGCTGATCACCAGCAGCGTCATCAGCCGACCCCGGTCATCCGGCCACCGGCGCGGCGATGCCCGTGTACATCCCGGACAGGGCGCGGGCCATCGCCTGGATCGTGTAGCGGTCATGCACCAGCCGCCGGGCGGCGTCCACCCGCCCGCGCGCGGTGGGATCGGCTGCCAAGTCCAGCGCCCGGCCGAAGCCGATTGCGACCGCGGCCGCCGAGCGGGTGTCGACCAGGAAACCGGTGACGCCGTCGTCGACGTACGTGGCAGGACCGCCCGCGTCCGGTCCGACCACCACCAGGCCTGCGGCGAGCGCCTCGATCAGCGCCAGCCCGAATTCCTCCTTGAGGCTGCCGCAGATGTACACGCCCGCCGGGGCGACGGACGCGGGAAGGCCGGTGTGCGCGGCGGCCATCCAGCGGGTCACCACATCGTTCGGCCGGTGCCCGGCGAGTACGAGACCGGCGGCGGCGTGGGGATTCTCGGTCATCACCGCGGCGATGGCGTCGAGTTGGCCCTGCTCGTCGGCACTCGGGTGGTGCAGGTCGCCGCCGACGACGAGCAGGTTGCAGCGCTGCCGTAGAGCCGGATCGGCCGCCCAGGCTTCGACCACCGTGGCCATTCCCTTCACGCGGTGCAGCCGGCCGACGGTGAGAGCGATCGGCAGCCCCTTTCGCTCCACCGGCAGCGCGGCGATCAGGCCCTCCAGGTCGGCGAGCGCCGAGGACAGCCCGCTGCGGGAACCAAGCAGGCCACCGGAAGGGGGCCCGTCAGCCTCGCTCGCCAGTTCGGCCTCCAGCTGGGCGGCCTCGCTGACCGCCAGGTCGATGCCCTCGGGCACCACGGTGTAGCGGCGCGGCTGGGCCTCGATGTCGATGCCCAGCAGATCGCGCAATTGATCCCGCAGCTGCGGCCGCGGGAACAGCGCGCACCGGTAGGCGCCGGCGGCAAGCCTGCGCACCAGCCCGGTGCGGAACCAGTAGTGCTCCTTCTCGTCCACAGCCCCGAAGTTGTTGCGGGACAATGCTCCCGTCATGTCCAGCGCGTGGATCACGGCGTGCGGGTCCGGCGCGAGGGTGAAGACGGTCGGGATGCCGAGTCGGGTCGCGACCCTGGACGCCGCCATGCTGCCCACATCGGCCATCCGGAGGTGCAGCACATCGACCCGGCCGTGGGCCGTCAGCGCCCGCCGGATACCGCGTTCGGCGGCCACGTTGACGGGCCAGGCGCGGGCGGCGTCGACCGGCTCGCTCATCAACGGGATCGGGGTCAGCAGGTGACCGGCGGGAGCCTCGGACAGCCCGGCGACCGCAGCCGCGGCACTGCCGCGGGACATCGTGAGCACCCGGTCGACGCCCGGCTCGGCGGCCAGCGCATCACCGAGCCGCACCAGCATGGTGGCGATCCCGCCGTTGTCGCCGGCGCCTGCCCTGCTGAGTTCGCGGTCGAGGTCGGCGTGCAGGAAGAGCTGGGCGATCGACATCCCGGCGCCCGCGGATCGGATCTCCGGCGACCGCTCCCCGAGGTCAAATGCCGCGAGCGTGGCGACCGCACCCAACTCGCCGTCGGTGGTCGCCAGCTTCCCGATCAACTCGAGAACCTCGATGTCACGCTGACCGCGATCACCGAGCGCGGCGACGGCCGCCTGCCGGACCCGGTCAGCCTCGTAAGGTGCGGCGGCGACCCGCAGGATCGCGCGGCTGGCCACCGGTCCCGGCACCAGACCCATCGTCTCGACCAGCCTGGCCCGGGCGTCCGGTGCTTCCCGAGCCAGCGCTCCAGAAGCCAGCGCTCCAGGAGACAACGCTCCAGGAGACAACGCTCCAGGAGACAGCAAGGCACCCTCCAGCGCCAGCGCGACGTGGTCGGGCGCGGATTGCGCCCACCGTCGCAGCGTGCGCTGGTTGATGACCGTGGCGAATCCGCCCGCGGCGACGCCGGCGACCAGGCGTCCGACGGCGTCCAGCCGCGGCACCCGGGTGCCGAGCGCCCATGCCGCATGCTCGCGCAGGAACGTCCGGGGGTCTGACAGCAGCGCGGAGAGTTCCTGTGCCGCACGGTCGTCGAACACGGCGCCGAGCGCATGTACTGCGGCGATGGCGGTGACCTGGTCGTCGTCATGAACCGCGGCGGCCAGAACCGCAGCCGCGTGCGGTCCGCCGTCATTGCCGGCCGCGACGACCAGATCGTCGCCGGCACGCACGGCGTCCAGGATGAACGGCGCATCTCGCACTGCGGCGAGGGCGGACTGCAAGGCCATGGGTGACTCGTTTCGCGGGTTCGGGCCGTTCGCGCCGTCACCTCCCGTCAAGCGAGGTTCAAAGACACCTCGACGTCGTGACCTCTCGACACTGGGGTCGATGGGGGTCGAACTGTGGAGTCGACGGTGCGTGTCAACCCTGTAGCTACGCGATCCCCGCCCCCCGCGGATGCAGACGCCACCGTATTTCTCGGGTGATCCTTCTGACGATAGCCCGCGAAACCTGGCAGCATCAGGACTCGATCGGTGGAAACATGCGTGGCACGGTCCGGATGGCCGGGCTCTCGGCCCGCCGGGAGACGCGAGGTCATCATGTCCGACTGGCCCGCCAGGGTGATCTGGTGGAAGGTCTACCCGCTCGGTTTCCTCGGTGCTGAGCCGGCCGCGCTGCCCTCGGGCGCCGACGTCCGTCATCGGCTGCGCTCGCTACAACCGTGGCTGGACTACCTGATCGAGCTGGGCTGCAACGGGTTGGCGCTCAACCCGATCTTCTCCTCGGAAACACATGGCTACGACGTCGTCGATCACCTGCGCATCGACCCTCGGCTGGGTGACGATGCTGACGTCGACTGGCTGGTGGACGCCTGCCATCGGCGGGGCATCAGGGTGCTGTTCGACGGGGTGTTCAATCACGTGGGGCGGTCCTTCCCGGCGTTCCAGGACGTGCTGGCCAACAGAGAGAAATCGCCCTTCGCGCCGTGGTTCCACATCGACTGGGACGGCGATGGCCCCGACGGCTTCGGCTACCAGAACTTCGAGGGGCACGACGCCCTGGTGGTGCTCGATCACCAGTGCCCGGAGGTCATCGACCTGGTGGAGAACGCCATGGGGCACTGGCTCGATCGGGGCGTCGACGGCTGGCGGCTGGACGCGGCTTATGCGGTCCCGCTGGGCTTCTGGCATACCGTGGTGTCGCGGACCAGGAGGTCGCATCCGGACGCCTGGTTCGTCGGTGAGGTCATCCACGGCGACTACCCGGACTGGATACGGCAGGGCGATCTCGATTCCGTCACCCAATACGAACTGTGGAAGTCCATCTGGAGTTCGCTCAACGACCTGAACTTCCACGAGCTGGCCTGGAACCTCGAGCGGCACAACAGCTTCTGCGAGGAATTCAGCCCACTGACATTCGTCGGCAACCACGACGTCACCCGGATCGCCAGCCGTCTGGACGACGTCGCACTGCTCGCCCACGCGTTGGTGGTGCTGTTCACCGTTCCGGGCGTCCCCAGCGTGTACTACGGCGACGAGCAGGCTTTTCGCGGCGTGAAGGAGGAGCGGGAGGGCGGTGACGACGCAGTGCGGCCCGCCTTCCCGGCCGGTCCGGACGGCCTGGATCCCGGCGGGTGGCCGACCTACCGATTGCACCAGGGTCTGATCGGGTTGCGCCGCCGGCTGCCGTGGCTGGTGACGGCCCGGACCGAGGCCATCGAGGTGACCAACGATCAGTTCGCCTACGAGGTCCTCGGCGCCGGCGGTGAGCGGATCCGGGTGCTGCTGAACACCGCCGACGAGGGATACCGCTTCGAGGTCGAGGGCGCGGTGGATGTGCTGGTGGCCAGCGACGACGTCAGCGGCCCCGGGCACGAGGTCGGGCCGCAGGGATGGGCGATCCTGCAGCCCGCTGACTGACTGCCGCTCGGGTTCGGTCGGTCTCTGTCAGCCGCTGTGAGGCCCTGTCAGGCACGGACAGCCACAGAGTGCGTCCCAGGCGACAATTGTCCGGGTGCGATTGCTGATCATCTCCGACACCCATATCCCGGCGCGGGCCAAGAACCTGCTCAGCGAGGTCTGGGACGAGGTGGACCGTGCCGACGTCGTGATCCATGCCGGGGATTGGGTGGTCCCGGCACTTCTGAACGAGCTCGAGGACCGGGCCACCCGATTGATCGGGGTGTTCGGCAACAACGACGGCGCCGAGTTGCGCCGCCGGCTGCCGGAGGTGGCGCGGGCAACGCTGGACGGCCTGCGCGTTTCGGTGGTGCACGAGACCGGCGGCAAGGCCGGTCGAGAGCTGCGGGCGGACCGGGTCTACCAGGACGTCGACCTGCTGATCTTCGGGCACAGTCACATCCCTTGGGACACCGTCAGTCCCGGAGGTCTGCGGCTGCTGAACCCGGGCTCGCCCACCGACCGGCGACGTCAGCCGGCGTGCACCTATCTGACGGCGTCAGTGCGGGTGGGGGTGCTGACCGACGTCGCGCTGCACGAGCTGCCCGGACGTCGGTGAGCCCCCGCGGAGCTCACAGCCGGTGAGCACAGGTCGGCCGACAGCGCCGCGGTGGCAAGCACTCTCGGGACCTTTGTCGCTACGTCGGAGCGGTCCGGGGGGACGATCGGACCAAGCGAGGAAATGGGGGCAGCGTAGGCACGGGCGTCGAGCGGGCCGGCCAGAACGATGTGATGGAGTTGGTGTGCGACGTCTCCGGCACGTCGATGCTCGCGACGGCGTCGTGCTTGCGACGTTCCGGCGTCATACGACGCTCCCTCCCACCACGGCGGATCCACGGCGGATCCACGGCGGATCCACGCCCGTCATCCATGGCCCCGCGCTGCGGGCCGTTGGATGTGTGCCCCGACCCGTCCGCGGCCGCGATCAGCGCGCACATCGCGCGGGAATCCGGTCCGGTCAGTCGGTATCGGATCCGGCGGTTGGCAGGTCCTGCACGACTGGAGGTCGGGCGCGGGTGTCCACCCGAAGTTGGAAGATGTCTGGCCGGCTGTAATGGCCCACTGGGTCGAAGAACCGGCGGGCGGCGTGCACCGCCGCCAGATCAACTTCGGCGTACAGGATGGTCTCTTCGTGCCGTGCCGGCCCGGCCAGGATCTTGCCGGTGGGATCGATGATCACGCTGTTGCCGGCCTCCACTCAGCCTTCGTCGCCGTCATCCGCAACCCACAGGCGATCGCGGTGAGGGAAGTCGGCCGGGATCTGGTCGACGTGAAGGCATGGATTGACGCCGACCACGTAGCACCGACCTTCCAGGGCGATGTGCCGCATGGTGGCGATCCAGCCGTCACTGGGGGCGAGGGTCGGTGCCGCCCAGATGTCGACGCCCTGGCTGTACAGGTAATAGCGGGCCAAGGGCATGAAATTCTCCCAGCAGGTCAGTCCGGAGAGCCTGCCGTGCGGCGTGTCGATGACCGGAAGGGTGGAACCGTCGCCCATCCCCCACACGGTGCGTTCGGAGCCGGTGGGCATCAGCTTGCGGTGCTTGCCGAGCAGGGCACCATCCGAACCGAAGTAGAGGGTGGTGTTGTAGATGGTCGCGCCGTGGGACTCGCGTTCCTGCACCCCGATCACCACGTACGCACCCACAGAGCGGGCGGCGGCGCCCAGAGCGTCGGTGACGGGACCCGGCACGACGACGGCCTGATCGACCAGCAACGCGTACCAGTCCTCGTCGCCGTCCCAAATCGGTCTGGAGTCGATCCAAATGGGTGTTCCGGGAATGAACACCTCGGGGAACACCACGATCCTCGCGCCGCTACCGGCCGCTTGGTGCAGCAGCGCGATCGCCCTCTCCACGCAGCCGCGCTGGTCCATCAGGATGTACGCCGCTTGCACGGCGGCGATCGTCACGGTGGCCATGCCGTCCCTCCTTTGGTGCGGATCTGACGGGCGCTCGGCCCAGCGGACAACGGATGCGATGCCTACGCAGTTGTCGATCAATCGCTGTTGGTGTCGGGTGGGCTGGAATGGCTGTGAGCGGCCATTGCCGGCTCGCGACCGGTTTGCGCGCCCAGTGGGATCACGGCGGTGACCGTCATGCCGGACTCGTTTCGTTGCACGGTCACCGCGCCGTCGAGGGCAGCCACTCGATCTCGGGAGTGCTGCCAGGCCGCCAGCAGCGCCGTCCCATCGGACCGATCGATTTCGTTCGCCCAGTCGATGTCCCCGATGACGGCGGCGACCAGATGGTCGTCGTCGACTCGCAATGTGATCAGGGCACTCCGGCCGGCCGGTGCGACCTCGACACAGAACAGGTAACCCGCGGCCTCCACTGCCCGGTCGAGCCGCCGGTTGGCGGTGTCGTCGACGTCGAGCAGGGTGTGCGGATGGGTGAGGTCCAATTGCGCGGACAGGGCTGGTCTCAACCCGCGCCGATCCAGCAGCGCGGGGAACACACCCCGGCAGACGGTCCTCAGCTCCTCGAGTGCCCGTTCGGTTTCGCCGAGCAGTGGTTCCAGTTGCCGGGGCAGGTATTGATCGGTCGGCGGGCCGGCCGTCAGTTCGGCGTCGACTGCGGCCAGGTGCGGGACGACCCTGCGCTGGATCGCGTCGGCCAGCCGCTCCCGCGCCTCATCCTCGACACCGAGCAGTCGGCGTCGGGACGCCGCCAACTCGGCCGACTGGGTCACTGTTTGCTCGACGCGTGCGTTCAGCTCCGCCTCCAGCAGTGCGTTGCGGAACGCCACGCCGGCCTGCGCTGCGACGTCCTCGAGCAACTGCCGCTCGAAGGTTCGCAATGCCCTGCCGGGCGGCAGGGTCACCTCGATACTGCCGACCTGCTCTCCCATGTCCAGCACCGGGAGTACCAGCGCCGGAACACCGACCCGCATCGGTCCGGGCGCGGAACCGGTGCGGGACCAGGCCGCGCTCCGCGTCTGTGATGGTTCTCCAGCAGTGCCGAGCCGGACGGTGACGCCGGCGACGCCGACCGCACGCGCGGTGGCCTCGGCAACACGTGCTGGCAAGGCGTCCGGTGATGGGCTGTCCGCGAGCTGGCGGCTCAACGTGGCCAATGCCTCGTACGGCGCGGCCCGGTTTCCGTAGGCCAGCTGATCCGCCAGCCGGAGCACATGCCTGCGCATCGGCTGGAACGCCACGGCGACGAGCGCGGTCGCCACCAACGACGGCCAGTACAGGGTCGATCCTGGTGTCCCTACCGCCATCAGGACAGCGCCGATGGCCACCACCACGACGGTGTAGCCGACAGTCACGAACACCGCCAGCACACCCAGGACGATCGCCCGACTCAGAATCACGTCGATGTCATAGAGGCGATATCGGAAAATGGCGACGCCGACACTCACCGAAAAGAAGATGTACGCCAGACACGTCGCCTCCGGCAAGATCCACGGCGTCCCCTGCGGGATCAGATCGCCCAGTGCGAACACCACGAACGTCACCGCGAGTACCGCCGCCCCCGTCGATATCCAGCGGAGCTGGAGGCGTTGCTGACCAGTGGATCGACGCAGTCGCAGGACCAGAGCCGCCGCGCCGAGGGAGATCGACAGCAGCGTCGCGAAGAAACCCGCGGAAATCAGCACCTCCGCCAGCGTTTCTCGGAAACCTTGTTCCACGACAGTGCCCGGCACGTTGACACCGGCCGGATCGGTGACGACCCCCGCCCACCACAGCGCCTGCGCCGCGACGGGGACGCCGATGGCAAGCCGCCACCGCGGAGACAGGAACTGCCCGTCCGGCGCGATCATGAAGATCACCGACATGACGGTGACGGTGAAGACGGTCCCGAACACCTGGTTGAGGTAGCCGGCCATTCGGCCGGCCATCGGTGCGTCGACGACCCCCTGGACCACCAGCATGCCGAACGCATCGGCGGCAAGGCCGATCACGTTGCCCAACTGGCCGACCAGGAACAACCACCCGATGAGGTTCCGCGGGTAGCGCGACACGATCAACGCGCCGACCCCGGCGCCGACGATCGCCCCGATGCCCAGCAGCGGAAAGACGTGATCGACCAGCACCTCGTAGGAGGTCATCGGGAAGGTCGAAGCGGCCAGGAAAAGACCTTGCAGGGCGAACAAGACGCACGTCGCGGCGAAAAGGACCCAGCCGAGGATGCGCATGTCAGCCGCCGGCGATCGGGAGGACCGTCATCTGCGAGGTGGCCGGCGGTTGATCCTCCACCATCAGGGCCGGTACGTGAGTCGTCGCGAGAATGTTTGCGGCACATGGAATCCTGGCTCGGATCGTGGTGCCGTTCCCGACTGCCGAGGTGATCGAGATGTTGCCCTGTACGCATTCGATCCGGTCGTAGATGTTCAACAGTCCATTGCCGGTCCGTCGAGTGGTGTCGAAGCCTCGTCCGTCGTCGGTCACGTTCATCACGATCTCCCCGGTGCCATCCGGATGGAACCTGCCCCGGACGTCGATGGTGATGCGCGTCGCGCCCGAGTGTTTGCAGGCGTTCTGCACCGCCTCCAGGCAGCTGAAGTACACCGCGGCCTCCACGTCCGGCGGGCAGCGTGGCACATCGGTGGATGTGAGCTCGACGGGTATCGGGCTGGATGCAACGGCGGCGGTCAAGGCGGTGACCGGCCCCGCGTCGGTCAGCAGCTGCGGGTAGAGCCCGCGGGACAGCGCGGTGAGCGTGTCGATGGTTTCCCTGGCGGCCGCCGCCTGCTCGGCGAGCAGCCGAGCACCACGTTCCGGTGCACGGGTGAGCAGGGCCTGGGCCAGTCTCAGGTTGACCAGTAACGCGATGACTTCCTGTTGGGCGCCGTCGTGGATGTTGCGTTCCAACCGTTGTCGCTCGGCGTCCTGGCGGGTGACCAGGTCTCGTCGTGCCTTGTGCAGTTCCTCGGTGCGTCGCTCCAGCCCGGCGAGTTGCTGCTCGAGTTCGGCGCGCAGGCCGGCCACCCGGAGCATGAGTCCCGATTGGGCCGCCAAGCCGGCGAACAGCCGCTCTTCCACGGGGGTGAGTTCCTGCCCCTCGTGGACCACCACGGTCAGTGCGCCCAGCAGTTCTCCGCGTTCACGCACGGCCATGCTCTGCTGCGGTCCCTCGATGACCATGACCGGAGCGGCTCCCGGCCTGTCCAGTCCCAGCTTTGGTGCGGCGACCGTCGGGTTGGCGGCCGTCGCGGCGCCGCCGAAGGCACCCGCGGGCGACGGGTTGCGCGGGCCGGCCGGCTGCGTCGCCTCACCCGGCCAACTGGCCGCGAGCTCGAGCCGTCCGCGCACCACCAGCCACACGTCGGCGCGGGCCGTGCCGGTGCCCTCCGCCAGCACCCTGGCCATCCGTGCCGGCAATTCCTCCGCCGGATACGCACCTGTCACCGTGTTCGGGAAGCGGGCGAGCACCTGATAGGGCGAAAGCCGATCCTGGTGCAGCGCCCGGGACAACCAACGATTGATGTGCGTCCGCACGGGTTCGAAGGCGATGGCGACCGTCGCCGTCGCCACCACCGACAGCCACACGCTGGGCGACCCGGACCGTCCCAACAGCTCGCCACCGCCGACCACCACGACGGCGTACACGATCAGAACAAAACCGGGTCTTCCGGCATGAATGTGGGTGACCGGGCGGTCTGGCCGTTGGTTTCTCCCTGTAGGGCAACGGTCTTGGGCTGGACCGGGCGGGCCGCTATCTGTACCCGTTCTTCCCGCCCGCCCAGCAACCCGGCGAGGGCCG
>JBBQGJ010000264.1:0-9782 GCA_038322925.1 Mycobacteriales bacterium
TCGTCTTATCGATCCCGAACGGCCACACGGTGATGTACCCGGCGGTTTGCGGGGACACCACGGTCACGTTCAACACCACCGCCGCCACATTCCCGGCCGGGACGCCGCCCTGACCGGTGACCTGCACGGTCGCGGTACCCACGGCCGGGACCGCGCCGGTGATCTGCTGATTCGTGCGGGAGTCCGCGACCCGCGCCGGGGTCACCGACACCACCGCCCCCGCCACCGACGGCGCAGCCGCCACCGCGGCCACCGCACTCGCCGGATGGATCGGCACCGCACCAGCGGACGCAGCCGGCCCCGCCGTCATCGACACCGCCACGGCCGCAACCACCCCGAACACCCAGCAGCAGCGGAAGGAATGGAGCAGTTGACGCCGCATCGGGAACCCCCAGGCGGCGACCGCCGGTCCCCGCCCCACAACGTGGTCCCGGACGAGATCCGCGTTTGGCGCCGCGCGGTCGCCATCACCGCCACCCTAGGCGCACCGCCCGACCCTGGGGTCAGGACGAAATCCCTGCCCGCACAGGACCTTCGACCCCCGGTGACACCACCACCAACCACCAGATACCCGAACGGGGTCGACACCACCCCAACGTGGCCCTCGCCCACCCACCCCGCCTTCCACACACGGCGCGGGACGTCCACGACAGGGGAAGGACTTCGCTGGACGGTTACCACTCTCACACGCAAATCCGCGGCCACACTCGCGAACGCGATGTCGCAGAGCCCCGTCCTATCCGAATCCGTACGGGCTTTCACGATCAAGCGCGGCGCCGGGCGAGCTGCTGCCGATGATCGGTGTCCATGGTGCGGTACCACCGGATCGGTTGGCCGATCGGACTGGCCTCACGATGGTCAACGCGTTGGCGACCTCCTGCACCAGTTGTCATCACCGGTGGGCGGCGGCGCCTCCTGTAGTCCTGCCCGGTGATCGATCAGCCACCCGGGTGATACCGCTCAGGACATGTCGAGTCGAAACCTGGCTGGTGTTGTGAGCATGATGACGCCAGATGATCACCATCATCCACACCCCGCCGACCGCACCCTCCTCGAGCGGCGTTCCCCGCTGGAACGAACACCTGACGGGTGCACCTCGCTGGCCGATTTTCGCGGCGAACGAATTGCCGGTATAGGCCGAGCGTGTGACACTTCTAGGCATTAGGGGTCTCTTGGGCCCGGGGGTGTGTCATCATGCGTCGAATCGTGATTCTGGTCATCAGTAGTTTGCTCTGTTTGGGTTGGGGGATCGGTACTTCGGCGGCCGTCGGGGCTCGCGCGCACACCGACCCAGCCACCGGATCGGTCGTATCTGCGGTACCGGCCGCCGTGCCGGGTTCGTTTGTCTCGTTGAACCCTGCCCGGGTGCTGGACACCCGCGGCGGATTCGGCGCCGCCGGCCCGGTCCCCGCTAACGGCTCCATCTCCGTCCAGATCACCGGCGCCGCAGGCGTTCCCGCCACCGGGGCGTCCGCCGTGGTGCTCAACGTCACCGTCACCAGTCCCGCCGGGAACGGCTTCATCACCGTCTACCCCGACGGCACCAGCACACCCAATGCGTCCAACCTGAACTTCCTCACCGGGCAGACGATCCCGAACCTCGTCGTCGTCCCCATCGGCACGAACGGCAAGATCCGACTCGCCAACGGCTCGCCCGGCACCACCCAACTCATCGCCGACGTCGCCGGCTACTACCTCTCCGGCGCACCCACCGCGCCCGGTACCTTCCAGTCCCTGAACCCCGCCCGGGTGCTGGACACCCGCGGGGGATTCGGCGCCGCCGGCCCGGTCCCGGTAACGGCTCCATCTCCGTCCAGATCACCGGCGCCGCAGGCGTTCCCGCCACCGGGGTGTCCGCCGTGGTGCTCAACGTCACCGTCACCAGTCCCGCCGGGAACGGCTTTATCACCGTCTACCCCGAAGGCACCAGCACACCCAATGCCTCCAACCTGAACTTCCTCACCGGGCAGACGATCCCGAACCTCGTCGTCGTCCCCCTCGGCACGAACGGCAAGATCCGACTCGCCAACGGCTCCCCCGGCACCACCCAACTCATCGCCGACGTCGCCGGCTACTACCTCTCCGACACACCCATGACCTTCTCCGCCGCAACGGTGATCGACCCACCTCACGGGGGTCCGGTGTCCGTGTCCTGTCCCACCGCGACTTTCTGCGCCGCCGTCGACACCCAGGGCGCAGCGCTCACATTCAACGGCACGACCTGGAGTCCACCGATCACGATCGGCAGCGACGGTATGGGCTGGGCCTCAGTGTCCTGCCCGTCCGCAAGCTTCTGCGTGGCCGTGGGCGATGGGGGTCAGGTCAGCACCTTCAACGGTGCGACCTGGACGTCCCCGGTGACACTCCCCAGCGCCTCCCACCTGACGTCGGTTTCCTGTGCCACCAGCACCTTCTGCGTCGCCATGGGCTTGACCGGGCGGGCCTTCACTTTCAATGGCACCACGTGGTCCACCGGATACCAAGGGCCGTTAGGCAGTTACGCATCGGTCTCCTGCCCGACGACCAACGTTTGTCAAGTGGTCGGCTACGGAGGTGCCGCCCCGTTCAACGGATCCGCATGGGGGCCATTTATCGTACTCGACCGCTATTCTTGGTCGGACGCTGTTTCCTGCTCGTCGGCCACCTTCTGCATGGCGGGTGCGGGTAACGGACATACCTACCTGTACAACGGGGCCACGTGGGCCTCGGTGCAACTTCCCCCCGATGCGGGATTGAACATGATCTCGTGTCGGTCGAGTACGTACTGCGTCGGCGTCGAGAGATCGGGCAATGTACAGCATCCTCAGCGATCGTACGTTTTCAACGGGACCAGTTGGTCCGGGCCGACCACGATTGACAGTTCCCAGACCAGGGTCGAAGATATTTCTTGCCCGACAACGACGTACTGCGTCGCAATGGACTATCGCGGCTTCGCCCTGACGTTCAACGGGGCAGTTTGGGCGACGTCTGCCGTCAATATCGATCCGGTGAACAAGTTGACGGCGGTGTCCTGCACCGGGGCATTCTGCGCGGCCGTCGGCGAGGCCGGACAAGCGCTGACCTTCAACGGCACGTCGTGGACCGCGGCCACCACCATCGATCCCGGCAACAGGCTCACCTCGGTGTCGTGTCCCTCATCCACCTTCTGCGTCACGGTGGACGGTGCCGGCCGGGCGGCGACCTACAACGGCGCAACCTGGAGCGCACCCAGCGTCATCGATGTCGGAGGCCAACTGACGTCAGTATCGTGCCCCAGCAGCACCTTCTGTGCCGCAGTCGACACCACCGGACACGTGACGATCCGTCGAAACAGCACCTGGTCAACGGCCACCGATATAGACGCCGGCCGGTACCTGACTGCGGTTTCATGTCCGACCGCAAGTTCCTGTGCGGCTGTGGATAGAGCGGGCTACGCAGTGACTTTCAATGGCACGACCTGGTCGGCACCCATCTCAATCGACACGGCATATTTTGGCCTATCCTCGGTGTCCTGCCCGACCAGCGCCTTCTGCGTCGCAGTTTCGCGGAACAACGGAAACGCTCTCACCTACAACGGCACTGCGTGGAGTTCCGGCACAGACACGAGTATTCTGCAGCCTACGTCCGTATCCTGCACATCCACAAGCTTCTGCGTTGCCGTTGCTGACACGGAGGAAAACCCGGGCGGGATTGTCACTTTCGACGGCAACAGGTGGGGAAGTCCGGTCTATATCCCGAAGGCCTACGACTTCACTGCGGTATCGTGTTCCAGTGCCACGTCCTGCCTTGTCATCGACGGCCTTGCAAGGGCCGCGGTCGTGGGAAGCAGGTAGTCGTTCCTGCCATCGCTCCTCAGGGTGGAGGGACCTTGAGCCATCGGACGTAGGCCTACGGCGGGCAGGTCGCTGGGTCTCGTCGGTGGGGCAGCGCAACAGCGCGAGCGCCAGAAGGAGCGGGCCGCCGCTGAGCAGCGCGGTAGCGGCGTGGCCAAATCTTCAGTGAGCTCGGCGGCGATGGCCTCGAGAATCCGAACTGACCTGTGCCCGGCCAAGGGTGCTCGGCCCAGAGTCTGAGGAGTGCGAAATCGCCGGGCGGGCCAGCCGCTACCCGACCGTGCCACTCAGGGCAGCAGCACCAACTTGCCGGTCGTCCGCCTGGCCGCCAGGTCCTCGTGCGCCTTTGCCGCCTGCGCCAGCGGGTAACTGCCGCCGATCCGGACCGTGAGCCGGCCGTCCGCCATCCAGCCGAAGATGTCGGCGGCTCGGCCCAACAGTTCCTCCCGGGTGCGGGTGAAATGGACGATCGTCGGGCGGGTGAGGCTGAGCGAGCCGCCCCGATTCAATCGCTGGATGTCGAACGGCGGCACCTGACCGCTGGACCCGCCGAAGAGCACCATCGTGCCGCGCACCGCCAGTGAGTCCAGCGAGCCGTCGAAGGTCGTCTTGCCGACCCCGTCGTACACCGCGGCCACCCCGGCGCCTCCGGTGAGATCTTTGACAGCAGAGGCGAATCCGTCGTAGCCGACCAGCACCTCGTCGGCACCGGCCTCGCGGGACAGGGCCGCCTTGCCTTCGCTGCCCACGGTGGTGATCACCCGCGCGCCCTTGATCTTCGCGATCTGGGTCAGCAGCAGACCCACTCCCCCGGCGCCGGCATGCACCAGGACCGTGTCGCCCTGCTTGATCGGGTAGGAATCGGTGGCCAGGTAATGCGCCGTCACACCCTGCAGGACGACGGCGGCCGCCTGCTCGTCGGACACGGGATCCGGCACGGGAATCAGGCCGGCGGGGGCACCGACCGTCATCCCCGCGTACGACCCGCGGACCCACACCCAGGCGACCCGGTCGCCGGGGCTCACATCCTCCACGTCCGGCCCGACCGCGACCACCCGACCCGCGCCCTCGGTGCCCGGCACGAAGGGCAGGTCCAGCTTGTACACCCCGGAGCGTTCGTAGATGTCGATGAAATTGACCCCGGCAGCTTCGATCTCGATCGCCACCTGATCGGGACCCGCTTCCGGAGCATCGATCTCGGTGTACTCGAGGACCTCGGGACCCCCGGTGCGGTGAACCTGAATCGCGTGAACTTTGCCTTCGCTCATGACCGTCCTTCCGATGGTGGAGATGTCGACGCCGCGGCCGAGCCGTTCTCGGCCGCCGCCTCGCCGCGAATCGTCCGGCGCAGCCGCGGCACCCGCTCGGCCAACGCCCGTTCGGCGCCGTAGCCGGTGGGCCGGTAATAATCCCGGCCGACCAGCTCGTCCGGCGGATACTGTTGCGCGACAACAGCTCCCGGCCGGTCGTGCGGGTAGATGTAGGACTGCGCGTTGCCCAGCTTGGCCGCACCCGGGTAGTGCCCGTCGCGCAGCGGTGGTGGGACCCCGCCGGCCAGCCCCTGCCGCACGTCGGCCAGCGCGGCGTCGATGGCCGTCACCACCGCATTCGACTTCGGTGCCGTTGCCAGGTGAATCGTCGCCTGGGTCAGCGCGATCCTGGCCTCCGGCAAGCCGACCAGCTGGACCACCTGGGCGGCCGCCACGCACACCGGCAGCGCGGTCGGATCAGCCATCCCGACGTCCTCGGACGCGTGAATCATCAAGCGGCGGGCGATGAACCGGGGATCCTCACCGGCCTCGATCATCCGCGCCAGGTAGTGCACGGCCGCGTCGACATCGCTGCCGCGGATCGATTTGATGAACGCACTGGTGACGTCGTAGTGCTGGTCGCCAGAGCGGTCGTAGCGGACGGCCGCGCGGTTGATGGCACGCTCCACCGCCGCCAGGTCGATGACGGCGGGGGCCAGCGGTTGCCCGCCCAAAAGGTCCGTGGCCGGCGCTGTGGCGTCGACCGAATCGGCGGCCGCCTCCAGCGCCGTCAGCGCACGCCTGGCATCGCCGGACGCGAGAGCGACCAGGTGGCTCCTGGCCTCGTCGGTGACGGTGTACCCGCCGGCCAGCCCGCGCTCGTCGGTGACGGCCCGGTCCAGCAGCACGGCGACATCGGCGTCGGTCAGCGGCTGCAGCTGGAGCACCAGCGACCGGGACAGCAGCGGCGAAACCACCGAGAAGAAGGGGTTCTCGGTGGTCGCCGCAATGAGGATGATGGTCCGGTCCTCCACGGCGCCGAGCAGCGAATCCTGCTGGGTGCGGGAGAACCGGTGCACCTCGTCGATGAACAGCACGGTCTGCTCGCCGGCGGAGCGCAGCCGCGTGCGGGCATCGCCGATGACCGCACGAACCTCTTTCACCCCGGCGGACACCGCGGACAGCTGGGCGAAGTGCCGGCCGGTCGCGCCGGCGACCAGCATGGCCAGTGTCGTCTTGCCGGTGCCCGGCGGCCCGTACACCACCATCGACGACGGCGACCCACCCTCGACCAGGCGGCGCAGCGGAGCGCCGGGACCGAGCAGGTGCTGCTGACCGGCGACCTCGTCGAGGGTGCGCGGCCGCATCCTGGCCGCCAGCGGGGCATGCGGGTCGACGGGACGGTCGGGTGACCAGGCACCGGCGTTCGCCGACGGGCCGTCGTCGGCCGCGGGGCCGACGGAAAACAGACCCGGATCATTCGGACTCACCGGGCCGACGCTACCGCGCCGGGCGGCGACGGCAGGACCGCACCTGGGGCCGACCATCAGTTGGCGTGCCGTTCGTCGGAGCGGAGCACGTTTCCCTCACGGCTTCGGCGGCAGCCTGCTCCGCCCGGGACACGTAGGGTGCGGTGATGGAAATCCTGCGCTACACGGCGTTTTCCACCGACCCGTCCGGCGGCAACCCGGCCGGCGTCGTGCTGGACGCCGGCGACATCGATGCCGCGCAGATGCAGCAGATCGCCGCGGACGTGGGCTTTTCCGAAACGGCCTTCCTCACCCCCACCGGACCGAACATGGCCGCCGTCCGCTACTTCGCGCCCATCGCCGAGGTCGCGTTCTGCGGGCACGCCACCATCGCGTCCGCGGTCGCCTGGGCGGAGCGGTCCGGGACCGGCGCGTTGACGCTCGATTCCGCCGCTGGGGTGATCGAGGTCAGCACCGCACCGGGACCCGACGGAATCGTGGCGACGCTGGTCAGTGTCCCGATCCGGGTGAGTGAGCTCGAGACGTTGGTCGCCGCCCGGCTACTGGCGGCGCTGCGGGTCACCCGGCACGACCTCGACCCGGCCCTCCCATTGCGCGTCAGCTATTCGGGCAATTCGCATCCGATCGTCGGGGTTTCCCCGGCCGTGCTCGATGCGCTCGACCACGACCAGAGCCAGTTGGCGGCGCTGATGGCCGAGCAGGGCTGGGGGGCGACGGTCGCGGTGGTCAGCCGGCTGGCGCCGTCGATGTTCGAGGCCCGCAACCCGTTCCCACCGGGCGGGGTGCGGGAGGACCCGGCGACGGGATCGGCGGCGGCCGCGCTGGGTGGCTACCTACGCGCCCTCGGACTGGTGGAACCACCGACCACGATCACCGTGCACCAGGGCCGGCACGTCGGCCGGCCAGGGGTGCTGACCGTCGACGTCCCGGTCGGAACGGGTGGCATCGCCGTCTCCGGAACAGCCGTGCCGCTGCCATAAGCGCGCTGGTCAGACGACCGCGGCGTTGACCTCGACCGCGGCGTCGCTGGCGACCACCAGCTTGTGCACCAGTCGCATCTTGTTCAGCACCGCGGGCGGTAGCACGAACGGGTAGAGGTCCTTGTGCCCCATCGACCGGTTGATCATGTTCAACGACCAGGCCAGCGGCAGCCACAGCTCGATCATCCGGTCGAACCCGGCCTCGCCCGCCATCGGGTGGTCCAGTGTCGCGCCGGCTGGCGCGAACCCGAAAGCCGCTGCGGTATCGAGGGTGTCGCGGATGTGCAGGTAGTGCGCGAAGGTCTCGGCCCAGTCCTCGGCCGGGTGCATGGTGGCGTAGGACGACACGTAGTTGTCCTCCCAGCCCTCCGGTGCGCCCTGCGAGTAGTGCCGGTCGATCGCGGCCTGGTAGTCCAGATCGGGATCACCGAACAGCGACTCGAATTCCGCGCGGGCCGGGCCGGTCTCGGCGAGCACGAAGAAGAAGTAGTGCCCCGTCTCGTGCCGGAAGTGGCCGAGCAAGGTGCGGTAGGGCTCGTCCATCGAGATGCGCAGCGATTCCCGGTGCACGTCGTCACCCTCGGCCAGGTCGAGGGTGATCACGCCCTCGTCATGCCCGGTGATCACCGGTTCGTGCTCGCTGGAGAGCAGGTCGAAGGTCAGGCCCCGCTCCGGATCGGCCACCCGATTGTTGATCGGCAGCCCCAGCTCGATCAGCTCGACGACCAGCCGACGCTTGGCGGCCTCGGCCTCGGCAAAGGCGGGCATCGCCGGGTCGCGGTCCGCGGGCCGGGTGCGGGTCAGCGAGCACGACCGACACAGCGGGGCGGGCCCGTCGGCCGGCACCAGCCAGTTGCAACCCGCGACGTGCAGGTTGGCGCACATCCGTCGGGCCGACCCGACAGTCGTGACGCCGTCCGCACCGAGGATGGCGAACTCCCGCTGGACCAGGTCGAAGCCGATAGGGTTGGTGCAGCCCAGACACAACGAGTTCTCGAAGGCCAGGCGCTGGCCGCAGTTGGGACAGGCGAAGTCGCGCATGGTCACTATCTCCAGGTGAATTCAGAGCAGGGCAGATCAGGGCAGAGCGAGAGTGCCCATCGGCGCAGTTGCCGATGAACGGAACTGCCACCCTAACTAACTGTCCGCGAACGCAGCCCACGCGAGCAGCAATGGCCGGACACCACCGCACGCAGGGGACGACGCCGCCGAAGCGTCATTCCCCGGAGCCTGCCGACCAAAACGGGACAAGAATCACGGCTCAGGGCCGATCCGGGACAAGCTGTGACCACGCCCACCGTTCTGATGCGGTTCAGTTGCCCGCACATCGGGCATCAGACAGGCTTGACAATCCCATTGCTCGGGGCCGACCGTGTCGGCGCCGGCGAACCACTGTTGCTGCTGCACGGCCTCGGCTCCACCCGCGACGACTTCGCCGGCCTGCTGCCGGCGCTGCAGCAACACTTCGACATCCTCTCCCTCGACCTCCCCGGGCACGGCACCTCGCCGGCCCTCGCTTCGCGACCCACGATCGAGGCCCTCACCGAGGCCGTCATCGCCGACCTGGATGCTCGCGGACTGGACAGCGTGCACGTGCTGGGCAACTCGCTCGGCGGCCGGATTGCCATCGAGCTGGCCAAGGAGCATCGGGCGCTGTCGGTGGTCGCCATATCGCCGTCCGGACTGGGGCTTCCGCTCGAGCGCGCCCTCCAGGGCACACTGATGAGCACCGCGCGGCTGATGAATCAGGCGCGCAGGCCCTGGATCGACGAGCTGTCCCGCACGGTTCCCGGCCGGACGACGCTGATGGCCGGCCTGCGCGCCCAGCCGTGGCGGGCGTCCCGCACCGAGTCGCTGGCCGTTCGCGGCGGTTTCGCCGACGCAACCGGTTTCTGGTCGATGCTGTGGAACGCGGTGCTCGCCGACCTGCCGACCCGACTGGAACAGATCGACTGCCCGGTGATCGTGGCGCAAGGCGCCTTCGACGTCATCGGCTCTGGCCAGACTCCGAGGTACACCCCGGTGATCCGCGGCTCGCGGTTTGTGCTGCTGCCTTTCGCCGGTCCTGCGCCGATGTCCGATACACCGGAGACCATCGTCAGTCTCGTGCGGTCCGCGGCGGACGAGGCCGCCGCCCGCGAGCTGGCTCCGGCGGCCTGAGACACCGGCCGCATTCCGTCCCCACCCTGCATCTCAGACCCACCTCCCACAACGAAAACCCACAAGAGCGGCCGGCGAAACGGCAGGCTC
>JBBQGJ010000265.1:0-9717 GCA_038322925.1 Mycobacteriales bacterium
TCGACAACCGGTTCGGGTCAGCGACGGCCTCGTGGTGGCGATGACCGGAAGGCCCGGTGACGTCGCCGAGCGGGCGCTGCACGCGCACGGGCGGGCGATGACCGTTGACGAGATCGCGGCGTGGGTGCACGGCGTCCCGCGTGGTTTCGAGGAGCTGAGGTCGGCACTGGACCGGCGTTTCGTGGTGATCGGCCGCGAGGCGCTCGCCCTGGCCGAGTGGGGCGAGTGGGGCGAGTGGGGCGCGGACCCCGGACCCGACCCCGACCCGGCCGCCCGACCACAGACGAGGCGGCGGTCGGTGGTCGAGGAGCCGACGATCGCTCATTACCCTGACGGGCACGGGACCAGGGTCAGCCGCGTCCCCGCCTCCCGGTCGGCACTGGCCGTGAGGTGAACTCTCTGCAGGAGAACACACGGTGAGCAACGAGAACTTGGAACAGGCGCTCGACGAGATCGAGCGCGCCGCCGACGGGGCGGTGCGGGCCGCGGCCGCCGCGCTCACCGAGGCAAAGCGGGTGAAGGCCGCAGCCGCTTCCGGTCAATTGCGGGCGCTGCGCCAGTCGCTGGACTCGGCGGTCCGGCTGGCCGACCTGGCCGCGGCCGCCTCCCGCGACCTGCAGGAGCGCTGGACCTTCGACGAACAGGAGTACTTCACCTCCGGTGCGTACACCGCGGAGGTGCTCGAGGTCGCCGGCGAGCAGGGCCTGTCCGCCTTCGAGTCCGACGACCGGATCTTGAGCTACCCGGCGATCGTGTCCCTGTCGGCGTCCGACACCGCCGTGCTGATCGACAAGCGCAAGGACCGCAAGGTCCGTCCGTCGGTGCTCGTGCGGACGTTGAAGGCGTTGCAGGCCAAGCCCCCCAAGTTCAAGCCGGAGGCGTACCTCGAGGCACTGGCCGCCGCCTACGACCTGGTGGTGGCGCTCCGGCAGGTCAACCCGGGCGCGACCGTCAAGCTCGCGGACATCTACACCGTGCTCACCGTGCTGCCCGGCTCCGGCCGCGACTACACCCGTCAGGAACTCGCCCGAGACCTGTACCTGCTCGACCAGAGCGGCCTCACCCGCATCAAGGACGGGCGGGAGCTCCAGCTACCGGCGAGCGCGCTCACCCGCGGCTCCGGAGTACTTCGGACGGTGACCCGATCGGGCCAGGAGAAGGTCTATGCCGGCATCAGCTTCACCGGCGGACGCACGTGATCGCCGGCGACGTGTACGCCGACTTCCTGGCCGACGAGTACCTCGATTCGTACATCGCGGACGGCGGTGCGGCGGTCAAGTTCGTCGTCGCCGCCGACCCCGCCCAGGCCGACCGCTTCAGCGAGACCGTGCGCCGGCGGGCCGCCGCGAGCGGGTACGCCACCGTCCGGGTCGACGCGGTCGACGTGCGGGTGCACATGATGGATCAGGTGTTCTTCGACGTCGCCCGCCAGATCGACTGGGACGCGCTGGGCGCCCATCGGGTCCGGGCCGCGTACGCGGCGGTCGACTTCCCGGCACCCGACGGGGATGAGGACATCTCGGTCGAGGCCGTGGCCGGCCACCATCAGGTCGATCCGGGTGAACTGAACCGGGACGTGAACCGGCAACTGCAGCGGGCCGTGTTCCACGACTACGCGATGGTGCGGGAGTTCCGGGTCGCCATGCTCCGCCTGTGCCAGGCTCAGTTGCGCACCGGGCAGGTGACCGAGGCCGAGCACACCGCCGTCCTGGAGTGGCTGCGCGGCGAGCTGCGGCAGATCTCGCTGCTGCGCACGGCGATGATCTTCCGTCGCATCGGACGCCACAACGCCCGGCAGTTGTTGTTCTCGCTGGCCTATTGGTTGTCGGTCAACGACCGCGCCGGTCTGCTGCTCGAGATCGACCTGCGCCGCTTCGGGTTCGCCCGGCGACCGCAGCTCGACGAACGTCACGGGCTCTATTACACGAAGGCGGCCCTGCTCGACGGGTACGAGATGCTTCGGCAGCTGGTCGACAACACCGACGAGCTCTCGCATTGCTGCGTCCTGGTGATGGCCGCACCCGAATTCACCACCGACGCCAACCGCGGCGTCGACGCCTACCAGGCACTCAAGCTGCGCATCCACGACGAGGTCCGCGATCGCAACCGGGACAACCCGTTCTCCTCGTTGGTCCGGGTGGGGTCGAAGTGAACGGCGTCGACATCACCGAGGCTTCCGCGGACGGGGCATCGTCGCTGACGAACCGGCGGGCGCTGGAAGCGCTGCGGGCCGGGGTACCCAATCGTGACGCAGTGGCCGCGCTCGGTTCGCAGCAGACGGCCGTGGAGGACCGCTTCACGCAGCTTCTCGGCGCGATCGACTCCGCCCCCGGCGGCGAACCGGCCGGCGGGATGCTCGTCAGCGGCGGGTTCGGGGCCGGGAAAAGCCATGTCCTGGAATATCTTTCGCACCTGGCCCTGGGCGCCGGGTTCGTCGTGTCCAAGGTGGTCATCTCGAAGGAGACCGCCCTGCACGACCCGGCCAAGGTATTCGCCGCGGCCATCGCGGACGCTCGCATTCCCGGCAAGACCGGGTCGGCGATCGACGAGATCGCCACCGGCCTGCGCACCGATTCGGCGGAATACGCTGCGCTGTACCGGTGGGTGCACACCGACGACGTCCCCGTCGACAGCCGGTTCGCGGCCAGCCTGTTCCTGTACGAGTACGCCAGGGGTGACGCCGAATTCGCCGACCGGATCGTGCGTTTCTGGGCCGGCGATCCCCTGCCCGTCGCCGACCTTCGTCGCCGGTTGAAGGAGGCCGGTGCCGCCGCGACCTACCGGCTGGCGTCCGCGAAAGAGCGTGATCTCGCCGTGCAGCGTTTCCGGTTCGTGTCCCGGCTGATCACCGCCGCCGGCTACCGCGGCTGGGTCGTGCTGCTCGACGAGGTCGAACTGATCGGCCGGTATTCGCTGCTGCAGCGGGCCAAGTCCTACGCCGAGGTCGCCCGGTGGGTCCGCGGCGACCGCGACGATCCAGACGCCCCGATCGGGGCGGTGCTGACCACCGTCGACGACTTCGAGGCTCAGGTGCTCGTCGGCAAGAACGACCTCGAGCTCATCGGGAAGCGGCTACGGCTCAAGGGCACCACCGAGCACGAGTTGTTGGCAGGCCTGGCCGAAGCCGGGATGCGGGTGATCGAACGGGACCAGATCCGCCTGCAACCACCCGACCGAGACGAACTCGACCGCACCTACGCCAAGCTCAAGCAGGTGCACGCCGCCGCCTTCGGCTGGAACCCGCCCGACGTCGAGGGACTTGAGCGGCTGCCGTCCAACCGCATGCGTCAGTACGTCAGGGCCTGGATCAACGAATGGGACCTGAAGCGCCTTGACCCCGCCTACTCGCCCGAGATCGCCGTCAGCGACGTGATTGTCGACCTCTCCGACGGGGTCGAACCACCCGCGGACGACTCCTCCGATGCTGACCTCTCCGCCGCCGTGCCGGTCGGTGCGGCCGCCGAATCGGTGGGCGGCGTGACTGCCGATGTCTCGGGCGGGGGCGGCCCGGCCGGTCCGCTGTGACGGAGCTGGACGAGGTGGCCGTCGCGGTCGGGACAGGGAGCCGCACGGTTGTCCAGATCCGTGACGCGCTGCGCGCCTGCGGTCGGGTGTCGATCACCATGGCGGACGTACAGCGGGTTCTGGGCACCCACCCGCATCGGTTTCAGGCCGACGGCCAGAACCCACCAAGGTGGTGGCCGGCTGACGCCGCACCGGCATCCGTCGCTTCCGGACACGAGACGGGTCGCGCCGTCCGGGCCACCGCGTCGGCCACCGGTCCGGCCACCGTCCCTGCCGCCGGCCGGGTGCCCGAGCTCTACGGGTGGCAGGCCGAGGCGCTGGACGCGTGGCGCAGCCGAGGCGGCCGGGGCGTTGTCGAGGCGGTCACCGGCACCGGCAAGACGATGATCGGCATCGCCGCCGCGGCCGAAGAGCTCGCGCGCGGAGGCCAGGTGCTGGTGCTGGTACCGACCCGCGAACTGCTCGACCAGTGGACCTTTGAGCTGGTGCATCGTGGGTCGGCCCACACCCGGATCGGTCGGCTCGGCGGGGGGCAGCGCGACGATCTGGGCCGCTTCGACGTCGTCGTCGCCGTGGTGAACTCCGCTCGCGACGCCGATCTGCGTCCCCGCCGACCCGGTGGGCTGCTGGTCGCGGACGAGTGTCACCGGTACGGGTCCGACGGCAACAGGGTCGCGCTGGCGGACGGTTTCGCCCGCCGGCTCGGGTTGAGCGCCACCTATGCCCGGGCGGACGAGGGGCATCTCACCTGGCTCGACCCGTATTTCGGGGGGACCTGCTTTCGGATGGGCTATCACCGAGCCATCCGCGACGGGGTTGTCGCGCCATTCGCGGTGGCGCTGCTGGGGGTGGAATTCTCGCCGATCGAGCGGGCAGAGTACGACGAGCTCACCGCCGTGATGTCGGTGGCCCGGGCAAAACTCATCGCATCCGGCCTCGTCCCGGCCGAACCCGTTGGGGCGTTCTTCGCGGCGGTGGCGCGACTGGCGCGTGGCGGCGACGATTCCGGTTCAGCGGGGATCGCCCGCACCTACCTGCACGCCATGCAGCTGCGGCGCCGCTTGCTGGCCGAGTGCCCGGCCAAGTCCGAGGCCCTTGACGGGCTGGTCCCAGCCCTGCTCGGCTGTGACCGGGCCATAGCGTTCACCCAGAGCATTGCCGCGGCCGAGGGCGCGGCCGCCCGGCTCCGCCGCGGTGGCGTGCAGGCCGCCGCCGTTCACTCCAAGCTCGACGCGGTCGAGCGCCGCGCGGTGTTGACGCGATTCGCCGCGGGAGCGCTCCAGGTCGTCACCGCGCCGCAGGTCCTCGACGAGGGTGTCGACGTGCCCGCCGCGGACCTGGCCGTCATCCTCGCCGCCAGCCGGAGCCGTCGCCAGATGATCCAACGGATGGGAAGGGTGTTGCGCCGCAAGCCCGATGGGCGGTCGGCACGCTTTGTCCTTGTTTTCGTCATCGGCACGGTCGAAGACCCAGGGCTCGGTGCCCACGACGGTTTTCTGGATGAGATCACCCACGTCGCCCAAGATGTGCGGACGTTCTGGCCGGGCGGATCGAACGAGCTGTGCCGGTATCTCCGGCCTGCGGCTGTGCGCGTCCGGCGCGCCCGGGCCTAACAACACCCGGCAGCTGGCAGGGACCGACAGGGTGCCGCGATTGACGTCCGCTTCGGTTCCACTCGGCGCCGGTTTTCAGGTCTGGGCTCCGACATATGCTGGCGCCTGGTACTGAAAAGCGGCGCCGAGTACCACCACCACGGGGAGCCTCGCCTGCCGGCGGCGCCGGCGATGGCCGCGATGACCGCGCCCCTGGGCGCGCGGTGGGGTATACAGCGAGGGACAACAGGGCCGCGCTCCGCGGCCCAGCCTGGGGGAGATGCAACATGCAACTGGGGATGATCGGTCTTGGCCGGATGGGCGCGAACATCGTGCGGCGGCTGATGGGTGACGGCCACGAATGCGTGGTGTACGACGTCAACGAGGCCTCGATCACCGCGCTGGAGGCCGACGGCGCCACCGGGGCGCGGACGTTGCCGGAGTTCGTGGCGAAGCTGACCAAGCCGCGCGCGGCGTGGGTGATGATCCCGGCCGGCATCACGGGTTCCACGGTGGAGCAGCTCGCCGAACTGCTCGACGAGGGCGACATCATCATCGACGGCGGCAACTCCAATTACCGCGATGACGTCCGGCGCGCGGCCGCGCTGCGGGACAAAGGTATTCATTACGTCGACGCCGGCACCAGCGGCGGCGTTTTCGGGCTGGAGCGCGGCTATTGCCTGATGGTCGGCGGTGACGACACCGCGGTCGCCACCATCGAGCCCATTCTCAAAACGCTGGCACCCGGTCCGGGAACGGCCGAGCGAACCCCGGGCCGGTCCGGCGCGCTGGCTCCCGAGGAACAGGGTTATCTGCATTGCGGGCCGTCCGGCGCCGGGCATTTCGTCAAAATGGTGCACAACGGTATCGAATACGGCATCATGGCCGCGCTGGCCGAGGGATTGAACGTCTTGGCGAACGCGGATGCCGGCAGCAAGACCGACGACCATTCCGCGGAAATTGCGCCGCTGGAAGAGCCACGGTTCTACCAATTCGACATCGACACGGCCAAGGTCGCCGAATTGTGGCGCCGCGGGTCGGTGGTGTCCTCCTGGCTGCTGGACCTCACCGCGGCCGCGTTGCAGGCCGACCCGACCATGGAGGGCCTGGCCGGGCGGGTCTCGGATTCCGGTGAGGGACGCTGGACCGTCAAGGCCGCGGTCGATATCGGGGTGCCGGCGCCGGTGCTCTCCTCGGCGCTGTTCGAGCGGTTCGCCTCGCGCGGCGAGGACCACTTCGCCAACCAGGTGCTCTCGGCCATGCGGCAGCAATTCGGCGGCCACCACGAGTTGCCGGCGGGCGACGCGCTCGAGGCCGGTACTGACAAGGCGGACTCGACGCCCGGCTGAGCCGATCTACCGACGGGTGGGCGCGAGTCTCCGGTTGGGGTCGCGCCCGCCGCCGTTGCCGACCGGGGTTTCAGTCAGGCCCAGCCCCTGCGCGACAAGCGTTGTTCCTGCCGCTCGGTAGTCAGTGGTTGTTGACACCGCTGGAGGTGACCACCCACCGCCATGGCCCGTTCGGAACGGCACCGGACTCGACGAACCGCCACGACACGCGGTCGTTCTCGCCGTCAAGGGACGCGAAGCCAAGGCAACCGTTCAGCGCGGGGCTCACGTCCATGCCCGCGTTGTTGTATTCGCGATTCTGAGGTCTTGCATCCGCGCTACCGAACACGTACGTGGCGTCGTTGTAGCGCCCGGGTCCGGCGTCTTCGATCTGGCCGTAGCAGGTTTTCGTACCTTTGGTGATCTGTACCCATCGGTTCTTCATGTAGGAAAATTCCGGGTCGGTCGCGTGGCCCGCGTACCCAGGGTCGTTGGCCCACGGAATTACTTGCGCACGCCGCGAGAATGCCTTCGAGTCGTTCACGTCATCGAATGGGAGGTCCAAGTAGAACGGATTCTCCTTCGGTTTCATGTGACGAGGGAAGTACCCATTTGCGCCGATCCGATGTTCAGTCTGGCAGGCGATGTTAGCCACGACGCCGTCGCAGCCTCCGAAGTGCGCGAACCAGTCGTCATCGTAGGTCGAGAACATCTGACTGCCGTCCGCGGCGCTCGGGTCGAAAATATCTCCCACCCAGAAGGTGGTCGACACGATCCCGGTGTGCAAGGGGTACGTTCGGGCGACGGTGGCACCGGCCTGTTGCGGCGTACTCATGGCCGCAAGAACCAGGCAGGCCACCAGCGCCGCACGGAAAGTCGCTCGCCGCGTGCTGGCGCTCGCCCGGCCCCGGACCCTTGCAGCGTCCGGGTCGGGGTGGGTGGCGAAGGTGGGAGAGCAGGCCATTGCGGAGGCATCCGCTGATCCGCGATGTGGTAACAGGCCGTGAGCAACCAGGTTCTCAGAGTGACTCATGACAACAGTATTGGCTGCTATCCGTACCCACGGCGAGTATTCCCGCTCGTCACTGGAGAATTTCATCCCGAAGAACACGAATTCTTTGTTTGTGCCGCAGGTGTGAATAGTCTGGCCATCCTGGTCAGAGTCTTGCGAATCCCCAGCCGTGCGACGCGTGTCAAGACGTTGTTGACCGGCGCCCACACACCGGCTCATCGGCAAAGAACGACGGGTTGAGCGCAGTTGATCTTGGAATACCACTCAACGTGGGTACGCCACTCACGGGTCCGGCACCTCATTCGTTTGCGACGTCCGGCAGCGGGGCGGACCGAGGATTCCCGTCGACCCGTTCGACGCCGGGATTTGCAAGGGTTGAGCCAACAGAGCCGCGATTCAAGGACTCGCTGAGGTATTCCCGCGAACGTGGGGTGTCCGCTCGACGGACTTCTACCTCATGGGGTGACGACACAACCATTGGGTGACCTGCGGGAACGAAACGGCTTCGCTGCGGCGGCCCCCATCAAGGCTAGGGCCCTACGTTTCATGTTCGGACAGCACGATCGGGTTGATCCGGGGATGACGACCACTAGTGGCCGATGTTCATGACTACTTGATGTCAGGAACCAGGAGGGTATCGAGGCTATGGTTAGGCCATTCAGGGGGTCGGGAGCAATCGCGATCCACCTTGTTCCTCCCGCCGTGAACAGAGGGTGACTATGGGCGTGTTCGGGTTTCCATCGGTGATCTCGCGGGTGCGGGCGGTAGCGGTCGGCGTCGCGGTGGCGACGCTTCTCCCGCTGGTGGTCGTTGCCCCGGTCGCGCAGGCGGCGGCGCCGGCGACGACGGTCGTGTCGCTGACCTTCGACGACTCGACCGCCGACCAGATGGTCGCGGCGTCGGCCCTCCAGGCCAGTGGGTTGCACGGCACGTTCTATGCGATCACCGGGTCCATTGGCGCACCGAACTACTTGACGCTCGCGAACCTGCAGACCATCTACAGCGCGGGCAACGAGATCGGCGGGCACACCGTCAACCACCAGGACCTCACCCTGCAACCCGCGGACGAGGCACAACGACAGGTGTGCAATGCCCGCAACCAACTCACGGCCTGGGGGTTCCCGCAGACCTCGTTCGCCTATCCGTATGCGGTCGTGAACGCCTCGGTGGAGACGATCGTCAAGAACTGCGGATACAACAGCGCCCGATCGTTGGGCGATGTACAAACCCAGCTGGGGGGAACCGCCGGCCTGTACGCCGAGACAGTGCCCCCACCGGATGCGTTCGCGCTGCGAGCCCCGGACGAGGTGGATTCCACCTGGACGCTGGCCGATCTGCAGAACACGGTCATCAACGCCGAGAACAACGGCGGCGGCTGGGACATCCTGACCTTCCATCGTCTTTGTGCACCCGGCACCGCGAACTGCGATCCCAGCGTGTCCATCAGCCCGGAATTGTTCACGCAATTCACCACCTGGTTGGCGGCGCACATCCAAGCCGTTCCCACCACCTCGGTCAAGACGGTGGGGCAGGTCATCGGCGGCACAGTGAAGCCCGCGGTGACCGCACCGGCCCCACCGGCTGTCGCGGGCGCGTTGACCAATGCGTCGTTGGAAACCGCGTCGCCGGGGGTCCCGAAGTGCTGGAGCGCCTACGGGTACGGCACGAACACCCCCGTCTTCGCCGGGACCAGCCCCGGGCACACCGGCAATGTCGCCGAGACGATCACCATGACCGGGTACACCGATGGTGACGCGAAGCTGCTGCCGACCTTCGACACCGGGGGCTGCTCCCCGGGCGCCACCGCGGGTCATACCTACCAACTTGGTGCCTGGTACAAGTCCACCGGAGTCACCCAGTTCGAGGTGTATTACCGCACCGCCGCCGGGGCCTTCGTGTACTTGACGTCCAGCCCATACTTCGCGGCTGCCACGGCGTGGACCCAGGCCGTGTGGACCACGCCGGCGCTGCCGGCCGATGCCACCGGCATCAGTTTCGGGTTGAACATTCTGGGCAACGGCTCGCTGACCACCGACGACTACACCTACTTCGACGTCACCTCATCGACACCTGGCGGCGTGGTGCCCGTGCCGCCGTCCCGGATCATGGACACCCGCAGCAACCTGGGGGTGACCGGCCCGGTGCCGTCGATGGGCACGGCGTCGTTGCAGGTCACCGGTAAGGGTGGCGTCCCGGCGACCGGGGTGTCCGCGGTGGTCGTGAACATCACCACGGTCAGCCCGACCTCGTCGGGGTTCAT
>JBBQGJ010000266.1:0-9672 GCA_038322925.1 Mycobacteriales bacterium
ACACCGCCAAGGAGAAGCCCCAGGAGGGCACTGTCCTTGCCGTCGGCCCTGGTCGTTACGACGACAACGGCAAGCGGATCCCGATCGACGTCGTCGAAGGTGACGTTGTCATCTACTCGAAGTACGGCGGCACCGAGGTCAAGTACAGCGGCAAGGAGTACCTGCTCCTGTCGGCGCGCGACGTGCTGGCCAAGGTCGCAAAGTAACTCACTGCCTAGTAACTGAACTGGTAACTGAACTGGCACTTCCGCGCCCCGGCGGCCCGCACCCGCGGGCGGTCGGGGCGCTGTGCTGTTCGGGCGCGTGCACTGTCGGGCACCTTTCGCCCACATTCGCCCACATTCGCCCACATTTTCGACAACACCCCTCGACTGACTCAAGGACTGGACGACACATATGGCGAAGCAGATCAGCTTCGATACCGAGGCCCGCTCCGCGCTGCAGCGCGGGGTGGACAAATTGACCGACGCCGTCAAGGTCACTCTCGGCCCGCGCGGACGGTACGTCGTGCTGGACAAGAAGTTCGGCGGCCCCAACATCACCAACGATGGCGTGACGATCGCCCGTGACATCGAACTCGACGATGCGGGCGAGAACCTGGGCGCACAACTGGCGAAGACCGCGGCGACCAAGACCAACGACGTGGCCGGCGACGGGACCACGACGGCGACGGTGCTGACCCAGGCGATCGTCGCCGAGGGCCTGCGCAACGTCACCGCGGGGGCGAACCCGCTGGCTTTGCGGTCGGGGATCGCGCAGGCCGCCGAGCGGGTCAACGCCCTCCTCGACGAGTGGGCGACCCCCGTTGCCGGAGATCGCGACGCGATCGCGCAGGTCGGCACCATTGCCGCCCGCGACGAGGTCATCGGTGCCCTGCTGGGCGATGCCATCCAGAAGGTCGGCGCGGACGGCGTGGTGAGCGTCGAGGAGCATTCGGCGCTGACCACTGAACTCGAATACACCGACGGCCTGCAGTTCGACAAGGGCTACATCTCGCCCTACTTCGCGACCGACCCGGAAGCCGGCGAGGCCGTGCTCGAGGACACCGCGGTGCTGCTGGTCCGGGAGAAGATCTCCGCGCTCGCCGACCTGCTGCCGCTGCTGGAAAAGGTGCTGACCGAAGGCAAACCGCTGTTGATCATCGCCGAGGACGTCGAGGGCGAGGCACTGTCGACCCTGGTGGTCAACTCGATCCGCAAGACCATCAAGGTCGTCGCGGTGAAATCGCCGTTCTTCGGCGACCGGCGAAAGGCATTCATGCAGGACCTGGCGATCGTCACCGGCGGTGAGGTGGTATCCAGCGAGGTCGGCCTCAAGCTCGCCGAGGTGGGGCTCGAGGTGCTGGGCAGTGCCCGGCGGGTCACCGTGACCAAGGACGACACCACGGTGGTCGACGGTGGCGGTTCCACCGAGGCCGTCGCCGATCGCGCTGCTCAGCTGCGCAAGGACATCGAGTCCACCGACTCCGACTGGGACCGCGAGAAGCTGCAGGAACGGCTGGCCAAACTGGCGGGCGGTGTCGCGGTCATCAAGGTCGGCGCCCCCACCGAGATCGAGGCCAAGGAGCGCAAGCACCGCATCGAGGACGCGGTGCACGCGACGAAGGCTGCGGTCGAGGAGGGCATCATCGCAGGCGGTGGGTCTGCCCTGGTACATGCGGCTATTGAACTGGCCGCGCTCGAGGCAAAACTCTCGGGCGACGAGGCTCTCGGGGTTGCCATCGTGCGCAAGGCGCTGTCTGCGCCGGCCTTCTGGATCGCCGCCAATGCAGGACAGGAAGGCGCGGTCGTCGTCAACACCATCGCCGACCTGCCCAACGGTCAGGGGTACGACGCCGCCGCCGATCGGTTCACCGATCTCGTCGCCGCCGGGATCATCGATCCGGTCAAGGTGACGAAGTCAGCGGTGTCCAACGCCGCGTCGATCGCCGGCATGGTGCTGACCACCGAGTCCACGATTGTCGACATCAAGGAGAACGAGGACGACCACGAGGGGGGCGCCGGGCATCACGGTCACCGGCACTGACCCGGCTGCTGTGCCCTCGGCCCCGCCATTTCGGGCGGTGCCGAGGGCACAGAGTGACCGCGGATTGACGTAGTCGCTGCGCCCAGATGCGCGTCTCACTCATTGGGGTGAATGACGACAACCATCGGTGCACCAAAGTTCGCGGACGCGTCTAAGATCGACGAATGCGGCAACCCGTCCAGGTGCATTCGCGGCACAAATACCCGCCCGGTGCACCATTGATCAACCGAGGGTGTTCGCCGACGGAACCGGAACGCCCGGAACGCCCTGACAGTTCAGTGCGCTCCGGTCATGGAAAGCATCTGCGCCCGTTCGCTCTCCGAGAGGCCGCCCCAGATGCCGTAGGGCTCGTGAACCTGCAGTGCATGCGCCCGGCAGGCCGCCATCGCGGGGCACTCGAAACACACGGCCTTGGCCTGCGCTTCGCGGCGCGCGCGTGCCGGTCCACGTTCGCCCTCGGGGTGGAAGAAGAAGGAGCTGGCCATGCCTCGGCAGGCGGCGTGCAGCTGCCAATCCCAGAGATCAGCATTCGGGCCGGGAAGGCGCCTGGTGTCCGCCACGTCGATCCCCATTTCGATCATCCGAAGGTCAGAACTGCCACACCGCCGGGGATCTGGGCGCGGGCGACCTCGCGAAAGAACTCGTCGAACGGCTCCCCGAGTGCTTGTGCGACGGGGCACTTCGTCGTCGCTCTACCGCGTATTGACCGGATCCGCGCTGATCTGGGCGTTGTTGATCTCTCGACACTAGATCGCTTCAGCGCGCTCGACAAGACCTTGATCACGATCTTTTTTGATCTTGACCGGGCGGCCCGGCGAGCGTGTTGGCGGGGCGCGAATGTCGAGCTCAGGGCGCACACCTGTGGTATCGCTCACATCGCGTTTGATGACGGTTCGATCACCGGAGAGTGGCGAGGTGGCGCACTTCGACTACTGTCCGCAGTGAAGCCCGGAACGAACGGCGAGGAATGTCCGATGTATCCCCTTTGTGGATCTTGTGGTCCACTGGGGTGCTATTCGGCCGAGGGTATGACTGCCAGATTTCGGGATGACACAGCTTTCAAACTGTGCACAGGGGGTAACAGGTGACGAGCGTGTTGATTTGCGATGAGCGGCGCAGTGCCCGGGACGGGCTGACCCGGGTGATGGGTGCGGTGCCGTCGGTGGAGGGTATCGACTGTGTTGCCAGCGGCGACGAACTGCTGTCGCGGTACGGCAGACAGGCGGCGGACGTGGTGCTGATCGGCACCCAGCGCGCGTTGACCAGCGGCATAGAGGCCACCCGACGATTGCTGGCCATCCATCCGTCCGCGGTGGTGATCGTCTTCGGCTCCCCCGACGACACGGCCTCCATCGCTGCGGCGATCGCCTGCGGCGCCCGCGGGTTCCTGCGCTGGGACGCCACCCAGCCCGAGATCGTTGCGGCGCTGGCCGACACGCTCACCACGCCGCGCGTCCCGGCCATGCGCGATTCACCCGACGGTGAGGCGCCGCTGACCGAAAGGGAGATGCAGGTCCTCCGCGGGATGAGCCAGGGGCAGTCCAATGGCGAGATCGGGCGCGAGTTGTTCCTGTCCGAAGACACCGTCAAGACGCACGCTCGCCGGTTGTTCCGTAAGCTCGGCGCTCGCGATCGAGCACAGGCCGTCGCGCTCGGCTTCCGGCGTGGCTTCGTTGCCTGACCTCTCGGGGGTCCGTCGGCGGTTCGCCTCGGTCTGGATTTCCGTTGGCGGGGCAAATAGTCGTGCTGTGACGAGCTGACTACGTAGCGACACGCAGGCCAAGCAATACCGTCCAAATGAGTGACTTTGCCTGCCCACAGCGCTACCCTCCGTTTCACGGGCGGTATTTCGGCTGTAACCGACGGGTTAAGATGACTTCCTGGTGCCAGAAGGATCGTGCCATCGGCACAAGTGGGTCCGGCTGCGACGGAAATTCGCGTCACCGGGTGTAACGGGGGAGCGGCCAATGGCGATGGAACAAGTACGTGACACGCCGGATCCACTGGATCTGGACGCGATGGTGGATCAAGCGGTCGCAGGGGACACGGTCGCGATGGAACACCTGCTTGGTCGTGTGCATCTCGTCGCTGTCCGCTATTGCCGATCACGAATGTCCGCGGGCCACCGCTCGTTGGCGTCTCCGGACGACGTTGCCCAGGAGGTGTGCATGGCCGTGTTGACCGCCCTGCCCGCCTTTCGCCATGAGGGGCGACCCTTCCTGGCCTTCGTCTACGGGATCTGCGCGCACAAGGTCGCCGACGCGCACCGGGTCGCCGCCCGGTCGCGTACCTATCCGTTCGCTGAGGTTCCTGATGGGCCTTCGGCCGATCGCGGACCCGAGCAGCGGGTTGTCGCGGACTCCGTGTCCCGTCTCATGGGTGAACTGCTCGGTCACCTGCCCTCCACCCAGCAGGAGATCATCAGACTGCGGGTGGGCGTGGGCCTGACGGCAGACCAGACTGCGGACGCCCTGGGCATGACGGCTGGCGCCGTGCGTGTCGCCCAGCACCGAGCCCTTGCCAAACTTCGACTCCTGCTGTCCGCCGACACGGGACTGTCAGAGCAGTTGGTCTGATGTCCGGTCGGTCAAAGCGCCGACACGGCGATTCCCCGGTTGTCGATGTCGCGGACGTGTTCGCGGACGACGCGCTCATTGACGGTTTGCTCTCGGAGCGCAGCGAGCCCGTCTCCGTGGGTGCCGGGTTCGGCGGTCGCGGCGCCGGCAGCGGCGCCCCCGGCGCAGATCCGCTGATCGAGCTCTTCGACATCTGGCGCGAGGAAATCTCCTCGACGCCGCTGCCGCCGATGCCCGCGGTCCGGCGGGTCCCCCATCCCGTGGCCACCGGCCGGCATCGACTGCAACGGACAGCGCGCCCCGCAATGTTCATCGCGGCAGCCATCTGCGCGCTGCTCATCGGATCGGCCGCGGTGGGATCCCGAACCGCGAAGCCGGGCGACAGCCTGTGGCCATTGGCCAGCGTGCTGTGGTCGGACCGGTTGGACTCGGTGCGGTCGCTGAACGAGGTCAACAACGCGTTGGCGGAAGTGCAGATTGCACTCGATGCCGGCCGACCGGACGCTGCGCGGGAGGCGCTGATGCGGGCGACCGTGCATCTCGGCCACGTGGACGACCTGGACATGCCGGAGTCCATGCCGGCGAAGGTGCAAGAGCTGTGGGTGGACATCATTCCCGAGGCGGAACGTCGCAGCACGCTGTCCGCCGCAGCGGCTGCCGACCAGACGACCGCGCGGACGGCCGGGTCGCCGGTGTCCGCCGCGGCCGGGACACCAATGGCCAGCACGCCGCTGCTCGGCACGATCCTGGAAGCGATCATCGCGTCCAATCAGCCGCAGGCGTCGACCGATTCCAGCTCCAACTCCTCGGATGGCTCGCCGTCACCGATGGCGGCTGCCGGCCCTGGAACGTTCGCCGACCCGGGCACGCCCAAGGCGGTTGCCGATCCGCCGTCGGCAGCCTCGATCGACCCCACGACCGACACCCCGGCAGCGCAGGCGTCGCCCACCCCGACACCACCTCCGGCGACCACCGACCCCGCTCCGGAGACGTCCGCCGCGGCGCCGGTCGATCCCACCACCGTCACCACCTCATCGGGTGACCAGAAGTCCATGGAGAACTCAGCCCCGGCGCCCCCACCGCCGAGCACCGAGACGAGCAGCGACGGACCCGGCCCGAGCACCGAAACCTCGGCGCCGGCGAGCTCGGCGCCGGCGGACGCCGGCTCGGATCCCAAGGCGGCCGCACCGCGCTGACCTCCCGCGGCAGCCAGGACCGAGCCGTTGCGTTCCCGGCAGGATCGCTCCACCACTCGCCTACGATGATGGAACGAACCCCCGGTGACCATCTCGCCAACGGCGGTCCGGATTGGTACCGCACACGCGTCTGCGGAAGGTCGACATGCCCCCGGTTGCTGAGTTTCCCCACTCCGACTCTCGCGCCGGCGCCGCCCCCGACGGTGACCCCGCTTCCGGGAGTTGGGGCTTCGACCAGAAGTTCGCCACCGTCGGGCTGACCTACGACGACGTGTTGCTGCTCCCGGACGCCTCCGACTTGGTTCCCAGCGAGGCCGACACCAGCACCTGGCTGTCCCGGAATGTGCGGCTGCGGGTGCCATTGGTCTCCAGCGCGATGGACACGGTCACCGAATCCCGGATGGCGATCTCGATGGCCCGCGAGGGCGGGCTCGGCGTGCTGCACCGGAACCTGTCCGTCGAGGACCAGGCGGCCCAGGTGGAGATCGTCAAGCGGTCGGAGGCCGGCATGGTCACCGATCCGGTCACCTGCCGGCCGGACGCCACGCTGCGCGAGGCCGACGACCTGTGCGCGAAGTTCCGTATCTCGGGCGTGCCCGTCACCGACGCCGATGGGCGGTTGCTCGGCATCATCACCAACCGCGACATGCGGTTCGAGGTGGATCTGAGCCGGCCGGTGCGCGAGGTGATGACCACGATGCCGTTGGTGACCGCACCGGTGGGGGTGAGTGCGGAGGCAGCGCTCGGACTGCTGCGCAAACACAAGATCGAGAAGCTGCCGCTGGTGGACGCCGACGGCAAGCTCCGCGGTCTGATCACCGTCAAGGACTTCGTGAAGACCGAGCAGTACCCGATGGCCACCAAGGATGCGGACGGGCGGCTGTTGTGCGGCGCCGCGGTCGGGGTGGGCGAGGAGTCCTACAAGCGGGCCATGGCGCTGGTGGACGCCGGCATCGACGTGATCATGGTCGACACCGCGCACGGGCATTCGCTGCGCGTGGTCGAGATGGTCGCCCGGCTGCAGAAGGATGTCGGCGGCCGGGTGGACATCGTCGGCGGCAACGTCGCCACCCGCGCCGGCGCGCAGGCGCTGGTGGACGCGGGCGCGGACGCGGTCAAGGTCGGGGTCGGCCCCGGTTCGATCTGCACCACCCGGGTCGTCACCGGCATCGGTGTCCCGCAGGTCACCGCGATCCACGAGGCGGCCAAGGCCTGCCGTCCGGCCGGCGTCCCGGTGATCGGGGACGGCGGGCTGCAGTTCTCCGGCGACATCGCCAAGGCGATCGCGGTCGGTGCCGACACCGTGATGCTCGGCTCGCTGCTGGCCGGCGTCGCCGAATCGCCCGGAGAGTTGATCTTCGTCGCGGGCAAGCAGTACAAGACCTACCGCGGCATGGGCTCGCTCGGCGCGATGCAGTCCCGCGGTGAGGCGCGGTCCTATTCCAAGGATCGCTACTCCCAGGACGACGTGCTCTCCGACGACAAGCTCGTGCCGGAGGGCATCGAGGGCCGGGTGCCGTTCCGCGGGCGCCTGCAGGACGTGGCCCACCAACTGGTCGGCGGCCTGCGCGCGGCCATGGGCTACACCGGTTCGCCGACGATCGAGGCCCTCAAGGGCGCCAAGTTGGTGCGGATCACCGCGGCCGGACTCAAGGAGTCCCACCCGCACGACATCACGATCACCTCGGAAGCGCCGAACTACATCGATCGCTGACCGCCTCCGCTGAACCGCGGGGTCGGTCGCCTACTCTTCGATCGTATCCGCGCGCGTGCTGGGACGGGGCGCTCGGAGGAACTGCCCAGGTACATCGCCCCAGATAATCCGGACAGCGAATCCGGACAGCCAGAGCCAGATGTCGCGGGACACTCTCAAGCGTTTGGAGGAACGGTGGTCGACACGGTCGAGATCGGCATGGGTCGCAGTGCCCGTCGGGCGTACGAGCTTGACGACGTCACGATCGTGCCGTCCCGCCGAACCCGATCGTCGTCGGACATCTCGACGGTCTGGCAGATCGACGCGTACCGCTTCGAGATCCCGGTGCTGACCCACCCCAGCGACGCGATTGTCTCGCCCGCGGTGGCGGCCGGGGTGGCCGAACTCGGCGGCCTCGGGGTCCTGGACGGCGAGGGACTGTGGGCGCGGCATGGGGACCCACAGTCCGTCATCGACGATCTGCTGACGCAGGGATCGGAGGCCGACGATCCGGACGAGGTGATCGCCTTCCTGCAGAAGGCGTACCACGAACCGGTGTCGTTGAATCTGCTCACCGAGGCGATCGGGGAGCTCCGCACCGGCGGCGGAACGGTGGCCGTACGGCTGTCCCCGCAGAATGCCATGGCGCTGGCCGGACCGGCTATCGCAGCGGGAGTCGAGTTGCTGGTCATCCAGGGCACCATCGTCTCGGCCGAGCACGTCCAGCACAACGGCGAGGCGCTGAACCTCAAGTCGTTCATCGCCGACCTCGACGTGCCGGTCATCGTCGGCGGCTGCACCAATTACCAGACCGCCACCCACCTGATGCGCACCGGCGCCGCCGGCGTCATCGTCGGCACCGGCGACGGGGCCACGTCCACGACCGACGAGGTGCTGGGCATCGACGTCCCGATGGCCACCGCCATCGCCGACGCCGCCGCGGCGCGGCGTGCGTACCTGGACGAGACCGGCGGCCGGTATGTGCATGTGATCGCGGCCGGCGGCATCCACTCCAGCGCCGATATCGCCAAGGCGATCGCCTGCGGTGCCGACGCGGTGATGCTCGGTGAGCCGCTGACCTGGGCCGCGGAGGCGCCGGCGGCCGGGTGGTTCTGGCCGAACACCGCGGCGCACCCGGTGCTGCCGCGCGGGTTCGCGGCGCCCTGCGGACCGGCCGACGTGCCGCTCCGGCAGCTGTTGCTGGGCCCGGCGTTGGGCGCGGACGGCCGGACGAACCTGTTCGGTGCGCTGCGCAGGGCCATGGCGAAGGCCGGCTATTCCGACCTCAAGGAATTCCAGAAGGTCGGGCTGAGCGTCCGCGGGTGACGCCGTGCGAGGGCTGAGTCAGAGCCAGTCGTTGCGCCGGAACAGTACGTACAGGGTGACCACCGCACCGATCATCACCACGAACGCCAGCGCGAAGCCCTGACCCTGGCCGAACCCGGGATACGGCACGTTCATCCCCATGAAGCCGGTGATCAGCGTCGGCACAGCGATGATCGCCGCCCAGGCCGACAGCTTCTTCATGATCATGTTCAGGTGCACGTCGGCCAGTGCGAGATTCGTCTCGAACGCCGAGGCCAGCACGTCCCGCAGGCCGTTGGTGCCCTCCGCGGTGTGCCGGGCGTGGTCAGCGACATCGGCGAACCGTCGGGCGGTGGCGTTGGCCAGCAGCACGTCGACCGGATCGGACGACTGCTCGGAGGGGCGCAGCGCCGCGTTGGCCAGCTCGCCGGTGACCTCCTGCATGGGCGTGCAGATCTTTCGCAGCCGAACCAGTGCCTGGCGCAGCCGGAAGGCCCGCAGTTGGTCCTCGCGCGCCAACGGACGGTCGGCGAAGAGTGTCCCGGTCAGCGTCTCGGTGGCTTCCTCCATCGCCTCCAGTGCATCGCTGTATCCGTCGACGAGGTCGTCCAGCAGGCCGTGGATCCCGCCCGCGACACCCTCGGTCATCACTCGCGGGGCGCACTGCTGCAGCACCGGCGCCAGTATCGAGAGCATCTGCTCGTCCGCCACCAGCACCAGCACCCGCTCGGTGGCCAGGATCGACATCCTGGCGATGTCGATCCTGGCCCCGTCCGGGTCGAAGTGAACCCCGGCGCCGATGATCATCACCGTGTCGCCGATGGTGTCCAGCTTCGGGCCCTCCCGGCCGTCGAGGATATCCTCGGCAGCCGGGAGG
>JBBQGJ010000267.1:0-9561 GCA_038322925.1 Mycobacteriales bacterium
GAGGTTTGCGGTCGATCTGGTCGGAGCGGCCGGCCGCTGCGGCTACTTTCGCAGCAGTGTCCCCGTCCCGCAGGCGGCGGTGGCGGCCACCATGGACGCGATCGGCGAGCACACCGGCCGGCTCACGGCAAGGGCGCTGGATTCGCTGGCCGCCGTGCCCGGCCTGACGGTCTATGGCCCGCCGCTGCCGGAGCGGCGGTCGCCGCTGGTTGCCTTCAACGTGGCCGGCTGGGATCCGACGGTGCTGGCCGAGGCGCTGAACGCCGCCGGGGTGGAATCCAGGGCCGGGTGTCACTGCGCGACGCTGGCCCATCATGAGCTCGGCCTGGCTCCGGCCGCCAGCTGTCGGCTCAGCTTCTACCTGTACAACACGCTGGACGAGGTCGATCGGGCGGTCGACGCGGTGCGCGAGATCGTCACCGCCGGACCTTCGGGCCGGCCCGGCCCTCGACCGGGTGGGCGGCACCGGCGGGACTAGATGCCGAGCACGACGTCCCCGGATTCCTGGTCAGGTGCCGCCTTCGAACATGATGCGGATCGCCGCCAGCACGGCGGTGTCCGGGTCCAGATACCGCCCCCCGCGCGGCGACGCGCTGCCGTCCGGTGCGACGTCGTAGACGATCGGCTGAGCGGTGGGCAGGTTCAGGTCCTCCAGTTCCGCGTCGGTCAGGTGGTCCACGATCGAGCACAGCGCCCGCAGCGAGTTGCCGTGCGCGATGACGAGAACCCGCTGACCCGCCCGCAGCCGCTCCAGGATCGGCCCCTGCCACAGCGGCTGGACCCGCAGCACGACGTCGTAGAGCGACTCACCATCGCCCGGCGCGCCCGGCGGTTGCGGGTCGAGCGGATCGTCGTCGAGCGGGACCAGCCCGAACGCCGCGCGCTGTTCGACGGCCATCGGGGGCGGTCTGCCGTGCAGGGTGCGGCGCCAGGTGTGGAACCGCTCGGGACCGAAGCGGTCGTGTACCTGGATTTTGGGCATGCCCATCAGCAGGCCGTAGTCGCGCTCGTTGAGCCGCCACGTCTGGATCAGCGGGGTCGTCGTCAGCCCCAACTCGGTGAGCATGACCTGCGCGGTGCGACGGGCGCGCAGCATCCGCGAGAGGATCACCACGTCCGGGACGAGTCCCTCCGCGGCCATCAGCACGGCCGCGCCTCGCGACTGTTCCAGACCGCGCGCGCTCAGGTCCACGTCGCGGGATCCGGTGAACGTGCCGTCGGCATTCGCGGTGCTCTCACCGTGGCGCACCAGGATCAGCGTGCCTGCCCGATCCACTGCCACTCACCACCCGTTTCCCGACGACCGCCGCTGTTCACGCCGATGCTCAGGAGTTCTCCCGCTTGAGCTTCCGCCAGCCACCGGCGCGGTTGTTGGCGATGATCTGCCGGAACATCGCGGTGATGGCTGATGCGTTGATCGTCTCGCCCTCGTGCACCCCGACGGTGCGGGCAGTTTTGTTGTCGTGGCCGGCGGTGATGATGCCGTCCGGATCCGGGACCATCGCCCCGTCGTACAGGAACACGTTCACGTGGTCCTTCGCGGCGAGCAGCGCACAGACGTTACCGTCCAGGACGAAATACGGCTGCCGGGTGCGCTTGATGGTCTCCTGCACTTCCGGGTCGGCCGCGTGGACGAGCTCGCGCACCTGCTGACAGATCGCCTGCTGCCAGCCGGGCAGGGCCCCGATGTAGGCGTCGACGCGGGGGTCTGCGGCATATGTCATGTGGATCCTCCCGACTCGACGATGCCGGTCAGCGCGCGGTTGGCCCCGTCGGAATTTCCGGCGCTGGTCACCATCGTGAGCTTGGCCTGACCATACGGCGACCTGTCGAATCAGCCCGAGTGAAGGACCGGCATTATCGCAGCGTGTTCGAAGACTTCAGCCGATGGCACCGCGACGTCGGCAAGGGTGTGACCCTGCACGGCCGTGACGGCGGCGACGGACCACCCGTGGTGTTGCTGCACGGTCACCCACGGACCCACAGCACCTGGTATCGCGTCGCATCGCAGCTGGTGAGCGCTGGATTCCGTGTGGTGTGCCCCGATCTGCGCGGCTACGGACAGTCCTCGGTGCCGCCGACCACCGCTGATCACTCGCCGTACGCCAAGCGTGCGATGGCCGCGGACGTGGTGACCGTGATGCGCGACCTTGGGCACCAGCGGTTCGCCGTGGCCGGTCACGCCCGCGGCAGCTACGTCGCGATGCGGCTGGCCCCTTGACTCACCGGAAGCGGTCACCGCGCTCGCGGTGCCGGACTGCGTGCCGATCGGCGAGGCGCTGGCCAGGGCCGACGCCAGGTTCGCCACCGCCTGGTGGCACCAGAGCAGCTGTCCGGTGCGCTCATCGATTTCTTCCGCTCGACTTCTTCCGGCGCGCCGGAATCGGCTAGACCCGTCGGATGACGCGCAGCAGGTAGGCCTTGCGGTCCAGCGGTTTGTGGTCCGAGCGCGGCCTGCTCGGCACGCCGCCGCTGACCTGCTGGTAATGGTCGAACGCGGTGGTGAGCGAGCCCTCCCCGCGGGTCAATGACGGCAGCGCTCGTTCCAGGGCATGCACCTGCGACGCCGGGATCCTGCCCTCGAGGACACAGGACGAGCCCTGGAGCTCCGACGTCTGCGGAACGGCCCGCACCCGCGTCAACGCCGGGACCAGCGACCCGATGGCGTCCGCCGGCGCGTCGAGCCGGAAGCGGTGCATCGGCTCGTGCACCGCCGTGCCGGCCCGCTGCAGCGCGGCCATCGTGACCAGCGGGGTGAGGTGGCGGAAGTCCGCGCCGGTGCTGGACGTGCTCTTGTCGAAAGTGCCATGGGAGTGGCTCTGCTTCGGCGCGTAGCCGGAGTGGGTCATGGTGACCAGGCAATCGGTGACCTGCCATCCCTGGATCCCCTGCTGCAGTGTCGCCCGCACGGCGTCCTCAACCGCGGTGAAGAAGGCGAACGGCATCGACCCGAGCTCGACGGCCAGCCGGAATCCCACCCCGCTCCCGATGGCTGCCGGCTCGATCCGCAGGCCCACGGTCGCCAGGAAGGGGTTGGGCTCGACGCCGAGCAGTTCCATCGCGTTACCTGCACCGATCGGTCGCTCGATGCAGATGGTGGTGCTCTCCCGGAACGTGACGTCGACCCCGTAGTCGCCGGCCAGCGTCGCCTGGATGACCTCCTTCTGCACCTCGCCGTACAGGGACACGAAGATTTCCTGCCGCAGTTCGTCCTGCCGCAGGTTGATCAGCGGGTCCTGCTCGGCGAGTTGATCGAGCGCCACGCGCAGCGCTCCCCGGTCGGCGGGCCGATCCGGCGTCACCACCGTTTCCAGTGACGGTGGCGGAAAGTGCTGCTGCGCAACGCGTGTCGGAGGCACAGGACCGATGGCGTCACCGATGCGGATGTCGGCAAGGCCCGACAGCAGGCCGATCTGCCCTGCCGAAACCGACGGTCGCCGGACCGCAGTGCCGTGATCGAAAACGCGGATCGCGGTCACCTTGTCCGCCAGGCCAGGTTTGTCCTCGCCCGCTCCGGCGTGGTGAAACGGCAGCCGGCAGGCGAACCGTTCCCGCGAACAGCCTGGCGTAGGCGATCTTCTCGCCGGCCGCACCGCGCTCGATCTTGAAGACGGTGCCGGCAACGTCGTCGTCGGCGGCCCCTTCGGTTGTCGGCAGCAATCGGGTGACGTCGGTGATCAGTGCATCGACGCCCGCGCCGGTGATGGCGTTGCCGAAGAACACCGGGTGGACGAGGGCCTGACCGGTCTGCCGCGCGAGCGCGCGGCGCAGTCGCCGGTAGGCCACCGCGGTGGCATGGTCGACGAAATCGGCGAACAACGCCTCGTCCTGGTCGGCGAGCAGTTCGACAAGTCTCGAGCGGAAATCGGCGTCGGCCGCCCCGTACGGCCGGAAGATCGCCTGCCGGGTGCCCAACCCGTCGGTAGCGCCCATCGGCACGATGCCTGCCGCCAACCGGTGGGAAATGCTGCGCAGTAACGGTTCCCGTTGCGCACCGACCCGGTCGATCTTGATGACGAAGATCAGCGTCGGGATGGCCAGCCGCCGCAGGGTGCGCATCAGCACCCGGGTCTGCGCCTGAACGCCCTCGACAGCGGAAATCACCAGCACTGCCCCGTCGAGCACACTGAGCACGCGCTCGACCTCGGCGATGAAGTCCGGGTGGCCGGGAGTGTCGATCAGATTGACCGTGGTGTCACCGACGACGAAGGACACCACCGCGGACTTGATGGTGATCCCGCGTTGCCGTTCCAGGGCGAGGGAATCGGTCTGGGTGTTGCCGTCGTCGACGCTGCCGATCGTGTCGATGACGCCGGCGGAGTACAGTATTCGCTCGGTCAGGCTCGTCTTACCGGCGTCGACATGCGCCAGGATCCCTAAGTTCAACGTTCGCAAGAGGTGTCAGGTCCTTGGAGTAGTTGGCGTTCATCGGATGGCTGGACATGAACGCCTCTCGCATCTCTTCTCCTCGGGTCGGACCGCGTGCGTGGTCGGTCGGTGTCCGGCCACTCCAACAGCTGACCGGCCGTGACGGCAACCGGCTATTTGAGCCGACTGGTCGGTGCGCGGGGCGAGAAGACCCCTCACCCGATGATGTCGGCCCTGGCGACGACCGCGTCGATGCTGATGCGCACCAGGAGGTCATCCATGTCCGTGTACAGCTTGGCCATCTCCGGGCCGCGTTCGCCACCGACGTAGCGAGTGGCGATCCTGGTGGTCCAGCTCAGGAAATCGTCGGGTCTGGGGATCAGCTCGGCGTGCCCGGTGATGCTCACGAACGCGAACGGTGGCGTCTCGTCGTCGACCGTCACCGCGACTCGAGCGTCGTGGTTGAGGTTGCGGGCCTTGACACTTCGGCTGGACGTCGAGAAGACCAGCTCGCGCCCGTCGACGGTGAACCAGACCGGGGCGACGTGCGGCCGGCCATGCGCAGTCACTGTGGCGGCTTTGGCTGTCCGCGTCCCGGCCTGCAGGAAACGACTCGCCTCGGCCCAGTCCATGCTGCGCATCGATCCTCCTTCTGTGTCGCTGGGCGAGCGGCTCACCACCGGAAGCGGGACGGTGTCCAGTCGGCGAAGTCGTCATCGAGGTAGTAGGGCACGACTGCGCGACCGGGAATGCTGACGTCGTCCAGGAAAGCGAGATCGTCATCGCTCAAGCGCACGTCGAGGGCGAGAAGCTGATCTTCGAGTTGTCCCACGGAGCGCACGCCGAGGACGACACTGCTGACAGCCGGATGACGAAGCGTCCACCCGATGGCGACCTGGGCCGCGGTGCAGTGTTTCCGTGCGGCGAGTGCCAGAATCGCGTCGACCACCGCGGCGGACTGGCCGGTGAAATGGCGTTTGGCCCAGTCGCCGCCCGGGTCGCTGCCGAAACGTGAGTCGACCGGCCAATTGTCGGAGCGGTACTTGCCGGTGAGCAATCCGCCTGCCAGCGGGGACCAGACCGTGATACCGAGGCCGTAACTCTGTGCCATGGGCAGCAGTTCGCGCTCGACCCGGCGGTCGACCAGGGAGTACGGGGTCTGTTCGGCCACCACCCGTTCCAGGTGGAGCCCTTTTGACGCCTACAGCGACTCGACGACCTGCCAGGCAGCGAAGCTGCTGGTGCCGATGTACCGGACCTTCCCGGCCCGCACGAGGTCGTCCAGTGCTCGCAGTGATTCGTCGATGGGCACCAGGCTCGTGGGCCGATGCAGGTAGTAGACGTCGAGGTGGTCGACGCCCAGTCTGCGCAGGGAGGCGTGGCACTGGCCGATGATGTGCCGCCGGGAACTGCCGGCGGCGTTGGGGTCCTCGTCGTCCATTCGGGCGTGCACCTTGCTGGCCAGCACCAGTCGCTCGCGACGTCCGTTGGCCCGCAGCAGCTTTCCCAGGAGTTCCTCGCTGGCGCCCCGCCCGTAGACGTTGGCCGTGTCCACGGAATTGATGCCGGAGTCGAGAGCCATGTCCAGCAGGCGGGCCGCGGTCGTCTCGTCCGGCAGTTCGTGCAGCTGCATCGTCCCGAAGGTGAGGGGGCTGACCTTCACACCGGTGCGGCCCAGAGTCCGGTACTCCATGGGATCGTCCACACCCTTCTCCCGGTGATGCAGGAATCCTGCCGCGCCAGGCCATCCTTGACCCGATGTCGGCTGCCGGGCAAGGACTCGATGGGCATCACCGGAGGGTTGCTGCCGGACCGGAAGGTGCGCGCGGCTATGGAACTACTCACGGCCGAGGTCATGCCGGCGCTGAAACCTGCTACCCCCCAAGGGAACCGAACGGCGGCGCTGCAGAACGCTTGACGTGTTGGCGTGAGGTTCGACAATGGGCCGGTGACCGATCAAGTGCTGCTGGCCGCGCTCGAGCGTCTGCGCGGAACGGGTCCGGAGTTCAACGGGTTCCTGGCCAACCACGGACCGATGGCCGCCGAGGCGCTCACCCGGATCGGCGGGGATGACGTGGTCGAGGGCTGGGTTGATCGGTACCGCCTGCGACTGCAGGGCGCGCCGGAGGTCATCAGGGGCATCGAGGTGGGGGACTGGCGGCGTTATCTGGGCGACGAGCACCTGATCGGTGACTGGACCGCGCTGCTGCGAAGGGAAGCAAAGGAGACGGGGTGGCGGGAACTGTTGCTGCGCTGGTGGCCGCGCCTGCTGCCCGGTCTCGCGGCCAGCGCCACGCACGGGGTGATCCGCACGGCGCATGCGGTGCGCTCGTTGCAGGAAGCCGGCGACCACCAGGACCCGTTGCTGATCGACGAGCTCGCGCAGGGGCTGGGGTACTGGGCGGCCCGCTATCAACCGCTTCCTGGCGACCCCGGGCTCGCCGGCCCGCTCGACGCTGTCGCGGCCACCCGAGCGCTGCCCCGGCTCGATCCGGCGGTGCCATCGGACGGGCCCGGTGTGGGCGGCCGATTGCGTTCGCTGGTCCGTCTCGGCGGCTTCGGCGAGGGCCTCGACGGCTGGGGTGCGCCGCTGCGTGCCGACGCCGCGCTGGATGAATTGATCGCCGTCGGCGCGCGGGTGCTGGCCGCGCGGGAGGATGCGCCGATCGCCTTCTGTCACGCGGTGACCGCGCCGGCCGCGGTCCGGCTCGTCTTGCCCGAGCTTCCGCCGGACCTGAGGGTGCGTAGCGTTGCGGCCGCCTGGCAGGCGGTCGGCGGGATCGTCGCGGCATTTGCGTCTCCGCGCATCGATCGGGAGGTGTCGGCCGTGGACACTGACCCCGAGCCGTTGCTTGGCGAACTGGGGCCGAAGGCGGTGGAGCATGGTGACGAGCACGTGATCAAACTGGCCGAGGCCGCGATGCGCGAGTATGCGCGATCCGGTGACACCACGGTGCTGGTGGCGGCCGACCGGTTCCGCGAGCGGGTCTGACGGACGGACGACCCGCCGTCTACTCGTGTGACCCCTGCTGGGCAACACCCTTGAAGAACGTGTAGCAGAAGACGCCGTCGGCGTGGGTCGTCCGGTGCAGCGCGGCGATGCCGGCGTCGAACGTCTCGGGGTCCGTCAGGCCTGCGTCGATCGCCTGCTGACGGACGCCCTCGATCATCGCGGTGAACGTCTTGCGAGTGAAGCCGTCGACGAGAGCCGGCCGTCCCGAGTCGACGTAGACCGTGCGGGGCGCGACGTGGACGGCGTCGAAGCCGGCCGCGACCAGCAGCGGATAGACCTGGCGTCCGACGAGCGCGTTTCCGCCGGCCAGCGCCTGCAGCTGGACCTGACACTGAATGGCGGCTCGGGCGGCGGCGCTGTCCGGGTGAAAATAGGCGGACCCGTGATCGCCCTCGATGACGGTGATCGTGCCGCCCGCGCGGAGCAGGACCCGGAGTCGTGTCAATGCCTCGACCGGTCGCGGCAGGTGCTCCAAAACGAAACAGACGAAGACATGATCGAATGACCCGTCGGCGAACGGCAACGCGTGGATATCGGCTTGCCGGAACTCCACGTTCCGTAAGCCCGCGCGTTCCACCCTGCGCTGGGCCTGGGCCAAGGAACCCGCCGAAACGTCGATCGAGGTGAATCTGGCACCCGGACTCCGCTCGGCCAGGGTCACGGTCTGGGCTCCCACCCCGCACCCGGCTTCGAGCACCAGACTCCCGGCGGGATAAGCGGTGTCCGCATGGAGAAGTCCGACGAGCGTGCCGGCCTGGTCCCCGAGCCGTGAGTTCTCCTCGTGGTCATAGCCGTGCACGTACCCCTGGGTCATGAGATCCACGAAAGCACATGACAGCAGCGGAGCCCAGCGATGCCGTCAACGATCCCCCTTTGGCGCTTTATAGACTCCAGCCGTGAGCACACCATTGGGCGAGGACAAGCCGGACGAGACCCACGAGCAGCAGCATCGGTCTGCTGGTGAGGAGATCGAGTGGATCGGGGCCGAGGTCGAGGCCAGGCCCAAGGTGATGTTCTGGGGAACCATCGCGGTCGCGGTGGTGGTGGCCGCGGCCTTGATCATCTTCATCGTGGTGCAGCTCACCGGGAGCTAGCGCGATGGGTAAGCGCCGCGCCACCAGGTCCGCTCCTTCCTGAGCTGTGCTGGTGGAGGGGCTGGCTGTCGTGAGAGGCGACCAAGCAGCCGCCCTGCGCCAAACCGTCAAGTGATCCGACTGGCTGCCGCACACGGACATCGGTGATTGGCCAGCAGCAGTGTGTCATTTCGGGCGGCTCCGCGATGTCGCGTGTGCAGTGCGGTCGCGAGTCTTGTGGGTGTGAGAGTGGTAACCGTGACGCGATGGTGCGTCCCCGGTGGTGGTGGTCCCGCGCGGTGTGTTGATGACGGGGCGGGGTGGGCGTGGTCACGTTGGGGTGGTGTCAACCCCGTCCGAGTGCCTGGTAATTGGTGGTGGTGACGTCGGGGTTGGAAGTCCTGTGCGGGCAGGGATTTGGTCGTGCGGCCCGGGTCGGGCGGTGAGCCTAGGTGGCGGTGATGGCGACCGCGCGGCGCCAAGCGCGGATCTCGTCCGGGACCACGTTGTGGTGCGGGGACCGGCGATTGCCGCCTGGGGGTTCTCGATGCTGCGTCAACTGCTCCGTTCCTGCCGCTGCTGCTGGGTGTTCGGGGTGGTCGCGGCCGTCGCGGTGTCGATGTCGGTCGGGCCGGCCGCCGGCGCGGTGCCGATCCTGCCGGTGGGTGCGGTGGTCGCGTTGGCCGGTGTCCCGTCCGCGGCGGGGACGGTGGTGCCGGTGACGCCGGCGCGGGTGGCTGATTCGCGGGTGAATCAGCAGATCATCGGTGCGGTACCGGCGTCGGGGACGGCGACCGTGCAGGTCACCGGTCATGGTGGGCTGCCAGGTGTCGGGGTGGCGGCGGTGGTGTTGAACGTGACGGTGGTGGCGCCGCAGGCGCCGGGGTATGTCACTGTGTGGCCGACCGGGATCGCGCAGACGAATACCTCGAACCTGAATTTCGGGGCGGGGCAGAACATCCCGACCACGGTGATCGTGCCGGTCGGGGTGGACGGGAAGATCTCGTTGTTCAACGGGTCGGCCGGTTCGGCGCACCTGTTGGTGGATGTCACCGGGTACACCCTGGCCGGGCCACCGCCGGCGGTCACCGCGATCACCCCGACATC
>JBBQGJ010000268.1:0-9482 GCA_038322925.1 Mycobacteriales bacterium
CCCTGCAAGGGCGCCGGTGTCACGGGCCCGTCGCCACACGACGATGTGGCTCGAATACAACCCCTCCCGGCGCAGCAACGCACCCTTCTCGCCATCGTCGGCCGCGGCGTACTCGGCCAGGATCCGCAACTTGTATTTCGCGGTGAACGTTCTCCGCCTCGCACGCTCGGGCACCTGCGGATCCGGGCGGGGGATCGGGTCGTCATTCACCCGATCAGGATCAGCGATCCCAACCCCACCGTCCAGCACACCCAACGTCAACGTCATCTCAGGAATCTCCTCTCCGCCCACGGGTCAATGATTGTCAGGAAGTATGTGCCTCATCCCATGTTGACAGACAGGGTCGGGCTCGCTCGATCGAGCTGCTGTATGGGGAAATTACATGCCGGTCGGGAGTGCTGGGCTTCGTGGTGATTCTCCCAACATGACGCGGCCAAAGTTGCTCTTGGCGCGGCCCTGCTCGGCTACTTCGGGGTGTTGCTACTTGTCTTACTCGCCGTCCGAGCCCTCCGTCACCACTAGCCGGACCGGGCGCGGCGCCGAACCGCCGACTACATCCCCGGACGGCCCGCGACAATGATCTCGGCAGCGAGTGGGTCAAGCGCGCGGATGACGATTCGCCCGGTCGCTCTCCAGCACCACGTACTTCCGCCCAGCGCTGTCGCTGACGAGTCGTGGATCGCGGGCCGATGCACCGGGGCCGTCGTGCGCCGGCAGGCGATCCAGGCGCGCGCGGTGACGTCGCGGACGTCGTTGCTGGCGGTCACTTGGACCATCTCGCTGTCCCGTCAAGCATGGCACCGCCGGAAACGCCGCGTGGTGCCCGGACGGGTCGACCTTGTCAAACGCAGCGACTCCGAGAGTGGAGCCTATGCAACTTTTTTCGGGTTGGGGGACTCTACGAGACAGTGCGTGCACCGGGCCGACTCCGCAGCGTGATCACGCGCTCGTGGTCGGACTGTCCATCTATGTAGTCCCTTAGCGCACCGAAGGCGGCCCAGGCCCTGTCGTGTGGACGGTTCGGCCAGCATCTCCAGCATTGTTAGCTGGACGTTCAGGGCGCCCATCATGGCGATGGTGGGCTGAGTGTCGGGCGTGAACTCCTGTTGGAGCGCAATGTCCGCCTGCATGGCGGCGTCGAACAGCACTGCGAACTCCGACAGGAACTGCGCGTGCGTCTGATACCGCAGTTGGCGCGCCCAGACCTGCCGCTCATGTTCGCGGTCGCGCGTCTCCTTCGCCTGGTCGGCAGCACGGCGCTGACTCAGCCACCCAAAGCCACCCCCCAGTAGGCCGCCGATGACAACACCGAGCAGCCCCGGCAACCATTCCATGCCCGCGATGCTGCTCGCTGGGGTTGCAGATCATGGCTGACACGCCGCGCAAACACCGACCACAGCGCGCCTGTAGCGGAACCCGTAGCCGCGCGGGAACTCGGACGGTACGGATAGTGGTGGGCAGAGGGGGTGGGCGCGCTCCAGCGGCGGGTGCTGGCCGTCCTGGCGACACCACCAGCGAACCGGCCGACCGACCTGACTATTGCCTTCGCCAAACAGGGGTCACAAGGGTCACTCGAAAGAGACCAACGAATGCCAGCGGCAGTACCCGAACAGGACGAGGATTCGGAGGGCAGGGCAAATGACCCGAGCAAAACCCGGGGGCAACCATGCCACGAATGATCTTCCGCCTTTCGCTGGACGGGGACTCGACCGAAACGAGAAAACAGCTCATGACCGTGGAGACGGCGCTGTCGAAGCACGAGGCGTCGGGTTATGGGTTCACGAAGATCGGCACGGCCATGTGGGAGGGGACGGTGCCCACGCTGACCATCGCCAGGGACGTCATCACGATTCTGCTGAACCCCGTGATTCAGGGTGAACCGAGTGTCAGGCTGGATCACTTCTTCGTACACATCGACGGGTCCGATCCCGGCTCGACCGGGTGACTCCAACGACCGCGTCAGCGCACGGCCGCCCTTCCGCGTGGCCGGCGCCCGCCGCAACTGCTCCACCAGGGCGATCCCCGGATACAGCACCGACCTGGACCGCGACGGCGACGGGGTGGCGTGTGAGTAGGCGTTGAGCGGTGGACGGGCCGGTGAGAGGTATGACCCAGTGAGGAGTTACCAGGCGCATGACAACGAACGATGAAGACCACGATTGGTTACCCGTCGTCGGGAAGTCCGAAGGTGTTGAGCCGCAAACAGTTGGTGAGCAGTTCGTCGCGGATCTGGAGGACACCTACATGGACCGTAACGATGATGGTCTTCGCGACGACCTGGATGAGCTGGATCACATCATCTCCACCGACGGCGCCCTCCGCTATGGCTGCGCCGCCAAGGCAAGGACGCTCAGGAGGTTGATCGCAGCCGAGCTGCAGGCGCGCGCGAAGTAGTGCGACACGCCCGAGCTGACATGTGACGGTTCGAACGGCATCCGCTGCGGGACATGGCCCCCCGTGGGTTCCGTCTGTAGTGGCTCTGAACAATGCCGGGCAGGACCGTGTTGTGCCCGATCAGGCAGTCGTCGCCAATCGTGACCCCACCCTGATCCTGGAGTTTGCATCCGGAATTGACGAAGACCCGCTTGCCCAGAGTGATGTTCTTCCCGAAGTCCGAGTAGAACGGCGGGAAGACCATGACCGATTCATGCACCGGTTTGCCGGTCAGCTGAGCCAGCAGCTCCTGAACTCGGGCCGGCTCGTGATACCCACCGTTCAGTTCCCCGGTGACGCGCAGGGCATCCTGGCTGGTCTGATGCATGACTTCGTGTAGCGGTGAGTCGCCGGGGATTGTCTCGCCGGCGTTGAGCGCCCTGAGAAGATCGCAAGTTCCATTGGTGTCCCGTTCGGCCACAGCTGCAAGTGAACCGCAATCCTCGCCGAGCCGGGGACGACCCCAGAAGCCGAACGAGCTCATAACCAGTGCGGGTGCGGCGAACAGGGCGACCAGGAAAGTTGCTGTCGGGCCGTCGTGCCATGGCTCGGGCCAGCCGTGTGCCGGCTGTCCACGCAGGATAGTGCCCTTTCTTCTGCCGCGGGATCGAGCCGTCCGGGCCCAGCTTGCTGGCCGGATGCCCGGAATTCGACCTCGGCCGGGGCACCGCGACGTCGGTGAATGTCGCCCGAGTCGCAGACCTGGCCAGCGGGGTGAACTGCACGCCGTTGAAGGCGGCCGCGCCGGAGCAGATTGCTGTCGGCTGCGTTGGACCACAGGCTGTCCCGCAAGCGGAACGTTCGGTGGGACACCGCACGTCGGGGGCGTCGCCGCAAGATGGCCATCCCGTAAGACCCGTCCGGTGTCGTTTCTCGCTGGGGTAGCTCAAACGAGACGACGCCAGGTCCGAGAGCGCAGAAGAAGCAATGCTGCCGCCCAACCCGCGAATCACGGCGGGCCAATACTTCGGCAATGATCGCGGCATCCCTCCTCGTTGGCGACGGATGTCAGTTCCTGACGTCCATTTCGTGGGCGTGATTCGCTGCGGTCTGGGCCAGCACGAGGGCGCGAGGTCCGACAGGGCGCATTGCTGGGTGAGATTCGTCAATCCGACGTGACTCGCCCGAGCAGGCCCTCGACACCCGGGGTGCGCCGGGCGGGGTTCTGGGTGGCCGGTGCTGCGTGAACCCTGCCGGCGGCCGCGGTGATTGCTTCGGCTGCGGGGCTGTACTCCTCCAACGCGGCCAACCAGGAGTCCGCGGCCTGGTCGGGATAGACGTCCCCGGCCGCCAGCAGCTCGGCCAAGGCCGTGCGCGCGCGGTTCAACGCTGCTTCCGCCTGTTCACGGACCAGCGCGTCGGCGCGTAACGCGGCGGCGCGCAGGGCCTTCTCGGCCGCGATGACCGGGCCGGACCGGGTGTGCGTGGTGAGGAGCCGAAGAGCCTCAGCAACCTGGCCTGGTCCCGGCGTCGGCTCGGTGGCAGCCGCCTGTTTGATCGCGCGCCGGGCGAGCGGTCCTCGGACCTCCAACGTCATGAGAACCTTCTCGGCGGCTTCGAGGGCTGCCGCTGAGATTCGCGATGCATCACGCCGGTCGCGTTCGGCGGCCAGGTACGTGACGAGGTCCGCGTCGTAGTCGTCAGGCCATGGACGGTCGGCCGGTTCCTTGTGTTCCTTGAAGGTGCTGGCAGTGGCGCAGCCGCGGGCTGAGGTGATGGTCTTGCATCTGGCCATGGTGATGTCGCGATGGCGGTCCCACTCCAACCCGATCGCACCGACCCCGGCCTGCGGGTGGCGGGTCATCAGCCAGCCGGAATGCAAGTGTCCCAGCTCTTCCCGGAGGTCGCCGTGCAGGTACCAGCAGGGCGGTACGACATCTGGCCCGTAGTGATACAGCCGGACCACCCATTGCACCCAATCCGATAACTCGCATAGCGCAATGTCGAACTCATTGCTGTTCAACAACTCCCACGGCACCACCATCGGCAGCGGCGCCGGGGCCTCGTCCTCGTCATCGCTGTCCAGGTCGAGGTCGGCGTCCAGGCCAAGTTCGTCGTCCGGATCCACGCGCAGAAGTGGTCGCGCTGCCTGCGACCAACGCGTATTGGCCGAAGGAATGCCCTGGAACGGTCGGCACAGGATTGGCAACGAGCGGCGTCGGGGGTCAGGACGTCACATCCACCGCGCACGACTGTGCAGGGCGCGCGTCGGACGCACTGGCGGCCATCACGACCTGCGGGGCTTCTACACCGGGTGTGGACCCGTCCTCGGGGTGTTCGAGGACGGGGATGATTCGGCCGGCGCGACCTGCGGCGGACGTGAGCTGGTCGACGCGCAGCGTCCGGGTGTGCTGGTGCATGCTCCGTGGCAAGTACCAGAAGCCCTGTGCGCGTGACCATTTGAATCCGCCGGCCTTGAGAGCGTCGCGCATCACGGTGTCGTCGCGGGTGGTGCCGGTGACGACGGTGCCGGAGCTTCCGTGCTGGATGGCGACCGGCTCGTCGCACCGGTCCGTTTCGGCCGAGGTGACCCTGCCGGACGGGTCGGCATGCTGAACCGGTAACGCGTCGCGATCGGCGGCCGTCACTGTGAAGTCGGCTCGCGGGCCGGTGGTCGATTCACGGTGAATCGCCCTGCTGCTTCGCTGCGGCTGGCTGTGTCCGCTGACCGCCGGCGGGGTGACAGGTACGGGATCGACGCCGAGCGCGTCAGGCCCGGTGGCGACAACAGCGCCAGCGGCGCGCGATGGGACGGCTGGCTCTGATACCGGCGCGGATCCTGCCGATGGACCTCCGGCGGCGGCACCCTCCCGCATCACGACGGCGCGGTCGGTGCCGTACGTCTGGACCCGGACCGGGCCGCGGTCCGTGTCCAGGGTGAGACGTCGGGTGGGTCGGCCGCGGTGGTGGCCGTCGCCGTCGATGCTGCTGACGGTGCCGGTGACGGTGACTGGGTCGTAGTCGGTGATATTTCCGAAACCGTCGGTGACCATCCCCTCGACGGTGACCGCGGCGCCCTCGGCGAGCTCGTCGCAAGTGGTGATGAGAACTCACAGGGGGGCGTCGGCGATGGCTGTCTCGATCGGTGCGAGGTTGTCGCGGCGGCGGGCCACGATCCCGATGCCGGTGGTGCGGCGTTTGCTGGTGACGGATTCGCTGTGGCCGCCGAGTTCGGTGGTGGTGATCGCGCGGGTGGAGTACCCGGTGAGGTGGGTGATGACCCGTGGGTGGCCGGTGCTGGTGGCGGCGGCGAGGACGTCGCCGGGTTTGAGGTCGGCGGCGGTGCCGGCGCCGTCGGGGTGCAGCCGGTGCAGTCGAGGTCCCCAGATGAGTTGGGCGGCTTGATCTTCCGGGAGCTGGGTGAGCCACCGCGGCGGGGGCGGGTCGATGCTGTCGGCGGTGGGGGTGGTGAGTTCGGCGTCCAGGACTCGGATGCGGGCGCGGGTGCCGGCCAGCTCGTCCTGCTGGGGGAACGGAGCACCGATCAGGGCGTCGGTTTCGGCGATCCGGGTCGGCGCCGCGGCCAGCGAGTCTCGCATCTGCTCAAGTTTCGCGGGCACTGCCAGCAGGTGGTGCTCGAGTCGCCGGATCAGCCCGAGGCCGGGTGTGGTCGCGGAGTTCAGGTCGGCGGTTTCGACGTAGGCGGCCTCGCCGTGGATGGTGCTGGCCTGGTTGACCGGTTCTAGGGCCGGGAAGCTCAGGTGGATCTTGTGGTGCAGTACCGGGTCGGCGTGCATCCGCAGCTCCAGGCCGCCGAGCCGGCCGATGATCTGATCGACCCGGCGGACGGTGCCGGGTTCGGGGTTGTTCGCGGCGATCAGGTGGAACAGGTCCCGGCCGGCGTCGGCCCGGTCGGTGTGCTGCCGGCCGTTGATGGTCATGGTGAAGGCGTCGCCGGTGGTCGGGGTGAGCGCCTCGACGGTGGGCTGGTGGTGCTCGACGGCGTCGGTGAGGGCGTCGGCGTGCGCGGTGAGGGATCGGGCCTCGTAGGACAGGGATCGTTGTTCGGCGTGGTGCGCGCGTTCGAGGCGCTCCAGGCGGGCCAGGTCGATGCCGAGTTGGTAGCGCTGCATGATCCGCGGGTCGCCGGAGGAGATGGCGGCGATCTGTTCGTAGCTGGCGGCGTCGTAGTCGTCGGCCTCGACGTGCCGGGCGGTGGTGCCGTTCTTGATTTGCGCGATGAACGCGGCCTTGGTCGCGACCAGTGTCCAGGAGAACGCGTCGAAGCTGTTCTCGGTGACGTAGGTCCAGATCTCGACGGTGTCGTTCTGGTTGCCTTGCCGGATGACCCGGCCCTCGCGTTGTTCGAGATCCGCCGGGCGCCAGGGCACGTCGACGTGGTGCTCGGCGACCGCGCGGGACTGGATGTTGGCTCCGGTGCCCAGTTTCGCGGTGGACCCGATGAGCACCGACACCCGGCCGTCGCGGCAGGCGGCGAACAGCTCGGCGCGCTGCGCACCGGGCGCGGCGTCATGGATGAACCGGACCCGTTCGGGATCCATGCCGGCGGCCAGGAGTTCGTCGCGGATCTGCCGGTAGACGGTCCACTGCCCGGCCTTGGGGGTGGATTGGTCGCAGAACACGATCTGCAGGCCGCCGGGTGTGGGTGACGGTGTGCCGGTGTCGTCGATGTAGCGGCGGCCGGCGGTGGCCTGATGGATGCGGAGGATCTCGCGGACCAGCGCGGTGGGTCGGCCGCCATCCAGGGGTGCGGGCAGGCCGACGAGTCTGGGGTCGAGGGCGGCCTTGCGGCCGTCGCCGGTGACGGCGAGCATGTTGTCGTCCTCGGGGCGGACGGCGCCGGACTTGATGGCGGCGACCCTGGCGTCCAGGTGCTGGGCGTAGCGGGTCTGCTCCGCGGTGCGGGGCAGCGCGACGGTGTGCCGGGCGCCGCCGGCGAGGGCGGGCAGGGTCACGTCGAGGTCGTCGCGGGTGACAAGGTCGGCCATCTGCCGCCACATGCGGCTCATCTCGGGGACGTTGACGAACTGGGTGATCCTGGTCCGCGGCGCGAACCCGGTGCCGGTGGGTTTCATCTCCAACCGGGTGTGTGGGCGGAGGTGGTTGGCCACCCAGGCGTCGAAGGTGGCGACCCCGGCGGCGCGGAGCAGGTCCGGGCGCAGGTAGTCGAACATCACCCACATTTCCCGCGGGCTGTTCGGGATCGGGGTGCCGGTGGCGCCGGTGAAAATCCTTGGGATGCGGCCGTTCTCGGTTCTCGCGTCGCGCAGTACCCGGATCTTCATCGACAGGTCCAGCGCCCGTTGGGAGTCCTCGGCGCGGGCCAGATCACGGGTGGAACTGATCACTTGGCGGTTCTTGTAGTGGTGAAATTCATCAATTTCACTGCTCGTCTTGGGGTGAGAGAGGCAGCATTGTTGCTGGCCAGAGGCATTTCGCCTGTGTCGGACATGTAGGCGAAGGCTCGAAGGGGGGTTGATCAGAGGAAGGGTCAACACCCGGTGGATCAGGCGGTCGTCACGCGGTCTTTGGGTGAGTGCGCGCGCTTGCGGCGGAATCAACCGATCTGGCGATCGAGGGTCACAAGGAGATCCGCGACGATGACGGGGTTGGTTATGGGGGTCAAGTGGTCTTGATCAGGAAGTTCGATCACCTGGGCCAATGGGTTCAGAGCGGCAAGACGGTCGGAGAGTTTGCGGTTTTAGGGCGGGCTGTTCTGGCCGATCAAGCACCAGATGGGAACGTGGATCTGCCGCAAGCTGTCGTCGCTGTCGTCTTGTCGAGAGCTCGCTTCCAGCTCTGCCGGGATCAAGAGCGCATACGTTGCGGTCGTCCTCGACTCAGGTGCCGTCGGGTTGCCGGAGCTGGCTCTTGAGGTCGGCGACCAGGCGGCGTTGGATGGTCAGTTCGCGGCGCAGGGTGCGGATCTGGTCCTCGCCGTTCAGTGCCCGTTCCCGCCAGGATGCATCCTGCTCGATGGGGCCGGGGACGTCACCGCTCCCAGAGAAAGGACGCTCTTTGGAACCGGTCGTCTGGATCCCCTTGTAGCGCAAGGTGTTTCTAGTCGGATGGTCATGTTGCTGCGCTTTCGTCGACGGGCGCGAAGTCGCCGTGCCTGTGGACGATCTTCCACTCGCCGTCCTCCCGACGGTAGATATGGGTGACCCGGATCTTCATCGTCCGCTTCCCTCCGCCGTCGATGGACACCTCTGCGTGCTCATAGCCCACCGTGTATGCCAGATCACCACCCACATATACGACGTCGAAGTCGACGCCCGCGTTCTCGCCTTCGCTGAAGCGAGAGCCGACCCAGCGGAAGGTCTCGTTCAGCTGCGCCCACCCCGTGTGGCACGGCCCCCAAGCCCCGAACAGACTGACGGGATCACGCCGCGACCACATCTCGATGTACGGCTCCGGGTCGCCAGCCATCATCGCGTCGTTGGCCCGCCGCATCGGCCCTTGCGCCTTCTGGGTGAAGTCCTCCCACTCGGTCATGTACATCGCCCAACCTCTCTCACCGACTTCACTCGTTGGGTTAACCAGGCATCTATCGGATAATCGGACAGTAGCCTGAGCGTGTGCCTGACGTCAACGCCTCCCGGCCCTACGTTTCGCCCCTGCGCGAGCGGGCGGCACAACAGACCCGGCGGACCGTCCTTGCCGCGGCGCAGGCCCTATTTGTCGAGCACGGCTACGTGGGCACCACCGTCGACCAAATAGCCGAACGTGCCGGGGTCTCCAAGCCGACCGTGTTCGCTTCCGCAGGAAGCAAGCGCAGTCTGCTCAAGGATCTGTGCGACCTCGCCATTGCCGGCGACGACCAGCCTTTGCCGGTCGTCCAGCGCCCGTGGTACCAGGAAGCGCTCCACGAGCCCGACCCGGCGCGGTCACTGCGTCTGTACGCGCGCAACACGGTACACATCCACGAGCGGTACGCAGACCTCGGCGAGGTGCTGCGGTCAGCAGCAGGCGCCGACGACGAGCTCCGGGACCTGTGGCGCACCAGCGAGGATCAGCGGCGGAACGGGGCGAGCTTCATCGTCGACTCCCTCATGCGGAAGGGCGCCCTCAAGCCGGGGCTGGAACGG
>JBBQGJ010000269.1:0-9472 GCA_038322925.1 Mycobacteriales bacterium
ATCGGACCGGCCGGTCGGGCCCGGGCAGTGGCGGTGGGGCGGTGGGTTCCAGCGGGGTGGCGGCGCGGCCGCGGAGCCACCGACCGACAGGGTCGTCGGCTTCTGCCAGGACGGGCCCGATCACCGCGCCGATCACGATGACGAACGCCATGCCGGTGAAGAACGTCACGAAAGACAGGGCGATGCCGAACGCGCCGAACTGCGCGAAGTTCCCGGTGACCGTGACCGGCATCCACACATCCGCTGCCATCGCGTAGAACGAGGTACCCAGCGCGGTGAGCGCCGCAGTGGGCAGCAACGGGCGCCAGCGCACCTCGCCGCGGAGCATCAACCGCGCGGTCCACCACCACAGCAGCGTCCCGGCCAGCGCGCTGAGCAGCCAGGCGCTGACGGTGCCGGTGGTGCCGCCGACCAGGTCCCGCACCGCGGCGAGCAGGAGAATGTAGACCAGCATGCCGCCCACCCACAGCGCGCCGCGGCCCTTGTTCCGCACTCCACCGCCGGGTGGACGCCGCCACGCCCGCAGGTACACCCGCTGCAATGCGATGGTGAACGACACGGCTTAGGCCAGGGCGAGCAGCACCCCGAGGATGCCCGTCGCGGCCTTGGTCGCCTCGGGTGACGCGAACGCGTGCTGGACCATGTCAAGGGCTTCGCCGCTGACGCCCAGGCGGTCCATCACCACGGCCACGATCGCCTGGTGGACACCGGCCCGCGCGACCGCGGCCGCGACGATCAACAGGGGGAAGAACGAGACGAACAACTTCGCCGCCAACGCCACCGAACGGTCGACGAACTCGACCTCCAACAGCCGCGACCACAACACACCGATCGGGGTCGACTCCAGCCGCTGCGCCAAGCCGCGGGCGACGGCGCGCGCATGGGCAGTCTTGCTCTCGGTGGCATCCTTCGGGTGGACGACCACCGTCCCGGCCCGCCGGGGGCGGGTCATCCCCGGCCGCCGACGTGCCCGGGCGAACGGGGGCCGAGGATGGCGACGAACGTTCTCTGTCGGTCGTCACCCCGCCGATCGGGCCATCGATGGAGGGGGGCTGCCATGCCCATGAAGGCCGCCTGCCACCGGGTCAGCCGCACAGTGATGCACATGCGCATGTCAGTACCCTCTCGGCTGACGAGCAACGCCAGCGGCCGGGAAAGGGAACCGCGGCCCTGCCAGCCTCATCGTTTCCAGCGAGATCTCCGAGCAACAGCTGAATTGGTCACACGGGGTCGGGTCGAAGGGCCCGCCGGACTGCGGCCGTGATCCGATTCGGGCCGGTTGTTCTGCTTCTGTCGGGAGCCATGCACGGGTCCGCTGGTGATCACCGATGCCGACCACGCGCCGTTGCCCGACCGACCTGGTGTCCGCGGTATCGGTGGGCCGGCGGGCCGCTGACGAAAATGCGCTGTGGTGGAAGGCGAGAAGGTTTCCTTGCCCGGTCACACGGGTCTTTCGGCCCTGCGGCCACGCGATTTCACCCCGCTAACGTTGGGAGTGCAGGGCGAAGCCAAGCCGACCGAAACGTGGAGACCCGGTTCGACTCCAGGGGTCCGGATCGTACGGGACGGGCGGTGGATGAAAGGAGTATCCGCGATGGCGCTGTCCAACGACGAGCAGCGCACGCTTGACCAGATCGAGCGCGCACTTCGCGACGATGACCCGATGTTCGTGAACGCCGTCAGCTTGGATCATCTCCGGCGTCACCGGGTGATCGTTGGCGGGTTGGCGTTCCTGCTCGGGGCGGTGATGTTGGTGCTGGGTGAGGTCGCGTCGCAGGCGCAATTGGCGGTGGGGGTGATCGTCGGCGTCGCCGGGTTCGTGTCCATGTTCGTCGCCATCGCGTGGATGCTCCGTCGTCGACACCACACCTGATCTCGCGCCGGCGCACCCGCCGATCGGTGTCCGCTGGTGCTCCACCGATCCCGATCCCGATCCCGGCTGCGGACGGCGCGCTTGCTGGCCGTCCAGGGACCTTCGGCCCTGGCAGCGGTGCCGGACGGGATCGGATGGTGTCGGGTATGAGCGCCCCGCACCCGCAGCTCGACCGGCCCGGCCCGCCGGCCGCGATGATGACGCCCGCACAACCCGACCGTGGGCTTCCTGGTGACCCGGGGTGCAGGACTGCTGCGGAGGACGACGCCGCTGGGGCCGGTCCCGGGTCCGACTTGCCGGGGGCCTGGCGCGAGCCGGGGTTACGGTCAGGCATCAGCCGGACCGGCGATCGAGCGGGCGGTGACGAACTGTACGGAGAGAGTGAGCACGGGATGGCCGGACCGCACTGGCCGGAATCGTGCAATACCCCGAGATCAACGGCCAGGTCGACTATTCCGGACCCGATCAGAGCCACGGATACCTTGCCCGGTGGGACACCACGACCGGGTCACTCACCGGCACCACGACCTCCCCTGGCCGCCTGCCGGTCTCGCCGTCACCGCCGACGGTCGAGCCCTGGTGGTCAACGGCAACCGGGCCGCGGAGCTGATCGACCTGGCCACCGGGGCGACGAAATGGGGACCGGTACCGCACAAACCTCCTTCTCCGAACCGGACGTGGTGTCCGCCACCGCCTACAGCCCCGATGGCGCGACCGCCATCCTGGGGACCTACGGCGGCTACCTGCACGTGCTGTCCGCCGCCGACCTGCAACCACGGGTGCCACGGAGACTGACCACCGGTGGCTGGCTCGTCGGCCTCGCCGCCAGCCCCGACGGGGCCTACCTCGCGAGCATGGGCGGCGACGGTGACCTGCTGCTCTGGGACACCGGCACCTGGCAGCCGCTCGGCGAACCCATCTCGGACAACAACGGCTGGGGATTCCTCGGATTCGACCCCGACCGACACACCCTGCGAGCCGTGCACCAGAACGGCACCGTGCTCACCTTCCTCGTCGACCCCGACGCCTGGCTACGGCAGGCGTGCGCGATCGCCAACCGAGACCTCACCCCCGACGAATCGGAGACCATCCGACCCGGGCAACCCCCACGGTCCACCTGCTCGGGGTACCGATGATCTGTGTCCCGCAAGTCGACCGTGCAGCGGATGCCGGGCACGTCTCGGAAGCGGAACCACAGTCGGGCTCCAGGAGTCTCTTCCGGCCCGCCGGTGTCGCGATCGAAATCGTCTCGCATCCGAGACATTCCGGTTTGCCGCCCAACCGCTACGTCATCGGCACCATGCACCGCCGCCTTCACTGGTCTGGTTCGAGCTCACCTGCGTGTGCGGGAGGGGATCGTCCGGCGCAAGGGAGCCCGGCCGCCCTCGGCGGTCGCCACGGACTCGAGAGCAGACATGATGACTCCCCATCCACTGGGGTCAGCGCCGCGAGATGCCACGATCTCGGGACCGAGATCGTCGTGATGATGATGGACCCCACCGGCAATATCGGCGCCACCAAAGCAGCGTTGAGTTCTGGAGACCCGCTTGGGTCGCGCACGCTCGCATCCAGGGCCCCCAATCGACCGGCAAACCAGCACTCTCTTGCCGGAATCGACCGGTCCTACGGCGGATCAGCGAGGGGTCCCAAGGGTGGCTGATCAAGCCGGTGAGAGTCCCGACATTGCCGAAGCCGTAGCACGGGAATCGTGGATCCCGACAACGGGTGCCTCTGTCCGCCTACACGGCGATGACGCCCTGAGCTGACCGGAACGACCGAACAGGACCACTGGCGGATTCGTCGTACCGGTCGCCCGTGGTGGCGATTCGGGCCGCTCAGACCGGTCGCGCGCGCTCCCGGCGGTCGCACCGCCGGGAAAGGTGAGTCTCACGGCGCGGCGTGGCCTCCGCGAGGAGACCCCTAGATCAACGTTTTTCCTCGATTCAGGGAATGGTCGTGGCCAGGCCGGCCGTCGGGCGTGGGTGACGAATGCTGCCGGTTGTCAGCCCAGGGGGCGGGCTGGTGGGGCCGGTATGTCCGGGGCGATGTGTGCACCGAACCCGGCGGTGATCCAGGTGATCCGTCGTCCGATACCAGGAGAGCGTCGTAGCCGTCGGCCAGGCATCGGGTGATCAGCGCGGACCCTGCGTCCAGGGCGCGGTTTCCTGCCGCGACGATCGCGGTGGCCCAGATATCGGCCCAGGTCAGGCTCGGGCCGATCACGGTGGCCTGCCGGATGCCCGACGCGGCGGCTCCGCTGGTTGGATCGATGATGTGCGGCCCGCGATGCACCGATCCCGAGGTCGCGACGCCGCCATTGCGCACGCGTAGAACCGTGAGGAGGCCGGTGGGGTCCGCGGGGTGCTCGATGCCGATCCTCCAGGGTTCGGCCGGGGACCGGATCGCCAGGTCCCCTCCGGCGTTGAGATAGGAATCGGCAGGGAGCAGCGATGATGCCCGTTCCGCGACCCAGCCCTTGACGATGCCCGAGGGATCCAGCCATCCCGACGCACGGACATCGAAGGCGCCGGCGGTCCTGTCGCGCGCGTGCTCAGCCAGGGCCAGGACGGTGCGAAAGTCGGCAGGCGTCGCGGTGAGGTCGACCTCCCCGCCAGCGAACCGGCGCAGGACGTTGTCTGCCCGGTAGGGGCTGAACATCCGGTCCGCTTCCCGCAGCGCAGCGCAGCGAACGCGTGGGCGACGGCTGCCGCCGCCCCGGGTTCGGCGGCTTCGGCGCCTCGCAGATGAATGCTGATCGGCAGCCCCGTGATCATCTCGGTCCAGGCCCGCCGGGGGGGCTGCGGTCGGACGTCCTGAGTCACGATCGGGTACCGATCATTTGAAGTTCGCCGCGTCGAGCGCCGACTGCAGCGACGTGACGTAGCCCTCCGTGGTGTACGTGGCGCCGCTGACGCCGTCGATGTGCGCGCTCTGCGCCGACAGCACCTGGCTGGCGAGCACGGGGTTGGCCTGGTTGTTGATCTCTTGATCCAGGCGGGTATCGGTCGGGTACCGGATCGCCTTTACCGCCGTGATCTTCCCGGCGGCGATGCTCACCTCGACCTGGACGGGCCTGTACCTGGTGGCCTCCGCGTTGCCGTCGACGACCACTGTTCCAGACCCGGCGGCGGACGGCGGAGGCCCCGACGCCGCGGCCGACGTTGCGCCGGACGAGCCGCCACCGGACACCACGTGCGCCCTGGACGGCGAGGACGACGCGGCCAGCGGCCCGGAGGTACTCGTCCGGTAACTGAACAGCAACACCAGGACCGCGACCGTGGCCACGACCGCAAGGGTGATCCGCCTCATCGGCGCGTCCCCGCGCGGTGCCCGTGCCGGCGCATCGCGGTGCCCGCTATGCCGCGGTACTCGTGTGTTTTCATGTCGCGAAGTCCTCCAGGTGGACGGCCCGCCGCGGCACACCGCTGGAACGCAGGGTGACCCGCACCGCCGCCGCCCACGGTTTCGGGCCGCAGACGTACACCTCACGGTCCGCGACCCCGGGTACCAGTGCGGTCAGCGCGGCGACCGGGTCGATCCGGCCCGGCCCTGGGAACCAGCCGCTGGCGGGGCCGCGCGGCCCGATCAACCGGACCACCTGCGCATTGTTGCGGCGGTTGAGGGAGTCGAATTCGGCGACGAACGGGGCCGCGGCGAGGTCGTGGACGCGGTGCAGCACCACGACCGATGGTCGACGGCCCGGGCCCTGCTCCCGCGAGATCTCCTTCGCCAGGCCGAGCATCGGCGTGATCCCGACCCCGGCGCCGATCAGCAGGACATCCCGGCGCCGGCGCCGGTCGGCGGTCATCGTCCCGTACGGCCCCTCGAAATGAACTTTCGTGCCCGGCCGGATCCCCGACAGACGGTCGGTGCCCTCGCCTACCTGCTGGACAGTGATGCGAAGGGTGGTGCTCGTCGGCGGGGATGACAGCGAGAAGGGCTGCGGACGGGACCATCCGCGGCCGGTCAGGAACCGCCACTGACAGAACTGCCCGGCCCGCATGCCGCTGACGTCAAGATCGCGACCCGTCATCACGATCGAGAAGATCCCGTCCGCCTCCGGGACGATCTTTGCCACGACCAGGCGGTGACGGACCGATCCGACCATCGGCATCACGACGCGGAAGCAGACGACGGCCGCGGCGGCCGCGGCCCACAACCCCCACCAATAAGCCGTCGCGGCGGTGGAGGAAAGGAAGTCCTGACCGGTCCACAACTGGTGTGGCAGAGCGAGTCCGACCCCGAGGTAAGCGTAGAGATGAATCAGGTGCCAAGACGCGTACCGCAGCCTGGCCCTGGCCGCCCGCACCGACGTGACGACCACCGCCGTCAGCGCGAGTGTCCCCGCCGCAGCCAGCAGCATGCCCGGGTAATTCGCCAGCAGATCCCAGCCCTGCGCAACCAGATCGGTGTGGGAGGACTGCGCATAGCCCACGGTGATCAGCACGACGTGCACGCACATCAGCCAGAACGAACTGAACCCCACAAGCCGGTGACGACGGGTCAGTTCGTCCTGACCCCACACCTGCTCGACCCAGGGGATTCGGGCCATCAGCAGCACCTGGATCAGCAACAGATCCGCCGCAACCAGCCCGGTCAGCCTGCCGAATCCGATGGCCGTCCCGCCGTCGGTTCCGAGGTCCCGGACGTTGCCCTGCACCAGCCACAGGACAATGACGACGACAACGCTGGCAATCGTCATCGCGGCCACCACGACACCGACGACTCGCAGGCGGCGCACCCGGGGCGGCGCGGGACGGAACGGTGCACCGCGGTCGGCCACAGGTCGGTGGCTTGCCCCCCGTTGCTGGGTCACCGTGGTTGCCTTCCAGCCCCTTCACCGTCAGCGTCGTCACTCGGCCCGATCCAGCCCACCCCGCACGGCCCGCCAGTGATCGACCGATCCCGACCCGCGTCGCGTGGACGATCCATCCGCCATTGTCGGCGTCGTTTCTCAGAGAGATGTCAGAGCGGCCCGGTGCACCCCCCAGGGACGCCCAGCCTTTCACCGTCTCCATTCGGGGAACGCTTGGCGGCGACTCCGCAGGTCGGCGCGATCGCCGCAGGTGGCCATCCCGCAAGACCCGTCCGGTCGTGATTCTCGGTCGGGTACCCCAACCGGGGCATCATTGTGGTAGCGCCTCGCCGTCCGCGCCGCCAGTGCTCATCAGGTGGTCCGCCCGGCTCGACGTGGTGTGATCGGCGAGCAGCCGGAGGTAGAGCTGCCCCTCCGAGTTGAGCCCATCGTGGGCCTGGCGGTCGAGCCAGGTCTCGGCGCGGGAGAACGCGACTGCCAGCGCCATCGCGATCCGCGCAGCCTGATCGGTGCCGGTCAGCGCACGCAGCAGCTCCGCCCGATAGGCGCCCCAGTGCGGGTGGCGGCTGGTGCCCAGCAGTCGGGCGGTGAGGTCTTGGTCTTCATCGTCTTGCCAGCCGAGCAGGGTGAGCTTGGCCAACATCCCTGCGGACTGTCCGGGGTCGGCGCTGCGGATGAACGCTGCGATCGCGTCGTGCCGGACGGCGTCTCCTGTGTCGTGTGAGTCGAGATTCTCTGCGGGATTGGCATTGTCACCGTCGTCGGTGGCGTCGGAGTCGTCTGGCCGCGGCGGGGTGACGGGCCGGCCGCCGGGGCTGGGTGCGGGTGGCTGCCACGGCCAGGGTCTGGGGGTGGTGGCGTAGTACTCGACTCGGCCGTTGGTGTCGATGTGGGCGACGCAGATGTCGGCGGCCTTGGCGGCGGTGATGTCGTTGTCGTCCCACAGGTGGTGCAGGTGAACCTGGTCGGATCCGAATTCGTCGGCGGGGTCGACGATGCGTCTGGTGCCTTCGTCGGCGAGCCGCTGCCGGACTGCGGCGGCTTTGGCCTCGGTGTCCAGCCGTGCGGTGGTGATCCGGATCGCGGCGTCCAGGGTGTAGCCGTGCTGTTTACCCTGCTCGTACACGCCGGCCCGCAGATGGTCGGGTAGCTCGAGCAGCCGCAGCGCTTCGGTGAAACTGAGGTCACCGCGGCGCATGTCGGCCTTCGCCGGGTCGGGAAGGGTCAGCAGGGACAGCTTCTTGGAGACCTGGGCTTGGGAGATGCCGGTGAGGCGGGCGATCTCCCGCTGCGACAGCTGATGCGCCGCCAACCGGGACAGCGCGGTGGCCTCGTCCAGCGGGGCGAGGTTCTGCCGGTGGATGTTCTCCACCAGGAACGTCACGTTGGCGCCCGACCCCACACCGAGGTCATCGCGCACCAGCACCGGCACGTCGTGGCTGCCGGCGAGTTCCGCGGCCGCTCGGCGCCGGTGGCCGGCCAGGATGACCCACCGAGCATCGGGGTCGATATCGCCGGCACGGCCGGGGTTCGCTGCCCGCCACGCGGCGGCGGTCATCACCACCAGGGGTTGGATCAGCCCACCGGCGGCGATGGTCTCCGCCATCTCGGTCAGGTCACCGAGCTGGCTCCGCGGGTTGTCCGGATGCGGAACGACCTGCCGCAGGGCGGCGGTGATCACCGTGGTCGCTGGTTCGGTGGCGGTGATGGCGTCGATGATGCCGCCGGCGCGGCGCCCACTGTCCTGGCAGGTCGGGCCAAGGCCGGTGCTGCCCGCGACGTCGGCCAGGGTCACATGATTGCGCTTGGTGGGCATCGGGTCTCGTCCTTCACGTCATCGATTCCGGGATTCCCTGGCTCAGGCCCAGGAAGGGGTCGGCGGTGGTGTCGACGGTCTTGGTGTTGCGGTGGATGGCGGCGGTGGCGAAGGTCAGGGACACGCCGAGGTGGTCGGCGATGATCTCCCGACCGGTTCTGGGGTTGCCGTCGCGGTCGGTGTAGTCGGTGACGGTCTCGGTGCCGGCCACAGCACCGGGTCGCCCTTGCGGAAGGTGTTGGCCGCGTTCTCGGCGAGCCGGTGAAACGCGGTCACCCGGTGCCGAACCGCGGGTCCGGTGGTCCATTCGCCGGCGCGGTTGCGGTACCGGTCGTTGGTGATGACGACCAGGCGGGCGTAGCAGACGCCGGCGTCGGAGGTGCAGAATGCGGGGTCTTCGGCGAGGTTGCCGTCGAAGGTGATGTGACTGGACACGTTTCGCTCCTATGGAGGTCTGGGTGATTCACGCTGAATCACCGGGCTGAGGGTGCGGGGTGATTCACCGTGAATCACTGCGGGATCGGTCAGTGGTGGCCCCGAGGGCCGCGAGCTATCCCCGGCGGCGGGCCGGCTGGGCGGTGGTGGCGGTGGAGTGCAGGACGATGTGCGCGGACAGCGCGTAGAGCCGGGTCAGGCGCCGGTCCAGGGCGAGGGTGTCGGGGTGCTGGGCGCCCAAGGTGTGTGCGGCGGTGTGCCATCCGGCTTGGGTGGCGGCGGCCGCGACGTCGATCGCGTCGAGGAGTTCCTGGTACTGCGCGTCGGTCACGGTGACGTGCGTGCGGGTCATTGTCTGTGTCCCTTCCCTTGCTGACTGTTGTTCTTGCCCGCTGGCGAATGAGGAGATCGGTGGGCCGTAGAAGGGGCGGAGCGCACCGACCGGAGGGAGGGGAACCCCCGGAGCTTGCGGAGCAGGGGTTGCGTGCAGGCCCGCGGCCCGATAATCGACAGGCCAGCAGGAAAGAAAGGT
>JBBQGJ010000270.1:0-9383 GCA_038322925.1 Mycobacteriales bacterium
AACTGACCCGAGGGTGGCTACGCGCCCACCCCCGGTTCCACGTCCACTGCACCCCTACCCACGCGTCGTGGTTGAACATGATCGAAATCTGGTTTTCGATCCTGACTCGAAAAGTGTTACGGCGCGGCGAGTTTTACAGTCAGCACCACCTCGCCGAGAAGATAATCGAGTTCGCCTGCGACTACGATGACAAAGCGAAACCATTCCGCTGGACCTACGACGGCCGGCCCCTCAAGGCCGCCTGATGAACCCCCGCAGGACTAACGCGGTGCTGCACTAGGTGGGCGGTGTCTTTCGCGGCGCGCTCATCGGACAGTGCAAGACTGCGGTCTCGCGCCGACCTGATTTGGTCCACCGATCGGTTCTGAGGCTTGTGTGGCCATCTCCGCGCCACGCGATTTGTCGGGTTTGCGCGTGGCCTCCAAATGCGGTCGTTCGACACCAGCCACCTAGGCACCCGATGGATGGACCGCCGCCGACACCGACCGGCTCAAGACGACGGTGAGCGACATGCTCACACCCAGCACCTGAACCGACTGGCAGCAGCACTCAACGATCTCCGGTGAGAGCATCAGCGGGACAAGACCGGCCGGGCGCGGTCGATCTCACTGCGAAATGGCTTCGCGGAACTCTTCTCGTTCCCGGCAGGCGGTCTTGATGCGCTCGAGCTGTTCGGCGGTGCAGTCCAGGTCGAACACATCGGGTCATCACCAGAACCAGGACGCCGTCGACGCGCAGAGCGTGCAGCTACCCCGACCGCTGTCACGCGGCCTTCATTCGCCGAGGAGGCTCAATACTGCCCGGGACTCCGCAGGATCATTCCCACTGCTAACGGCTTTCCCGTTGTCTCTCAACCCCGGACCGGTGGCACAGGCGACTCGGCGATCATCGTCCGGCGCGCCGACCCGGGTCCGCGACGGCGTCACCGGGTGTTCCTGGCGCGGCCCTGCTGGTCGCGTCGGCGATCAGCTCCGAGATGCCTTCGGCGTCCAACATGTCGGCGGGCGCGACGGTGTCACCGGTGGCGACGTAGTAGAACGCCGCCCGGACGCGGTCGAGCGGTATCCCGCGCAGGTCGCTGACGGCCAGCCGGTAGCAGGCGAGCTGCACGCCGGCCGCCGACCGGTGCGATGGTGCCGGCGGACGCCCGGTCTTCCAATCGACCACGGTCAGACCGCCGTCGGCGTCGGCGAACACAGCGTCGATCCGACCACGAACACCGATGCCGCCGATCCGCGTGGCGAACGGCATTTCGATCTCCTGCGGGACCCGAAACGCCCAGGACGAGGCCAGGAATCGTGCGCGCAGATCGTCCAATTCCGGTTCCGGCGCGGCCCATCGATCGCCGGCGCCGGGCAGGTCGCCGACCGCGACCAGCGCCTCACCGCTGAAGTAGCCCTCCAGCCAGCGATGAAACGCGGTGCCCCGGCGGGCGTGCACCGCGGGTTCGGACGGCAACGGGCGGCGCAACTGGCGGGCCAGGCTTTCCGGATCCCTGGCGAGGTCGACGAGCGATGACACCGACACCGTCCCGGGCAGGTCGACCTCGATCCGCCCGCCGTGCGCCGCCGACCGTTCGGCCAGCAGTGTGGTGACGTCCTCGGTCCAGCCGAAGGGGTCGAATCCGGCGGCCGGCTGCTCGGTCCCAGCAGGCAGGGCGGTCATCGCCGACAGCACCCGGTCCGCCCCCGCCCGGACCGCCGCACGCCGCTCGCCGAGCGGGTCGACCGGCCAGCGGGCGATCCGCGGCGTCGCCGTCAGGGGGTTGCCCGCAGCGGCATCATCGGGTCCCACCGCCCATTCCTCCGGTGGACCGAAAGCGCTGGCCACATCACGGATTTCGTGCAAGAACTCACTCGGACCTGCGGGTGAGGCCGTGGTCGCACCCCAATGGTGACCCGAGACCAGCAGCACTCGTTCCGCCCTGGTGAGGGCCACGTAGAGCAACCGCCGCTCTTCGGTGAGCCGGTGCTCCCGGAAGTCTTCGGTGTGCGCGGCCAGCGCGTCGGCGAGGTCCTTCTGGTTGCCGCCGGGCGGCAGCGCCAGCGACGGCAGGTCAGCTCGATCGCCGCGCAGGATCGGCGGCAGTTGTGCGGCGTCGCCCAGCCAGGTTCCGCCCCTGCTGTTGGGAAACACCCCGTCGGTGAGGTGCGGTACGGCGACGATTTCCCACTCCAGCCCCTTGGCGGCGTGGATCGTCAGGACCTGGACGCGGCCGGAGGACGCCGGAACCTCTCCCGGGGTCAGTCCATCCTCGCGTTCGGCGGCGGCGTCCAGGTAGTCGAGCAATTCGCCGGGCCCAGCCCCGGTGGACGCCACGTCGGACACCACCGCCGCGAACGCGTCCAGGTGAGCCCGGCCGGCGGGAGAGCCGAGCTGGATCTCGATGTCCAGCCCCAAGGTGCGTTCGATGTCGGCGATCAGGTCCGGCAGCGGCTGACCCATCCGGGCACGCAACCGGTCCAGCTCGGCGGACAGTCTGGAGAGCCGGCGATGCCCTTCCCGGGAGTAGGCCGTGGCGGCGCCCGGGTCACCGATCGCGTCGACCAGGGAGGCGGTGTCGATGTCCTCTGCGGACAGCGCTTCCGTCAACGCGGTGCGGACCAATTCGGTCCCGGATCGGCGCCCCGTCGGGGCGGAACCCCCGGCGTGGGTGGCGTCCCGACCGGCGGTGGCCAGCACCCGCGAGCGCTGAGCCAGCGCTTCGAGGTCGGCGGTGCCCAGTTGCCAGCGGGCACCGGTGAGCAGGCGGATCATCGCCGGTCCGGCCGTCGGGTCGACCAACACCCGCAGGGTGGCGACGAGATCGGCGATCTCCGGTTCGTCGAGGAGGCCGCCCAGCCCGACCACTTCGACGGGAAGACCCTCTTCGCGCAACGCCGCAGCCATGTCCGCCATGTCCCTGCGGCGGCGGACCAGCACGGCGGTCGTCGGGGGTTCGGGTGGCGGTGATTCGGGTGTCATCTGCTGGGGTCTGCGGGATTCGGCCGGCCGGGCGTCGGCCAGCCGGGACCCGAATATCCCGGGCTCGGACAGCTCCGGATCGGTGGCGCCAGAGCCGTCCATCGCGGCTCGCCAGCGCCGGGCGATCGCCGCCGCCACCCAGGCATCCTCGTCCGCCACCGTGCTGAACAATCCGTAGGCGATGTCGCCGCGTGGCGCCCCGTGACGTGGACGGAGCTCCCCCACCGTCACCCGCGCGGCCGGACCGGCCGCGGCTCCCGTCCTGATCGGGGCGGACGCGTGATTGGCGACGGCAAGGACGGATTCCGGATTGCGGAAGCTGGTGAGCAGCGGCAAGGTCGCCGACGGCCGGCCCGATGCCTGCGGGAAGTCGGTCGTGAACCGCGGCAGGTTGGACGCCGACGCCCCGCGCCACGAGTAGATCGATTGCACCGGATCCCCGACGGCGGTGACCGGGTGCCCGGCGCTGAACAGCGCACGAAGGATCACCCGCTGCGCGTGCCCGGTGTCCTGGTACTCGTCGAGCAGCACCACCCGGTAACGCTCGCGCATGGCGGTCCCGATCTTCGGGTGCCCCAGCACGAGCCGCGCCGCCACCTGCATCTGGTCGGCAAAATCGATCGCGCCACGCTCACGTTTGGCGTCCGAGAAGGCCTGCACCAAGGGCACTATCCACTGCCGGTCCTGCAGGCTCTTGACCTGCTTGGCCAACGCGCTGTGCAGCTCGCCGCGCTGCCGCGGCACCGGGGCCGCCGACCGCAACGTCGCCAGCAGGTCGTCCAGTACCTGTGCCAGCTCGTCGGCTCCGGACAGATGATCGGCAAGCGCACCGGAGATGGCCAGCAATCGTTCGGTGACCTGGTCCGGTCCGAGGTCGGTCAGCAGGTCCCCGTCCCATCGGGTGACGACCCGACGGGCGAGCTGCCAGGCCGCCGTGGGCGTCAGCAAGGTCGAGCCTGGCTCCACCCCGGCCAACGGCCCGAAGTCGGCGATGAGCCGACCACCGAACGCGTGGTAGGTGGACACTTCTGGATCGCCGTCCGCGCCCGGGGTGCCTGCGCTGACTCCCCCGCGGACGCTGTTCGGGCCGCCGAGACCGGGTCCGCCCGCCTTGCCTGCGCGTACGGGGACGATCGCACCGAGCATCTTCAGCCGTTTGCGGATTCGCTGGGAGAGCTGGGCTGCTGCTTTCCGGGTGAAGGTCAGCCCGAGCACCTCGTCGGCGCGAACCTGACCGTTCGCCACCAGGTACACCACCCGTGCGGCCATGGTCTCCGTCTTGCCCGAACCGGCGCCGGCGACCACCAGCGACGGCGCGAGCGGCGCCTCGATCACCGCGACCTGTTCTGGCGTCGGTGCGGGAAGGCCGAGAACGGCGGCGAGCTCCGTCGCGGAGATCATCGGGTCACCTGGCGTCCCTCGGGCCGCAGCGGGCAGCTGGATCTCACCGGGCATCGATCGCAGCGGCCGTTCTCCCGGGCGACGACGGCCGCGGCGGCCAGCTGTTCCGCGGCGTCGCGGACCACTGCGCTCCACTGGGCGGCGGCTCCCGGCTCGAGCGGCGGCTGCGGCAACACGACGGGCTTTCCGGTGCGGAGGTGAATCAGCTCGGCACCGCCCGGCGATTCCGCGCCGAGCTCGATCGCCAGCTGATAGACCGCGAGCTGCGCGTTCTCCAGCACCTGCGCCTTGGTGGGCTTGGTGGCCCCCGTCTTGAAATCGACCACCACGACGGAACCGTCGGCCCTTCGATCCAGCCTGTCCACCCGACCCTCCAGCACGACCGGGCGGGTCGACGGGAGATGCCCGGGTGCCGTCGCCGGCGGGATCGGTGGGACGTTCGCGGTCAGTTTCAGCTCCGAGCCGAGCAGGGTGCGGCCCGGGTAGTTGTCGGTCTGCCACGCGACCGCGGCGTCCAGCATCGCGGTCAGTGCACGCCTGGTCCGTGCCAACAGCCAGGGCGGCAGCTGGATCTGCCGATTCAGGAACTCGTCGGTCTCGGCGACGAGCTCGGCGCGTGTCACACCGCGGGCCAGCCCGTCGGCCAGCGCGTGCACCACGATGCCCTCGATCTGGGCCTGTCCCGCCGCACCGCGACCACCGCGGCGCTCCAGCACACCGCGGAGTGCACAGGTCGTCATCGACTCCACCGCCGACGGCGATACGGTCACCGCCGCGTTCTCCGGCACAGCGGGGGCGGTGGTGGACCGCTCGGCAAGCCCGTACCAGTCGTCCGGGTGCGCGCCGGGCACGCCGGCGGCGGCGAGCCTGGCCAGTTGTGTCGCAGCCAGGTCAGCGGTGCGATCGGGCACCGATGGGTCGGTGACCGCGCGGCGCAACTCCGCGACCAGGTCGGTGAGGTGCAGCCCTCGCCGGTCCGCGCCGTCGACACCGGCAGGCCAACCGTTCTGCAGATCGTCGGTGCCGGCCAGTTCGAACAGGAATCGGGACGGCAGGGTGTCCTGGTCGGCGACCGCAGTGGCGATGAGCCGACGCCGGGCGCGGGTGGCCGCGACGTAGAACAACCGCCGCTCGTCATCGACCAGGTGTGCCCGGTCGGCCACTGTCGGCGGGAGACCGCTTGCCATGTCGAGGATCTCATCGACCCCGAGCATGTCCTGGCGCGACCGGAGCACCGGCCAGCGACCCTCGGCAACCCCGGCCAGGCAGACCAGGTCCCATTCCAGTCCCTTGGCCGCGTGCGCCGAGAGCACCGCCACCGCGTCCGCCGATCTGACCGGTGTCGCAGTGCGGTCCCCCGGGATCCTGCGCCCCTCGACCACGTCGACGAAGGCGCTCATCCCCGCCATCGGCAGCTTCTCGGCCAGCTCCGCTGCCATGCCGAAGACGGCCAGCACGGCGTCCAGGGTGGCGTCGGCCCGTTGTCCCGCCCGACCACCGCGGAGCGACGCGCCGAGCAGCGCATCCTCGAGCCCGGACAGTTGCCAGATCTTCCACAGTGTCGACTCCGCGGCGGGGTCGGAGACACCGGACCGGGCCGCGTCCACCATGGCGGCGATGCGGAGCACCGGAGCGGCGAGATCGACAGGAATGGTCGAGGGCAGCGGCGCGCCGGCCACCACCGCGGCCAGCAGGTCGGTGGTCGGGCCCTCGCCCGCGCGGGCGACCCGAAGGGCCCGGCGCAGCCTGCGTAGCGCTGCGACGTCCATCGCTCCGGCGGGTGAGCCCAGCAGGTCGACGGCGACCTGGCCGGTGAGGGTCGCGGGCTCCAGCGCGCAGCGCAGCACGGAGATCAGCGTCTCGACCACCGGTTCGTCGAGCAGCCGGTCGTCCTGTCCCGACACCGCGAGCGGCACGCCCGCGTGGGCAAACGCCCGACGCAGGGCGGGCAGAGCAACCACCGGCGATCGGGTCAGCACGGCCATCTCCGACCAGGGCACACCGTCCTGAAGGTGCGCGCGCCGCAGTTGATCTGCGATGAACGCGGCCTCACGAGCAGCGGTCGGCAGGGTGCGAAGTACGACCTCGCCGTCGTGGGGCAGGCCCCCCTCCTCGGAGACCACCCGATCACGAGGCGACGGGGTGAGCGCGCGGTGCGGCCACCCGCCCGGGAGCCTGAGGGCGAGGCGCCTGGTCGCCTCCAGCACCTCGGGCGCCAGTCGGTGGGACGCGGTGAGCGACACCGTTGCTGGCACGTCGATGTCGCGCAGGGCAGCCGGGTCCGATCCGCGGAAGGTATAGATCGACTGGTCTGGGTCGCCGAAAACGATCAGTTCGTCGGCGCCGGAGGACAACCGCCGCACCAGCCGCGCCTGCGCCGGGTCGACGTCCTGGTACTCGTCGACGAAGATCCGGCGGATCCGCGACTGCTCGGCGGCCAGCACGCTGTCGTCTGCGAGCAGCGCCAATCCTGCCAGGGTCAGCTCCGCCTGGTCCAGCGCAGCTCCGAACCCGCTGCTGCCCTGCCGCAGATCGGCGACGTCCTGGTACTCCATGGCGAACTTCGCGGCCGCCTGCCACTCCGGCCGGCGACGCCGCCGACCGAATTCGGCCAGCCGCGTGGGGGTGATGCCCCGTTCGGCCGTGCGCAGCAACAGTTCTCGCAACTCGGCGGCGAACGCCGGTGAGCCGAGCGCACCGCGGATGCCGTCCGGCCACGCGCCCCTTGCCGACTCCACCTGCCCGGCCAGCAGTTCGCGCACCATCTGGTCGGACTCCCCCGCTGCAAGCAACCGCGGCGCGGGCTCCCCGGATCGTACGGCGTGCGACCGCAGCAGGGAAAAGGCGTACGCGTGCAGCGTCCGGACCAGCGGTTCCCGGGTTGTGATGGTCAACCGGCGGGTGATCCGGTCGGTCAGCTCGGCGGCCGCGCGACGCGAGAAGGTCAGCACCAGAATGCTTTCCGGTGGCGCCCCGCGCTCGGTGATCCGCTCGGCCACAGCCTCGACCAGAGTCGCGGTCTTCCCCGTACCGGGACCGGCCAGCACCCGCAGGCGGCGCCCGCGGTGCTCGATCACCTGGCGCTGCTCGTGGGTGGGATCGAGCACGGCTTCCGGCTGTGCGGCACGGCGCAGCCGGAATCGGGGTGACGCCAGCGCGGTTCCAGCCATGACCCGATCCCATCACGGGCCACCGACAGTGCCCGGTAGCCGTGCCGGACCGAGGGCGCTCAGTCGGAGTCGGCCGACCGGATCGGTCAGCCGCCCGCCTGCCGCAGTGCCGCCGCGATGGTGCCGAACCCGCGGGACTGCGCGTGCTGCAGCGGCGTGACCCCCCTGCGCGTCCGCCGGCGCGGGTCGGCGGCGCGGATCATCCCGGTGCCCCGCAAGAGTTCAGGCTCGACAGGTCCGCACCGTTTGCGAGGTGGGCTCGAGCAGGGCCCGGTACCCCTCGCTGGTGGCTATGAGGTAAGCGCTCTGCTCGGTGTCGTCCTTGGCGTTGACATCCGCCCCCGACGCGATCAACTCCCGCGCCCCGCCGGTGTCGTTCGCCCAGGCTACGTCGATGAGTTCGGGATCGGGCCGGATTGCGGGTGGGCACGGCGGGGGCCTCCGGAGTGCTTGACGAGGCCGCGGGAGCTGGGGCGGCTGTTTCCGGGCTCTTCGCTAGATCGTGGACTTGTTGATCTTGATTCGAGCTGTTGGGTGCCCCCCCGTGGGCTACGTAGGGTGACGGGTTGGGGAGCTTCCCAACCTCCCGGCGATGAGGCAATTGATGGTGATCATCTTGGTTTGCTGCGGTACCCGCGGGCTCTGGCCTTCGCGGCCCGGATGAGCGAATTCGTGCCCTCCAGCAGTCCGTTGCTGATGCGACTGTCGTGCCGGCCGACGATGCCGTCCCAGTGCGTTTCGAGCTTGACGAAATCCTTGATCGGTTGCAGCCGGCTGCGTTTCGCGCCGTAGCACCGGCGCCGCAGATACCCGGGCGCCTGCCGGTGTCCAGGTCTTAGTACTCCTGGAAGTCCTCCCGCCAACGATGCGCCCGGGCCGTGGCCAGTTGCATCGACGGGCGGGTCAACCAGCCGGCCACGTGATGCTGCAGCACCCGCCAGATCCGGATGATGGAGGTCTTCGCTGGGTGTCCTCAGCCACACCGATCACCACCTGGGCCGGTTGCTGGACTTCCTGCGCACCCTCGGCAAGCTGGACAGCACCCTGATCATGGTCATTCCCGACAACGGCGCCAGCGCCGAGGGCGGCCCGTCCGGCACCACCAATGCCAGGACAGCTCCGCGTCCGCCGGCCCAGTGGCCACCGGTCAGACGGGGCGACCGCGGTCTCCTCATTGCTCGGTGTGAGGTGCCACTTGCCGACCTTGTAGGTGTTGTAACCGTTCTCCAGCAGGATCTCCGACAGGAACCCGTTCTCCATCGAGGTAACGCCACATAGCCGGGGAACCCGGACGCCAGCTCGGTGATCGCCGCCATGCCGTTGGCGCGGTGGTTCCGACCGGCGACGATGCACGAACGGCTCGGCGAACACAACGCGGTGGTGTGCATGTTGCTCTTCCGCAGGCCATCCGCGGCGATCGCGTCGAAGTTCGGCGTCGCGATCGGGCTGCCGTAACACCCCAACTGACCGAACCCGGTGTCGTCCAACATGACTGTCACCACATTCGGAGCACCCTGCACCGCCGTCGGCGGTGGAGTCGATGACGACCTGTGCACTCCGCAAGCCCTTCTTGGTGGTTGGCGATCGAGTTCCACCAAGCCCGCAATCTCGCGCCGGCGCTGGACCGCGCGAACCCCGACAATGGACTTATCGCCAGACCAATAACCTTACCGACGGACCGATCAGCCCACTCGACTGGCTGTAGCCCTCCCAGGGCCTCGGCAAAGTCGCTTTTCATGCGCTGAGAAGAAGGTCGATAGGCCTGTTGGTGAGCCGACCATGATGTCGTAGAGCGGTGGCGATCTTGGTGTGTCCCGCCAGGCGGAGAAGGCTGATGGCTGTGTTGCG
>JBBQGJ010000271.1:0-9322 GCA_038322925.1 Mycobacteriales bacterium
GGTCCTTCCACCGCGCGCAGCACCGGGCGCAGCGGGCCCAACGGAAGCCGCTCCCCGGTCATCCGATCGATCTCGGACACCGCGGCGACCCCCGCGCCCGCGCTGAAGGCGGCCAGAATCCAGGACCCGAGGCTCATCGGCGAGGTCACCTTGATGGTCCGCAGCATGTTCAGGAACCGCTCGGGCCGGCCCAGATCCATGATCAGCGCGGCGGCGCTGAGCATCACCGCCACCAGCGCCGACAGCCGGGAGTTGCGGCGCAACCTCGGACGTCCGGTGAGCTGGGCTCCCGCGGCGAGCAGACCGGAGCCGGCCGCGACGCCGCCCAGGAAGAGGTACGCCCCGATCTCGTGGCCCCACGGCGCCGGCTTGACCACCGGGCGCCCGTAATAGGAGGTGAACTCCGCGTCGGGGACCATCGGCATCTCGCGCGAACCATCACTGCCACCGCCCCGGCGGCGACGTTTACCGCCGCGCAGCCGGGGCCCGCCGGTGTCCGGGGGGCGCAGGCTGTCGTACTCCGACGTGCTCACGGACGTCCCCTCCAGAACGCCAGCGCGGTCGCGGCGAACATGCCCGCCCCGGCGATACCCGCCCTTTTGAACATCTGCATCAGATCAGCGGTCGGCACCCGCGGGTCGGGCGGCAGGCCGTACACCTCCGGCTCGTCGAGCAGCAGGAAGATCGACCCGGTACCGCCGACGCCGTCGCGTTCGTTAGCGCCGTAGAGCCGAGCTTCGGTGAGTCCCTGGGCGTGCAATTGGGCCACCCGTTCGCGGGCCTGCACCACGAGGTCGTCATGGTCGCCGAACTTGATCGACGTCGTCGGGCAGGTCTGCGCGCAGGCCGGCGTCTGGTCCTCGACCATGCGGTCGTAGCACAGGGTGCACTTCTGTGCGACGCCGACTTTGGGCACGTCGGGCCGTTCGCCCTTGCGCTCACCCCGCTTGGTGGCCGCGGCGGCCGTGCCGTCACTGCGACGCTCGATCACGCCGAACGGGCAGCCGGCCACGCAGCTGCCGCACCAGTTGCAGACGTCGTCCTGCACCACCACGGTGCCGAACTCGGTCCGGAACAGCGACCCCGTGGGACACACGTCCAGGCAACCGGCGTGGGTGCAGTGCTTGCACACATCGGAAGACATCAGCCAGCGGAACTCGGCGGTGTCCGGCGGCGAGGTGTCCGGCGGCGAGATGTCCGCTGGCGAGATGATGGCCGGCATTCCCAGATCGATCAGCGCACGACCGGACTCCCGCGCCTCCTCGATGCGCTCGCGCCCCTGCTCGACGAAGGCGACGTGGCGCCACGTGCTGGCACCCAACGCGCCAGTGTTGTCGTACGAGGAACCCAACAACTCGAGTTCGCCGTCGCGGGGGTTGTGATTCCACTCCTTGCAGGCCACTTCGCAGGCCTTGCAGCCGATGCAGATGGAGGTGTCGGTGAAGAATCCCTTGCGCGGCTTGGGGTTTTCCCAGCGCGCGTCCGCGGTCGGGTTGGTCGGTCCGGCTAGCTGGCCCATCAGCCCTCCCTCGTAGAGTCCGTGATCCGCGTGTTGTTGGTTTCCACCGTGGCGCCCGCGCGGCTTTGGTAGTCGGCGACCAGCAGGAGCAACTGCTCCCCGTGCGGCCGACGGCCCGCGCGGATGTCACAGGAGCCGGCCTTGGACTCCTGGATGTGCACGTTCGGGTCGAGCGTCACGCCGAGCAGGTCGTTGGCGGCATCACCGCTGACCACCGCGTCGGAGCCCACACCCCAGTGATACGGCAGCCCGATCTGGTGCACGGTGTGGCCGCCGATGACCAGCGGGATCATCCGTTCGGTGATCAGCACCCGGGCCTCGATTGCCGCGCGGGGCGAGACGATGGTGGCCCAGCCGTACGGTTCGAGGCCGCGTTCGGCCGCCAGCTCCGGTGAGACCTCGCAGAACATCTCCGGTTGCAGCTCGGACAGATAGGGCAACCAGCGGCTCATCCCGCCCGCGGTGTGATGTTCGGTGAGCCGGTAGGTGGTGAACACGTAGGGGTAGACGTTCGCACCGGGAGTGCCGGCGCTCGGTGCGCTCAGGTTGTCCTTGCGCGCGAACATGATTCGCGTCGGACTCTGCTGCTGCGGGTAGAGCGGGTTGGCGACGGGCGACTCCTGCGGTTCGTAATGTGTGGGCAGCGGACCGTCGACCATGCCGCTGGGGGCGAACAACCAACCCTTGCCGTCGGACTGCATCACGAACGGGTCGTCGCCGGCGAGCGCGTCCGGACCCCCGAGGTCGGGGTCGGGGCGGCTCCCCGGGGCGCGGTCCAACACGAAGTCGGGCACGTCGTCACCCACCCAGCGGGCCTGCTGCTCGTCCCACCAGATGTAGCGCTTGCGTTCGCTCCACGGCTTGCCGGCCGGGTCCGCCGACGCGCGGTTGTAGAGGATCCGCCGGTCGGCCGGCCACGCCCAACCCCACTCGGACTGGCTCGGGCTCGGGCCGCCGCCCGGCACGCGGCGCGCGGCCTGGTTGACACCGTCGGCGTGTACCCCGGTGTAGATCCAGCAGCCCGCGGCGGTGGATCCGTCGGCGCGCAACTCGGTGTACGTCGACAGGCTCTCACCGGCGTCGGGGCCGCGGACGTGGCAGCCGTTGATCTCGGCCAGCACCGCCTCCGCGTCGGGGTCGCCATGCTCGTCGGTGGGATAGTCCCAGGTCAGGTCCAGCAGGGGCCGATCGCGCTCGTCGGTGGAACCCGCCAGCCTCGCCCGGATCCGGTGACCGAGCTCGACGAAGAACTGCAGTTCGCTTTGGCAGTCACCCGGCGGGGAGACCGCCTGATGACGCCACTGCAGTAGCCGCTGGGTCTGGGTGAACGACCCGGCCTTCTCCACGTGGCAGGCCGCGGGCATGAAGAACACCTCGGTCTCGATGTCCTCGGCGCGAAGTTCACCGGACGCAATCTCGGGGCCGTCCTTCCACCAGGTGGCCGACTCGATCATGTTGAGGTCGCGCACCACCAGCCACTTCAGATGGGACATGCCGAGTCGCTGCATCCGGCCATTGGCCGACCCGATGGCCGGGTTCTGGCCCAACAGGAAATAACCGTCCACCTCGTCGGCCAACATTGCGGTCACGGTCTGGTAGGTGCCGTGCGGGCCGGTCAGCCGGGGCAGATAGTCATAGGCCCAGTCATTGTCCTCCCGGGCCGCGTCCCCCCACCACGCCTTGAGCAGGCTGACCGCGTAGGCGTCGGCGTTGGCCCAGAATCCCTTCTGCTTCTTCGACCCGATCGCATCGACGTACGCCCGGAAGCTGTCGTGCGTACCGGCTTTGGGCATCGGCAGATAGCCGGGCAGCAGGTTGAACAGCGTCGGGATATCGGTGGAGCCCTGGATGCTGGCATGCCCGCGCAGCGCCATGATGCCCCCACCCGGGCGGCCCACGTTGCCCAGTAGTAGCTGCAAAATCGTTGCGGTGCGGATGAATTGGGCACCCAGCGTGTGCTGGGTCCAGCCGACGGCGTAGGCGAAACAGGTGGTGCGTTCCCGCCCGGAGTTCTCGGTGACCGCGCGAGCGAGATAGTCGAAATCCTTGCCGCTGACGCCGCAGGAGACCCGGACCATCACAGGGGTGTAGCGGGCGTACTGCCGCTTGAGGATCTGGAATACCGTCCGCGGGTGCTGCAGGGTGTCGTCACGTTGCACCCGGGCATGTTCCAGCGGTGGCCCACCGCTGCCGTGCGTGTCGCCCGCCGCACGCGCCGACGCGCTGGCACCGTGCTCGTGGCTGCCGTCGGTCTGCCCGGCGTATGCCCACGTGGACGGGTCATATTGGCCGGTCTCGGGGTCGAAGCCGGAGAACAGGCCGCCCAGGTCTTCGGCGTCGCGGTAGTCCGCGTCGATCAGGGTCGCGGCGTTCGTGTAGGCGAGCACGTACTCCTCGAACCACAGGTCGTGGGTGAGCACGTGGTTGATCAGGGCGCCCAGCAGCACCACGTCGGAGCCGGCCCGGATCGGAACGTGCTTGTCGCACACCGCCGAGGTGCGGGTGAAGCGCGGATCGACGTGGATCACCTTCGCGCCGCGGGCCCTGGCCTCCTCCACCCACTGAAAGCCCACCGGATGGCACTCGGCCATGTTGGAACCCTGGATGACGATGCAGTCGGCATTGGCCATGTCTTGCAGAGACTGCGTCGCGCCGCCGCGTCCGAACGAGGTTCCCAGACCGGGAACCGTGGCGGAGTGTCAAATGCGAGCTTGGTTCTCGATCTGAACTGCGCCCGCGGCGGTGAAGAGTTTCTTGATCACATAGTTCTCTTCGTTGTCCAACGTCGCGCCACCGAGCGCAGCGATGCCCATGGTGCGGCGCAGCAGGCGGCCCTTCTTGTCGATGTCCTGCCAGGTATTGCGGCGTGACTCCACGAAACGGTCGGCCACCATGTCGATGGCGGTGTTCAGGTCCAGGTGCTGCCACTCGGTTGCCCGCGGGGGACGGTAGAGCACCTGGATCTGTCGGCCGGGCAAATTGACCAGTTGTTCGCTCGCCGCACCCTTGGGGCACAGCCGGCCGCGGGAGATCGGCGAATCGGGGTCACCCTCGACCTGGACCACCTTGTCGTCCTTGACGAACACCCGCTGGCCGCAGCCCACCGCACAATAGGGGCACACGCTCTGCACCACCCGGTCGGCAGTCGCGGTCCGCGGCGCGATGTTGCGGGTGCGCTCAGAGGTCACCGCCGGCCCGCGACCGAGCAGGTCACCAGACCGCAATTGGCGAACGACGGGCCACTCCAGAAATTTCTTCCGTGCTGCCATGAGCCGAGACTACCCCGTTGCATTGGGTTGTGACCGGACATCGCCGAGGGAACTACCCCGACGGCCAGAATGCTTGCCCGACAACAGGTTTTTCGGCTCTTATCACTGTGGCGATCAGGTGCGCCGGGTGGCCGCTGCGCGCTCTGCGCGAAGAATGTTTGAAGAATACTCATTGTCGCCTTGAGTATTCCGGTGGTTTGCCTGGAGATGCACTGGCAACCTCGGGCGCGGCCGCCCCGTTGACCATCGGGTTACCCCGAGGCGGCAGTGCCGCCGAAACCCGTTGCATTTGTTGGCTTTTCACCCGACCGCGGTATTCTGACCAACCTGGGGCGTCCCTCCTGATCTCTTGACTAAGTGTTGGAATGGGGGCATAGTCCGAGGTGGCAGAAGGCCCTCGATATCCTCCCCGATGCTAAGGACGCGCCTATGGCGGTGTACAAGTACCGATGCGAGCATGACGGTGTCATCGATGTGCGTTACCCCATCGGAACCGCACCCCCTCGACACACGTGCCACAGCTGCGCGGGGGACGCAGTTCGCGTCTTCTCGGCACCACTACTTTCCTTCGGATCGCGTGCGGCGATCGCTGCAATAGACCGGTCCGAAATGTCCCGGGAGACACCGGAGGTGGTGTCTAGGTTACCGGGCGCGCGGAGTCATGCACGCCCCCGCATGGCTCCTTCAAATCCCGCGCTGAGGCGTCTGCCGCGACCATAGAGTCCCGGTCCGGCTCGGCGTCAGGGTGCGCTGAACTTGTTGTCTAGCAAATGAATCCGATTCTGATCGGCTGGCATTGAAGAGCGGGACATCGCCGACGGTAACGTCGGCCGCGTCCGGCGTCGTGACACGACGATCACGTAGAGAGGAGCTTGATCAATGGGAAACGTAGGCCTTCTCTTCGTCGGAGCAGTGCTGTTCCTCAACGGCGTGATGCTACTAGGGTGGGTCGATCCGAAATCTGCAGTGCCGCTGAACCTTTTCGTGGGCACCCTGCAAGTTGTCACCCCGACCTACCTGATCTTCACGGCCAACGGTGACGCCGATACCATCCTCGCCGCATCAGGCCTCTATCTGTTCGGGTTCACCTACCTGTACGTCGCCCTCAATCTGGCGTTCGATCTGGACAGCACGGGTTCCGGCTATTTCTGCGGATTCGTCGCGGTGTGTGCGCTCGTCTTCTCGGCACTCAATTTCGGCCGGTTGAACGATGTCGCCTTCGGAGTCATCTGGCTCTACTGGGCGTTCCTGTGGCTGCTGTTCTTCTTGTTACTCGGCCTCAAGTGGGAAAGCTTGGGTAGATACACCGGCGCGGTCTGTGCCATCCAGGGGTGGGTAACTGGAACCATTCCCGCGTTCTTGTTACTCACCGGCAAGTGGGGGCCGAACACTGGCCTCGCAGCAATCGTGCTAGCGATTTTCGGAGTCGTAGTTTTCGGTGCGTTGTACCCGGTGATGCGGTCTCGGTCCGTCGACGCAACCGGTGCCGAGCCAGCCGGCGCGGTGGTCAATTAACTCAGTCGCGCTCATCTCTCAATTCAAGGAAAGGAATCAATCATGCCCGAACTCGTATTTCCGCTTGATTCGACCAAGAAGTTCACCGACCAGAAGATCACAGGCCACAACCGCTGGCACCCCGACATCCCGGCGGCTGTCCAGGTCAAGCCAGGCGACTCATTTCGCGTGCACTGTCGTGAATGGTTTGATGGCGCGATTGTCAACGACGACTCCGCCGAGGACATCCGCGATGCACCGTTGTCCACAGTGCACTGCCTCAGCGGGCCGTTCGGCGTGGAAGGAGCGAAGCCCGGTGACTTGTTGATCGTCGACATCCTCGACGTCGGGCCGATCCCGCAGGAGGACTCCGGCCCCCTGGCCGGCCAGGGCTGGGGCTACACCGGCATCTTCGCCAAGCAAAACGGCGGCAGTTTCTTGACCGACCAGTTCCCCGACGCCTACAAGGTGATTTGGGACTTCCAGGGCGGCAAGGCGACTTCCCGCCACGTTCCTGGGGTGTCCTTCACCGGCATCGTCCACCCCGGGCTGATGGGAACTGCGCCGTCGACGGAGTTGCTGGCCAAGTGGAATGCACGCGAAGGCGCGCTTATCGCGACCGACCCCGACCGAGTGCCACCGCTGGCGCTGCCTCCACTGCCCCAGGACGCAGTCATGGGCAGCCTCACCGGGGACGCCTTAACCCGCGCCGCGGCCGAGGCGGCCCGCACCGCCCCGCCCCGGGAGAACGGCGGTAATCAGGACATCAAGAACCTCACGAAGGGTGCCCGGGTGTTCTACCCGGTCTTCGTCGATGGGGCAAACCTGTCCGTGGGTGACCTGCACTTCTCCCAGGGCGACGGTGAGATCACCTTCTGCGGCGCGATCGAAATGGGCGGCTTCATCGACCTGCACGTCGATCTCATCAAGGGCGGCATGGAGACCTACGGGGTCTCGGAGAATGCCATCTTCATGCCCGGCAATGTCGAGCCCCAGTACAGCGAATGGCTGGCCTTCTCTGGCACGTCGGTAACCCTGGACGGCGAGCAGCGCTACCTCGATTCGCACCTGTCGTATCAGCGAGCCTGCCTGCACGCCATCGACTACCTCACCAAGTTCGGCTACAGCCCAGAACAGGGCTACATGATTCTGGGCGCCGCACCCATTGAAGGACGACTCTCCGGAGTCGTGGACATCCCGAACTCGTGCTCGACGGTGTATCTGCCGACTGCCATGTTCGACGTGGACGTGCGTCCGTCTGCGGACGGACCGACGCAGATCGCCTCGGGTATGGGCGTGCCGAAGGCTAGTTTCTAAGTCGTCTGCAGCTCCGATCGGGGCTGGGCGCCGCCCGACGCTGGTGGCGCCCAGCCCGCTCGGAGGCAAGGTCACCGGACGGTCCCTTCGCTGGGAACGCTCCCACCTTGGAGGCGTACTGAACCAGGGGCGCGTAGTTTTGTGTCGTGAAGCAAGTATGTCCGGGACGCGCCTGTCGTGTCGAAGTTGCTGAGAGTCTGCGTGCCGCAGACACACTCGCGGATCCCGACTACATGTCAGCCTTCGGGGTGCCGGTGAGTACGCAAACGCGTTCACCTGAGCAGTGGGCACGGGTCTGCTCCGAGGACGTCCCGCTCGCGCTGCGGTAGTTCGTAGTGCTGGGTTGGAAGATCGTTCTGCGGTTGCGGCTGGGCCCCTTTCGATCGCCCGATCATGTGCTTGGTTGGAAGATCCAGCAGAGCAGCACTGACTCCATCACGTTGGAGGTGCACTCACCGCTCATAACCGCCCACAAAGTGCTGCAAGTCCATGATGCGAGTGCGGCTGGCACGAGTGCTGCAGGGGGTCGACGCCCTTGTCCCGAGCCGTGGTGCTGGCAGGCTCGAGTACTCGAAGCTCCTGCCTTTCGGCAACGTTCACAACGATCGGGATTCTCATGCGCATCGTCATCGATCTGAATCGCTGCCTGGGATACGCCCAGTGCGTCCCAATGGCCCCCGACGTGCTCAAGCTGAGCGGTGAGGAGTCCCTGACCTACGACCCCAACCCCGATGATGCGCAGCGCTTGCAGGTGTTGCGGGCGGCGGCCTCTTGCCCGGTGCAGGCGATCATCGTCGACCGACTTGAGGGGCACAGCGCATCGTGACCGCGGCCACGGCGAGCAACATCTTGAAGAGCAACGGCCGGATCGTCATCGTCGGGGCATCACTGGCTGGGCTGCGCGGCGCGGAGGCGCTCCGCGACGAGGGCTTCAACGGCCAGCTGACCATCATCGGCGATGGGAAGGACGAGCCCTACGATCGTCCTCCGCTGTCCAAACAGGTGCTGAAGGGCTGGGTCAAGGCGGATCAAACCAAGCTGCCCCGCATGCGCGAGGTCGACGCCGACTGGCGGCTCGGGTTGGCGGCTACCGGTCTGGACCGGATGACCAAGCAGGTCTTGCTGGGCGACGGTAGCGACGTGTACTACGATCGCCTGCTGATCGCCACCGGTGTTCGGTCGCGGCAGTGTGCCCGACCCGATCGAAGCCGCGCTACAGGGCGTCTTCACGCTCCGGACCAGCGGCGACGCGGTGCGGATCGCGCCTCGACTCCGCTGGCTGCCCAGCCCAAACGGGTTCAGACATCGAATCCGGCGGCGAGTGGGGCCCTCGTCCGCTACGTACCCAGATCGTCGTCATCGGCGCCCATGGTGCGATCGACGCAGAAGAATTGCACATGGTCTTCGAGCGGTGCGTTGTTCAGAATGGCTGACATCGGAGCACCCCACCACTGACATGAAAATGAAGGTGACCATGAGCCGGTGAGCGCAGTGTTAGGTGACTCGCCATCTGTATTCCGAAGGGCGAGATGCATTGGGCTGTTTGCTTGTTGGGTGGTCAGGCGGTGTCGGCGAGTGGCTCGAGGGTGACCTTGTAGCCGAGCGATTCGAGTTGAGCGACGGCTCGTGCTTGGGCCTTGGCGGGAACGCGTCGGGTGAAGTAGTCCGGACCCGGTTCGCGATAGAACTCACCGTTGACGAGCATGTGCCAGGCGGCGACGAC
>JBBQGJ010000272.1:0-9320 GCA_038322925.1 Mycobacteriales bacterium
TCGATGACGCGCTGACTGACAACGTCGCTAGTGAGGAGTGCGATGTATGAACTGACCCGCCCGCTGGCGACATCGTCATTCTGATAGGCGGTGGCCGTCGACGATCCGTTGATCGACACCAGCAACTGGACGTTCGACACGTACTGCAGTGGGGTGAGCGACAGCCAGGTCAAACCAGCGGCCAAGAGCACGCCACTGGTGATGACGAACGTCCTCCAGTACACCCTGACAGTGGTCAGGTACGCCTTCATGTCCACTCGGTGCCTTCATTTACAGGTGTCGGTAGTTGACGAGAGTCGCGCCTCGGCGCGGGATCGGGGAATGGAGCGTCGGACGTGCGCGCTGTGCACGGTGACGGCAATGTGCAGATCGCGGCGACTACTGCGGCAAACGAACCCACTGCCAGCCCGAGTAGCATCACCATGAGCAGCACTATCGGAACTGGTACGCCCCAGGCCAGAAGTCGGGTAGGCGGCCCGGGGGGATCGACCACGACGAGCTCGGCACGGGGGACCAGCGAGCCCGGCACCGATTCCAAGCTGCGGACGTTGGCGGCATATTCCGACAGCAGCACGCCCAAGGTCCGCTGAGCCTCCTCTGCCGACGGTGCGCTGAGTGCAACACGGATGACCGCGGTTCCCGTCGGGTGGGTGGCGGAGATGCGCTCGGACAACACCTCGGGTTTGAGGTCGAGGCCCAGGTCGGCGATCACCCGTGCCGCCACCGCCGTACTGTTCGCCAGTGCCGCGTAGGTCTGGGCACGGCCTTGCGCGTACGAGTCGCCACCGTCCTGGACTTGACTGACATCACCGGGGGTCCGCACGAAAACGGTTGCCTCCGAGCGGTATAGCGGCGGCGACACGATCAGGAACGCCGTCGTTGCGGTGAGCGCCAGCAGTACGCCCCACATAAGCCATCGCCACCGTGCTCGAAGTATTCGTCCGTAATCGACGAGCGGGCCACTCATTTCGGCGCCTCGATACCGCGGTCCCGCAGGCTGTCGAGCAGGGCCGCGGACAGCGCCAGTTCGCCGCGTTCGTTGGGGTGGATCTCGTCGTCGGACAACAGGCCGGACGTGTCGGCCGAATTGAGCGTGTTGATCGGATCGATCACCACGACGCCCTTCGCGCGGTGGTCCTTCTGCAGAGCGGCGATGAAATCGTCGTCGTATCCCAGGTCATCGTCGGGGCGCCCCAAGAATCGTGGCCGGATGAAGACGATCGTTGCGGCTGGCCAGGTTTGGTGCACGTCGGAGATCGTCGACAACATCGCTTCGAGTTCAGCGCCAGATGAAGCGAACAGGTCGTTCCGCCCTCCATCGAGAAATACGATGGCAGGGTCGTACTTCGCCGCCAGTCCCGGGAGGCGTTCGGAGAAGGCCGTCGATTGACCGATGTACTGGTTGACGACGAACCTGTTGCCCGGGCCACCGCTGATGAAGCCGGTGCCCGGTCCGGCTGACAGTCGGCATAGCAATCCCATCTTGGTCGCCGCCGCGCAGCCGTAAGACGTCTCCCGGACTCCCGTTCCCGCGGTATAGGAATCCCCGATGAATAGGACGGTGGGAGGATCTTTTGCCTGGGGTTTCGGTCGATCGACTTCGGCGGCGGCTGCCGATACCGCAAGTCTCGGCGTCTGCTGGCTGCGTGTGACGAAGCCAAGGCCCGTCAGGACCGCGATCGTCAGCACGATCGCGGCTATGTCGAACCACCGCGTCCTGCTCATTCAGCTACCTCGTTTCGAAGCCAGGCCGCAACCTTATCGGCAATCACCGATTGCCCCTGATCGGTCGGACCGCTCAGATCGGGCTGCATGAGGTCGGCCGTCAACCAGGGCGGGTTCAGAGCATCGAGGAACGGCACACCCGCGACGTCAGCTACTTTGTGGATTTCGTCCGAGACGGCCCTGACGGATGCCGGGACCGGTGTCTCGTAGTACGTCGGGCCGATTACGAGCGCCTGCTGTCCAGCGACCTTGATCTTGTTGATCGCGTCGATCGCACCCGCACTGATCCGGCCAGACCAGGCAAACTGCTCGTCGCCCAGACCGCCCACGATGACGATGGTGCGGGGGTGTGCAGCCTGGGCGCGATCCACCTGGTGCGAAAACGTGTGTCCGCCCCGGCCGTCGGCGGCGAATCCGGCACCCGGCAACGCGAAGTTTGCGATCGGCCAACCGGTCCGCTGTGCCAGCAGGGTGGGCCATACCGCATCGCTGTTCGTGCCTGCGGTGTACGAGCCACCGACTACCGCGATGCTCACCGATCGTTCCGGCTGGGGATCGGCTGGTGCCGCGGTCACGACGAACACCGATCCGCCGACGAGCGCGCTCACCAGCGCGACCGCGACCAACAGCACGACGCCCGATCTCGGCGCGCCGAGCGCAGCCTTCCGGCTCACCACGTTCTTCCGGGCGTCTTGCGCTCGGGTGGGTAGCTGGCCTGCTCGTACACGGCGATCAACTGCTCGCCGATGGCCCGCATACCGAACTCTGCGTGGGCCGCCGCTCGACCCCGCCTGCCCATCTCTCGAGCGGAATACCGTTCTGTCAGAAGGGACTTGACCGCTGACGTGAACGCGGGTAGGTCACCGTCTGTGACGATGCCGCAACCGGACCGGTCGACCAAAGACGCAAGACCACAGTCAGCGGCGACGACCACCGGCAATCCGATGGCCATGGCTTCCAGCACCGACATGGGATACGGCTCTTGTGTCGACGGCAGCACGTAGACGTTGGCGGTCGCCATGCGTAGGGGAATCTGCTCCGGCGCCAAAGCCCCCTGCCACGAAATGCGCGGATGGTCGCGAAGCGCCGATCTCAGCGCGGGACCTTCTCCTTCGTCGGGTCCCACCAACGTGAACCGGGCGTCGATTCCGTCGTCGAGCAGCGCCTTGGCCATCTCCACGAACATCAGCGGGCGCTTGCGTGAATGCATGCGGGCAACGAAGAGAACCTCCGGCGGGCCGGAATGGTCCGTCGCCACCGGGTACTCGGGGACGCCGTTGCCAAGCGGCAGCAGGTGCAACGCCGGGCCTGCGACTTCGCCGAGTTGAGCGCGCTCCTGCTTGGTTAGATACAGGACTGCGCTGGCGTCCCGCAACAGCTTGCGGGTCCAGACGGCGTCCAGCGGTCCGGACAGGAGATGGCTTGACGGTATGACCATGCCGTGCGTCTGCAGAACGTACGGAATTCGGTTCGCCCGTGCCGACGCGGCAACGGGCAGCACGACCAGATCGCGGCCGAAGTGAATGTGGACGATGTCGAAATCGCACCCATTTGCGCGAAACCATCTGAATAGCCCGGGTGACCCCATGCCGGGGAATCCGGTTCCCGGGACCAGGGTGCGGGCCCCGAACAACTGGAGCGGCACTCCGTTGAACTCTGTCGGGGGGGCATCGAAGCCGCGGGTTGCCGCGGCGAGAGTCACCTGGTGTCCCTGCCTGATCAGTTCCGCGCTCTGATTGAGTGCCACTCGGGCGGGACCCCCGAATGCCCCGTCCGGGCTGAGCAGTGCCACCACCTGGAGTATGCGCATCAGCTCTCGGCGATGATCGATACCGGGGCCAGGACCACGGAGTCCGGCGGCACGTCGCGTGTGACTAGCGAGGTGGCGCCGACGACCGACCTCGCTCCGATCGTCACCCCGCGCAGCACCGTGCTGCGGGCGCACAACCACACCCCGTCCTCGAGAACGATCGGGCCGTTGTCGAAGTCGAAGGACGGGGAATGGCGGTCGTGGCTACCCGTGCAGACATAGACGTGTTGGGAGATGCACACATCGGATCCGATGACGATGTCGGCGAGGTTGTACAGTTCAGCGTCCGTGCCGACCCAGGAGTCATTTCCGATCGACAGCTTCCATGGCCATTGGACGCGGACCCTGTGCTTGATCAGCACGCCGGTGCCAACCTGTGCCCCGAACCAGCGCAAAATGGCCAACCGCAGGCGGTTGGGACACCACACCTGGGTGAAGATCAGAGTCGAGACCGCTACCCACAGTGCCTGCGGTACGAACCCACGGCCCTTGTCGTAGGGTCGTCCCCGTCGTGCAGCCAACGACCAGTTGGAATCAGATCTCGACATCCACCCCCCAGCCTGCGCCTATGGTGTGCCAATCCTAGCCAGATTGCGTCTACCACGCATTGATCATCAGCTAACGGCTATCGTTTTTCCGGCGGCCGATTTCGTAAGGGGACGTCGTGACGGATAGCCGGGTTGCTCCCGCGCAGACCCCGCCCGAAGATCGGGTCGCGAATACGACCCTCCTCGGTCATATGGCGCTGTTCGCGATCGGAGCCAGTTCGGGCATTCAGGTCGCCAATTTCACCGCGACGGCATTGTCGGCCGTCTGTCTGCTGCTGGTGCCGGCGTTCCTGCTGATGAAGCATCGTGGCGTCGAGCTCATTCCACTGGTTCTCGCCGCCTTCGGTTGGCTCTCGTTTCTGGCGTCCTGCCTGATCAACCATGTCAGCGTGCTGTGGCCAAATGCGTTGGCGCCCGCGGCGTTCTCGCTCTATTTCATCGGGCTCACGGTGTTGACCGGTCGGGTGGTGGATGCGGTGGCCACTGTGCTGGCCGGGATCGGCGCCGGGACGGTCGTCTTCTTCCTGACTGAGGGAATCGCCCTGACCCATACGGGTAGCTTCCTGGATCTCTGGAAATACGGCATCGCCCACGGCGTGACCCTGGTGATCCTGTACGGCCTGACGGTCGCGCGAACACCCTTGCTCGTCCAAGCGGTGCTCCTGGCAGCACTGGGTCTGGCCAGCCTCGGGCTCAACTTCCGGTCCCACGCCCTGGTATGTCTACTCGCTGCCGCAACTCTGTTCACCCACCGTTTCCTGGCATCCCGGATCCGTCGCGGATGGCGCTTCGCCGGGATCATCGCGATCGGTCTGCTGTTCGGGAACGTGATGCCGATCGCCGCCCGCGCAGGAATCTTTGGACCAGCGCTGCAAGCAAAGACATTTGAGCAGGACACCACCAACCTGCCGGTGCTTCTCGCCGGCCGCACCGAACTACCGATGACCCTTACCGCCATCATGGACCGCCCGTTGCTGGGGTGGGGTAGCGCCTTGAACCTGCCGCCGGACTTCTACGCCCAAGCCGAACATCTCGCCGTTCGTTTCGGCTACGCACCGACGTTCCCGTTCGAGATCTACTGGCGGCTGCCTGCCGACGACTACTCGGCGATGCACTCCATTCTGCTGGGTTCCTGGGGTGAAGGAGGTGTCGTTGCAGCCCTGTTGCCATTCTGGCTACTGGCCGCCTGCTTGGGCATCATCTGGAACTATGCCCGGTTCGCGAAATGGGCGCCGCTGGCACTGGTTCTCGCGTTGCAGGGGGTTTGGGATCTGCTCTATGCGCCGTGGACGTACAACATGGTTCCGGAATACGCATGTATCGCCCTGCTGTTCGGCGCGGTGCATTTTCGCGGTCGGCGTCGCTTGCCATGATGCCGACCGTGAGTGCGGTGATACCCACAGTGGGCCGGCCATCGTTGGTGCGGGCAGTGGAATCCGCGCTCGATCAATCCTGGCCGGTCGTCGAGGTCATCATCGTCGTGGACGCGGCCGCAACCGTCGATCTACCATCCGACGAACGAATTAAACTGCTGCACACCCCATTTCGCCTGGGTCCGGCCAAGTGCCGGCAGCTCGGGATCGATGCGGCGCGCGGCTCGGCGATCGCCCTGCTCGACGACGACGACGAGTGGTACTCCACCAAATTGGAGCTGCAGCTGACTGCGGTCGGCCCCGATGTCAGCACGCCGTGGATCGGCTCATCGCGGATCGCGGTGGTGGGCCCGGGTGACCGGCAGCGGGTCTGGCCACGGCGGCTCATACAACAGGGGCAGAGCGTCGCGGACTATCTGTTTCGTTTCACCGAATTGAGGTTCGGCGGGGCCGTTCTGCAAAGCTCGACGTTGTGTTTTCCCACCGACTTGGCCCGCAGATACCGATGGGACGCGCACGCCGGTGCGGCACACGACGAGCCCAGCTGGCTGATGGCCGTGCAGCGGGCAGTGCCGGATCTGCGGCTGATTCAGGTTCCTGATGTGCTTAGCACGTACAACGTCGGGCACGTGTCGGTGTCCCGCGACCCTGCCGGCAACATCGACGACTACATCGAGTGGGGTCTGCGCTACCTCAGTAACGAATCGCCCCGTCTACTCGGTGATTACCTGTGCACCAGCCCAGTCAGCGCGGCCGTCTCCGCGCGTTCTCTCACCGGATTGCGGCGCTCCGTGCAGTCGGCGATGAGGCACGGCCGTCCTGGGTTGTGGGCATTGGGTTATGCATTGTTGAGCGCTGCGCGGATCGCGTCCAGCGGCGTCGAGACGGCACTTCGCCGATGACAGTGGATCGCGATCGACTCACGCGCCAGGAACGTCGGGCGCTGCTGGTCGGGCCGGTATATCGGATCATCGGAACTCCGGTCGTCGCCGTCCTTGGGCTGGCGAATACCGCCATCATCGTCCGTGAGACGGGATCGGCCGTTTTCGGACTGGTGGCCCTGGTTGCGACGATCACACTGCTCTTCCCGTTCGCTGATCTCGGTATCGGTGCGACGGTGCTGAGCGCCAGCGCCCAGTTGAGCGGTCCCAACCGGAATCCGGACGCCGTCGACATCGTCCGTCGTTCCTACCACGTGCTGTTCGCAGTGGCCGGGGCGATAATCGCGATCGCTTTGTGCATCATGGTATTTGACGGGTGGCGGGCTCTCATCGGCTTCTCCAGCGGTCCGGACGACCGTTGGGCGATCACGGTCGCTGCAATCATCTTCGCCCTCACCATCCCGGCTGGTCTCGGGCCCCGGATCCTCATCGGGATCGATCGGAACCCGCTTGCCACATTGGTGTCGATGTCCTGCCCGGCATTCGCGCTCGGCCTGACTGCCGTGCTGTACTCGGTTGAGGTACAAGGTATTTGGTACGCGGTTTCGGCACTGGGCGGCTTGCTGATCGGCCAGGCGGTCGCCACCGTGCTGGCGCTGCGGCTGTCCGGCCTCGGTTGGTCCGCGTTCACCCGCGTCACCCGGACCCGAAGCGGGTCCCGCTTGCTGGCAGGCAGCCTGTGGCTGTTCCTGGTGGGCGTCGGGCTACCGGTCGGACTGCAGACAGGGCGACTCCTGCTCTCGCACCTCTCGACACCGCTGGAGCTGTCGCAATACGCGCTGATGACCCAGATTTACGGGGTGTGCTGGTCGGTTCTATCGACAGCGGCGTTCGCCTACTGGCCCATCTTCGTGAAGCGACGTGGGGCTTCCAAACAGACTGTCCGGATGTGGTGGCAACTGACGTGGACGTTCGGCGGGATAGCCGTGCTCTTTACGGCGGGCATGGTGTTACTCGGGCCGTGGGCCGCGAAAGTGCTATCCGGCGGACGAATCGAGGTATCCGGTTGGCTGGCGTTCGCATTCGGCGTGTTGCTCGTGGTTCAGTCCATGCACCTGCCCTCCAATGTGTTGTTGACCAGACCCAACGAGGCCCGGTGGCAGGCGTGCTGGGCGCTGGCGATGGCTGCGCTCAGTATCGGTGTCGGATTCGCGGTGGCCGCCCGGTTCGGGGCGGCGGGCGTCGTCTTCGCAGCAGCCTTGGCGATACTGGTTGCGCAGGTCATCCCCGACCTGGCCTGGGTGCCTAGGTTGGTGCGTCGCCGACCGCAGGACGCCGCCTGAGCGGCGTGGCCAGTGGTGCCACCACGGTTTCGCCCGGCCCGACATCGTGTATCACCGTGGCGTTGGCTCCGACGGTCGCCCCGTCGTGAAGTGTGATCGGACCGATCACGATTGCACCTACCCCGACTCGCACACCGTCGCCGAGCGTCGGCCTGCCCTTTGCGTCGTAACCAATGGTCACCTGCTGGTTGATCCAACATCGGCTCCCAATGCATTCCGCGCCTACCCGTGTTGCGACACCGTGCTGGATGAAGAGCCCTGGCCCGATGCTCCCAACGTCGATCGTCAGCGTCGGTTCGGGTCGATACAACCGGCGGAGCACGAACCGAAGTGCCAGCGGAGCCCTTCGCAGCCGATAGTGAAGAAGCGAACGGAACTCCGGCAGTGCGCCGCTCAGGTAAGCGAATCTTGAGTATCGGTCCAGGTCGAGCAACTCGGGGTCGTTGATGCAGCGCATCCACCAGTCGACGTCGGCCAGTGTCGAGTCAGCCGATTCCGAGTGGATGACACTGAGCCACAGTGGATACGCCCACACGCGGGCGAGCGCGAGCAGAATCGTCCGCCGGTCGCGTGCCACGTAGGGATCATAGAGACCGCACCGGGCCCGGCCACGATCTATCGCTCAACAACCCGGTTGCAAACCCGCGCGCACGTATCCGGCGGTCTGGTAGACGTACTGAAACACCCACGTGGAGAGGGACAGGTGCGCCGGGCTGGCAACCATGACGAGATCGCCGTCGAAGCACTGCTCCAGAATGTACCGGGCTCGGGAGATGTGCGGCCGGAACGTGACCACGATGACCGTCCGCCAGCCGTGGATTGCAGCCAGACGACGGAGTTCCCGCCCTTCCCCCAGGGTGGTCGCCGGCTCCGGGGCGAAGCAGTGCAAGGTGAGGCCCGAGGGGGGCGCCGCGCACGTCTTGGTCAGCCAGGGATCCTTGTCCCCGTCAGGATTGGAGATCACCACCGTTGGTGCCCAGCCTTTGGCCCCGAGTTCAATCCCGAAGGGATATCTTTCCCAACCGGGGCCGCCAAGGATGAGGATGGCGTCGGCGTCCCGCAGTGGATTGGTTTGTGGTCGGACGTAGACGGGCAGGCCGCCGACCAAGGCGGCAATCAGCAGCACGCAAACGAATGCCGCCCATCGCCAAACGCGTCGGCGTCGGCGACGCAAGTCAACGCGCGCCAATGTGCAACCCCGGTGCGCAGCGGATCCAGCCAGCAGATCGTGCAAGGGTCACCTGGTGCGCTCCTGATTCATCGGCTAACTCTATCTCCGATTTCGGACCCAATACGCGACCTGGCTGTTCCGCAGCCGACGCGTCGATCACACGCTACGAAAGTCGCCGCCGCCCTTCGGCAATCGCCGGTTCTCTCCGTCGCACTTCTACGGACGACCCCGCCCCCTCAGCCGATGCGACCGCTCCGGGGTTTCCGCACCGACGAACTCGAACCTCCGGAGACATGCGCTCGAAATTGATCGACCGCAACGACTTCAAACCTGGCCATTAGCATGAACTAGGATCCGATTTTCGAGGTTCGGGGTGAGACCGGCTTGGGGGTGCGCTGGAAGTTGCGAATAACGCAGGTTGAACCGAACTTTGATGACGACGAAGTCGATGCCGTCACGGATACCATTC
>JBBQGJ010000273.1:0-9307 GCA_038322925.1 Mycobacteriales bacterium
CGAACATCACGCCGATCTTCTCCCGCAACTGGTTGATGAAGATCATGGTGGTGTTGGTGTTGCTCAACGCACCGGCGATCTTCCGGAGGGCCTGGGACATCAGCCGGGCCTGCAAACCCACGTGGCTGTCTCCCATCTCCCCTTCGATCTCAGCTCGGGGCACCAGGGCGGCCACCGAGTCGATGACGACCAGATCGATCGCGCCGGAGCGGATCAGCATGTCCGCGATCTCCAGGGCCTGCTCACCGGTGTCCGGCTGGGAGACCAGCAACGAGTCGGTGTCCACCCCCAGCGCCTTGGCGTACTCGGGGTCGAGCGCGTGCTCGGCGTCGATGAAGGCGGCGATACCACCGGCGGCTTGCACACTCGCCACCGCGTGCAGGGTGACCGTGGTCTTCCCGGACGACTCCGGGCCGTAGATCTCCACGACCCTGCCACGCGGCAGACCACCGATGCCCAGCGCCACGTCCAGCGCGATGGACCCGGTGGGGATCACCTCGACCGGAGCGCGACCTTCGTCACCGAGGCGCATCACCGAGCCCTTGCCGAACTGCTTCTCGATTTGTGCGAGCGCGATGCCGAGCGCCTTCTCGCGATCCGGTGCCGTCATGACCCACCCCGTACCTTTCCTGTGTGTCCGCGGGTGTGACCCAACGGGACCTGGTGTTGCTGTCGTGCCGACGGTAGAACGAGCCACCGACAGTGGTCTGGATTCGCGTGTCGCGTGTGGACAACTCGCGGCATGGGGACAACTCTAGACGTACACCTGTTCGATACACCAGAGATTCGATCGGCGTGTCGATCCCCACGCGATGCCCACCGGAAGGTCCCCGAGGTGGGTCCGGCGAGCGCGCCGGCGGCCCGCCCGCGGAACACAGTCGCCCTCACGATGGCCCACTCTTCGTGCCACACAGCGTTGTCAGATGTCGTCTTCGGGTGTCGATTTCAGATGCACCGTGGTGATGTCCCACCGCGCTGTCATACCGTGAGGCACCGCGACGCCGCCGAGGCGATCATCACAGGGACAACGGCCACCGATTCCCACGCGGGGGCGGCGGGGAAATCGCGATCAGTCGGGCAGGCCGTACCGCAGGGTGTCCGAGACGTCGAACGCATCGCAGACCGCCGCCCAGACCGTTTTCGGGTCTTCGCCTGCCGCCAACGCCTCGTCGGCGCTCAACCCGCCAAGCGCCGAGAACACATGGTCGCGGGCCACGGACGGCGCGCGGGTCGACCCGAATTGCAGCTGCATCAGGCCCCGGAACTCGGTCAGTCGCACGGACACGACCCTACCCAGCGCACTGGTCGCGAACTTTCGCCCGAGCGTCCTCACCGCCCACCGCACCCACGGTTCCACCGCCACCTGGCACCGGTGGGCGGACCGAGGTGCCGAGCGACACTTCCGGCAGACTGCGCAGATGGACCCCATCGGCCTGTCCAGCCCGATCGGCCAACTGGTCATTGCCGCCGGGCTGATCTCGACCATCGTCGTATTGATCGTGCTGCTGCGTCGCCGGCGCTGATCACCGCACGCCACCGCACCGAGACACCCCGCGACACCGGCTCGAGACATCGCCGAAACAGTGCCGGGCCGGCCGATGCAGGCGCGCTGGCCGTCCGCTGCCCCGCGCTCTCAGGCGTCTGAAGATTTCAAAACGGAACGGGTGCGTTTCGGAATAAAATCGCTCCAGACCCGCGTTGTCGGACACGAGTGCTGAACTTGCGGTACCGCCCCCTTCCGGCGTTGACAACATGACGAAGGTTGCCCCATGTCCGAGTCTCCTGCGCCCCTCACCGGCAGCGTCGCCTCCCAATCGACCGTCGTCGGCGCCTACCCGAAGCGCTGGAGCGCGCTCGGAGTTCTGGTCGTCGGGCTCCTCGTTGTCATCCTGGACAACACCATCCTCAACGTCGCCCTCAAGACCATCCAGGAGGATCTCGGCGCCAGCCAGAACCAGCTGGTCTGGGCCATCAACGCCTACTCACTGGCGTTCGCGGCGCTGCTGTTCACCTGGGGCGTGATGGGAGATCGGTTCGGGCGCAAGAAGATCCTGCTGATCGGCCTCGGATTGTTCGGTGTGGCCTCGGCCCTCTGCGCGTTCGCCACCAGTCCAGGCGAGCTCATCGCCTTCCGCGCGCTGATGGGCATCGGCGGCGCCTCGGTCATGCCGATCTCGCTGTCGATCATCACAGTGATCTTCCCGCCGCAGGAACGCGGCAAGGCCATCGGCGTGTGGGCGGCAGCCGTCGGCGGTGCGGTGGCTCTAGGCCCCGTCCTCGGTGGGCTGCTTCTCGAGCACCCGAATTGGTTCCAGTGGCTGACCGGGAACGACTGGGGCTCGGTCTTCTTCATCAACGTGCCGATCGTCATCATCGGTGGCATCGGGATCTTCATGCTGGTCCCGGAGACGAAGAATCCTCGCCCGGGCAAGCTCGACCCGATCGGCCTTGTGCTCTCGGTGGTCGGCCTGTTCGCCGTTGTATACGGCATTCAGAATGCCTCCACCGTCGGCTGGGTGGCCCCATCGACCTGGGGTTTCATTGTTCTCGGGCTGATCGTCCTGCTCGCGTTCGGGATATACGAGCTCAAGAGCACGCATCCCTCGATCGACCTGTCGCTGTTCCGCATCCGGTCGTTCTCGATACCGCTGACCGGCGTTTCGCTGGCCTTCGCGGCGATGCAGGGCACGCTGCTGTTCCTGACCTTCTACTACCAGATCGTCCGCGGTTGGTCGCCGCTGCAGGCGGGCCTGCTTGTCCTGCCGTTCGCGGTCGGCCAGCTGCTCGGTGCCCCGCGTAGCGCCAAGATGGTGCATCGGTTCGGAGCCCGCAAGGTGATACCGGGCGGCCTGGTGTTCGCCCTGGTTGGCATGCTCTGCTTCGCTTTCGTCAGCCCGGACGCCCCCGTGTGGTTCCTGATCGTGATTGGGGTGATCTTCGGATTCGGGCTGGGCAACACCATTGCTCCGTCCACCACCCGGATGACGCTGGCGACCCCGCCCGAGCGCTCGGGATCCGGGTCCGCCGTGCAGAACACCGTCCGGCAGGTCGGAGCCGTATTCGGCGTCGCGATCCTGTCCTCGGTGGTGGGCACCGTCTACAGCAACAACATGAGCCCGCTGCTGGCGGGCAAGGGCCTACCGCCCGAGGCGCTCGCGGCCGCGACGGACTCCATCGGCGGCACCAACGAGGTCGCCGACCGGCTGGCAGAGACCGGCACGGTACCGGCACCGCTGATCGAGCAGCTTCGGCAGGCGGCCAACGATTCGTTCATGCCGGCGCTGCACACCGCGGCCTTTGTTTCCGCAGGACTTCTGGTCATCGCGATCGCGGTGGTGCTTGTCTGGCTGCCGGCCAAGGCCGAAGCAGTCGCGTGGGCGGGATCGCATCCGGGCGAGGACTCGTCGGACGAGGACGGCGCCGCCGAGGGCAGGGTGCACCTCGTCGACGAGGAAGGCAACGACCTCGAGCACGTCGGGGACATTCCGCTGGAGCACCTCCCCACCGGACGGCATTACGCGCGCGAGGACGACCGGCACCACGCCCGAAACGGAGCGCCCGTCGGAGTAGTGGATGCGCCCGCGCATCCGGCCGCGCGGACGAACGGCGGAGTGGCCCTCGACGGGGATGGGCACGTCACCGCAACATACGGGGCCCGCAACCGGGCGATGGCGGACGCCGCCGCCACCGCCATTGATGGGCCCGCCAACGGGTCCGCCGACGGACCCGCCGCGAATGGTGCTGCGGCCCACCTTGCCGCTGCGAACGGCTCGACTGCCAACGGCGCCGCAGCCGACCGAACCTCGCGAGGAACAACCCAGGCTGGTGCGTCATCGAACGCGCTGACCCTCGGCAGGCACGCCGCGCCGGAGGACGCTGCCGGGGGTGAGGCGGACCGACCGCACCACTCATGACAACCGGGGAGCCGGCGGGCTGGCAGGGCCGGCGCCCGGGCCGACCCAGGGAGCCGCGCGCCGACAGGGCGATCATCGACGCCACGCTGGAGCTGTTCGCCGACGAGGGCTACTACTCCTTGTCGATGGAGGCGGTTGCAGTCAAGGCCGGGGTCAGCAAGGCCACCATCTACCGGCGATGGGCCGGCAAGCGGGAGCTGGTGATCGATGCGCTGGCCACCCTGAACGACGACTTCCCGCAGGAGACCGACCCCCTGCCGCCCGGCGGTACGCGGGATCGGCTGCTGGTGGGCCTGGAACACATGTCGAACCGAGACGCTGATTCGTTGGCCGGCCGGATCATGCCGAGAATGATGGTGTACAGCGTCAGCCAGCCCGATCTGTACGCCGAGTACTTCGATCGGGTCATCATCCCCCGTCGCCGATGGCTTCATTCGGTGCTGCGCGACGGCGTCGAGCGCGGTGAACTGCGGCCCGACCTGGACATCGAATTGGCCGCCATGGCGCTCATCGGCCCGGTCATCCTGCAGGTGCACAGCATGGGACGACGGCAGGCGTATCCCGACCTGCCGAACCATCTGCTTGACCTGCTGTGGCCAGGACTGACCGCGGCGGATCCAGCTGATGTCGCGCGCCCGCACGAGCCATCAGGAAGCAGCAGCGCGCCCACCTTCCGGCCCACCTCAACCACTCGGCGCCAGTGATATGGCCTGGGCGCCAACACATATCGGCGTCGAGTCCGGAAAAGTGGCGCTCAGTTGCACCCGGTCAGCCCCGGGTCAGCTCCCGCATTCCCGCTGCCAGCGCGCGCAGTTGATCGGTGGGACTCTGCAGCTCACCGTGACTGATCGCTCCCGGCGGGAGTTGCCCGGTCGGCAACCGAGCACCGCCCAGCCCGCCGTGCTCAGCCAGCGCGCGCGACGCCGCGACCGCCTCGCTCGCCGCCGACACCAACCCGCCGTAGTCGTCAACACCGTCGTGGATCTGCCGGCGCATCAGGGCTGCGGTGGCGTCGAGTTGCGCGGTGGCTTCCGGTGGCGCCGCACGTCTGGCCCGTAGCACACCGGTCAGATCCTGCGCCTGACGACGCAGGCCGGCCTCAGCGGAGTCCGCGGCGGCCAGGATGTCGTCACGCAGGCGCCGCACATCCGCGTCGTCTTGGACGATGCCTATCAACCCGACCAATTGCCGCAATCCGTCCGAGTACCCGTCGAGCCGATCGATCTCCGGCCGGAGACTCGCGGCCACCACCGGGCGCGCCGGCTGCGGCGCCGGGAGCGCATTCAGCGCCCGGGTGCGTACCCGAAGATCCACGCTCGCTCGGACGATGCCGATGATGCACCACACGAGGATCCCGACAAGGAACACCATCGCGCCCACGGCACCGGAGGTCCAACCCTCATCGCCGACGACGCTGGCCACACCGGTCGCGGTGACCGCGCCGGTCACGATCGCGCTGGCCGACCACGCCTTCAGACGTCGTGACGCCGCCCGGCGTCGCTTGCGTGCCTGCACCGCCGGATCCCTGCGGACGCGGATCATCTCGGCGGCGGCCGCACTCACCTGCCCGGCCAGGTCAACTCCGTGCCCGACCGCGGCAGTCGTCAGCATCCCTCGACCCGCGGTCCGGCGCATCAGGTCTGCTGGTTGGGCAGCGGCACTGGTTGCGCCGCGGGGGCGGTCGGGACCGACGTGCTGCCGGTGCCGGTGGCGGCATCGATCGAGCGCGGCTGCTGCGCGGCCAGCTCAGGATGCAATTGCGCACGGAGCTGGTCCAGGCGTGACGCGCCCGCCATGTCCAGGGTCGACTTCTGAACCTCGAGCATGCGGCCCTCGACGGAGCTGGAGTGCAACTCGGCCGCACCCAACGCGTTGGCGTACCGCCGTTCGATCTTGTCGCGAACCTCGTCCAGCGACGGGGTGTTCCCCGGCGCCTGGAGCTGCGACATGGACTGCAGCGAAGCGGACACCTGCTCCTGCATCTTCGCCTGCTCCAGCTGGGAGAGCAGCTTGGTGCGCTCGGCCAGCTTGGTCTGCAGCTGCATCGCGTTGTTCTCTACGGCCTTCTTGGCCTGCTCGGCGGCCTGCAAAGCCTGGTCGTGCATGCCCTTGAGGTCTTCCATCTGCTGCTCGGCGGCCACCAGCTGGGTCGCGAAGGCCTGAGCGGTCTGCTCGTACTTGGCTGCCTCTGCGGCATTGCCCTTGGCCCGCTGCTCGTCGGCAAGCACCAGCGCCTGACGGGCCGAGGACTGCAGCCGCTCGACGTCGCCCATCTGCCGGGTCAGCTTCATCTCCAGCTGGCGCTGGTTGCCGATGACCGCCGCGGCCTGCTGCGACAGTGCCGCATGCTGGCGCTGGGCATCTTCGATGGCCTGCTGGATCTGCACCTTGGGATCGGCGTACTCGTCGACTTTCGAAGAGAACAACGCCATCAGGTACTTCCAGGCCTTCGTAAACGGGTTGGCCATAGATCTCGAGTCCTCTCGCCTGTCAACAGCAGCGGCATCCCTCGGCGGCCGCTTGACTACCCATCGTTCCAGGTGATCGGGCCAGCTTCTACCCGGTCCTCCGAGTTCCGGAGGAATTCCGGGACGAACCCGGCCCATGTGCAGGCGCGATTGCGGGTTCACCCTGATTGTGCGCCGTCCGGGACCCGGATGCGCGGGTTTGCAAGATCGTCACCGGTCGGGTGGTCAAGCAGGGCACGGAGCCTGGCCCACGGCTACGCCGACCGGGTTACAGTGACGTGCCCGCGGGTCAGGTGCAGCACAGCTGGTCACGCCTCACCGGACCGGGGCCCTCAGCCACCGCGATCGGCCGGCCCGCCGACGACCTTCGGTCACGGACCGTGTCGCTGCGACGGGGCTCTCGCCACCAACAGCGACCAGCAGTGGCCCGCCGAGCACCGAGCACCGAGCACCGACCGACAGTCCTTCCTTGCCAGCGAACAGTCGGGCCACACGATAGGGCGATCTGGAGAACACATGGCACGCCACACCTCCGATGGTTCGCGCCGCGGACTCGCCCCCTGGGTGATCGTCACCGCGATCGCCGTGGTGGTCATCGCCGGCGCGACCACGGCCTACCTGCTGATTGTCAACGGCGCGGACGATCAGGCGAGCGCCGGATGCACCGGACAGGTTATCCTTCCGATCACCACCTCCGCCGGGTCCACGGCCGCGATCCGTTCCGCGGCAGACGGTTTCGATGCGACGGCGCCATCCGCCCGGTCCACCTGCGTGACCACCGAGGTCACCGAGATGGCGGGCGACCGGGCAGCGCAGGCGCTCGCGTCGAGCTGGCTGACCGGGCCTGGGCCGGCGCCGAGCCTGTGGGTGCCGACCTCCGAAGCCGACCTCGCCGCCCTGGAATCCACCAACTCCGCGATGACGGCGGGTCGCGACCCGGACCCGATGGCCGGCTCACCGGTAGTGCTGGCGGTACGCGGCCAGGACGCGCCCGCGTTGTCGACGCTCAGTTGGGCGTCGCTGCCCAATGCCGCCGGACCGGCCGGGTCGGCCGTGCTGGCGGCCGGAGACAAGCTGATCGTCGCGCTGCCGGAGCCGGTGGCGAACCGGGCGACCAGTTATGCACTCCAGTCGGTTCTCGCCACCGGCACCACAGCGGTCGACCCGGCAGCGGTGACGGCGGCCACGGCTCAACTCGACGCGCTGGCCAAGGCCGGCCCGCCGATTCAGCCGACGACCACCACCGACGCGTTGACGCAGCTGGCCGGCGGCCAGGGCGGCTTCACGGCTGTCCCGGTGGTGGAGTCCGAGCTCGCCGCCTTCACCGCCGCCAACCTCGGTACCAACCTGGTGGCCGTGCACCCCGCCGGACCTACCGCCGGTGACGAGTTGTACGGCGTGCCGCTGACCGCGCAATGGGTGACGCCGACGCTGCGGGAAGCGGCGGCCGGCTTCCTCGCCTACCTGCGCAGCCCGGCGGGGCAGCAATTCCTGGTGGACAGCGACCTCCGCCTCACCGGCAGCGCTCCCGCAACGGTCACCACCCACGCTGGCGCACCCGACACCAGCGCCGAGATCCAGGACCTGCCGGACGGTGGCCCCGCCGTCGCGACTGCACTGGCGCAGGCGATCGGTGCCACCTCGACGGGTTGACCGCCCGACCGTGCACCTCCGCCGGCGAACCAGCCGCGGGGCCGATTGGTCATGACCCGGATCCGGGACGGCCGAACACCACCGTCACGCCCACGGCAGCGGGCCGTTCTCGACGCCGATCAGCGTGGCCCGCAGCGTCCGATCCCCGATAACCTCCAGGCGGCAACTGACCGATGCGTCGCGCTCGTCCGTTCCGGTGCCGCCCGGCACCACGGCGACGCGCAGCGCGCCGCCGGCAGTGGCGTCCGGCAGACCGGTCATCCTGGCGATCAACTCACCGCAGGCGACGACGAGCGACGCCGGAACCTGTCCGCTGACCATCGCGGTCGCAAATTCCTGGACCCGGTGCGGCTCCAGACATGAGATGGGCAAAGGATTCTCGTCGGATTGCCGGCACACACCGAAGGGTGCCGGGGTCGGGCTGTCGGCCAGCGAGGACACGTAGGAGCCCAGGTACTCCTGGATGCCCGGGGAGATGATCGCGCACGCCGCCCATCGGGCCGACGGCTCGAAAGCAGACGGAGCGCTGAGGATTGTCAGGAATCGCTGACCGGTGGCGGGCTTCCAGAATCCGGCGCCGGAGACATCGCGGATCTTGAAGGTCACATGCGCCCGGTAACCCGATGCCACCTCCCTGCACCACTCGCCGTCGGAGGTCACCTCGGTGGTGGTCGGAGTAGTCGAGGGAACGGACGGCTGTGCTGACGAAGAATCCGACGCAGCAGTCGACGGAGCCGCCGAGGTGGGGGCCGCCAACCCCGGCGCCGTCAGCAGGCGGAATGCCACGACCTCACCGACGTGCGGCAGCGAGCAGTCCGAGAACCGCACCTCGGTGACCCCGACGCTGCTGACGCTCAACGAGGTGACTGGGCGACCCTCCGCGGCGGTACCGGTGATCAGCCCGATGCAGTCCCCGACCGCAGGGGCGCTCGACCGGACCGGCGCGTACGGGATTCCGGCCACCCTGATCCCGGCCAACCGGGCGCCGACCAACGCCACAAGTAGGACGACCACCACAAGGGCGGCGCCCGCCCATCGGCGCGGCATGTTCCCAGAGTAGGTGGGCTGCCACCAACCCAGCCCGGGTCAGCAGGGGAACCCCCGGTCCGACGCCAGCAAGGCCGCAGCCGCGCTAACGCGGACTTCCGCACAGGGGGTTGGGGGCAACCTATTCAGGGCCTGTCACCGGGCTGACCTGCGACGATCCGGTCCCACCCAGTCAGGTGCCGCTCGTGCATTGTGGTGAGATAGCTGCTGAACGACTCCGGTGAA
>JBBQGJ010000274.1:0-9302 GCA_038322925.1 Mycobacteriales bacterium
GACCCGCGGCGACCTGGACCACGTCATCCCGGTCCCCGACGGACCCACCACCGCCAGCAATCTCAAGGCGCGCTGCCGAAAACATCACCGCGCCAAGACTCACGCCGGGCATCGGACCGAACGCACCGGACCGCACACCACAACTTGGACGACACCGACCGGGCACACGTACACCAGCCACGACGACCCACTACCCGTCGAGGAATTCCCGGGCAAGGCGGATCGATCGGCACCCGGCAGGCAGGCGCCACCCGGCGCCACCTGAGTCGCGATCCCCGCCGTCGCCGCCGGTCCAAGAGCTTCTATCCCTTGACATGTATATACGCCCCTGAGAATACTGGGGCCCATGACCTCCTTGGTTGCCTTCGCAACGCTGGCGGAGCCGACCCGACAGCGAATCCTCGATGAATTGCGCACATCGGAATCGAGCGTGGGTGGCCTGGTCGACTCGCTCGAGCTCAGCCAGCCGACGGTTTCCAAGCACTTGAAGGTGTTGCGCGACGCGGGTTTTGTCTCCTGCCGTACTGCGGCGCAGCAACGGATCTACCGTCTGGAGACACCGCAATTCGAGGCCGTCGACCAATGGCTCGAGCCGTACCGTCGACTGTGGACGCGCCATTTGGACGCCCTCGAACGTCACCTCGACTCGCTGCCTGCCGAGTCCGAACACCCTGACAAGGAGGAGCAGTGAACGAGACAACCCTCGGCCAATGCCGGCTCGCCGATGTCGCCGCCCTATCGGCAGGCGACCGCTGGACCCTGATCTTCTCGTCGCGACCTGCGACACCCGCCGTCGAAGGTGTGGACGGCGCCCGACAGCCGGCCCGAGCAGCAGTCCGACGGGCCGGTAGCCGAGCGTCACCAGCGTCATCGCACCTGCGCCGGAGGCGAACTCGCCGCACGCGCCGGCGTCGCGGGGCACCCTCGCAGGCGGGACAGCGTCATTGGTAGGCATCGTCACGGTAGCCATACCCAGGTACCGGCCTTCCCACCACCTTCCTCGGCAGGGCCCCGAAGGCACCTTCCCTCAACGATTCTCGGGAAGGTGCACGGAACGTGCTCCTTCTACGGTCGTGGCATCACCGACCGACGTGGCCGGCGAGGAGCCAAGGAGGAACCACCATGTATCCGGAAACAGTGATCGCGTTGGCGCGCATGTCGGAGATCAATCGCCGGCTATCCGATCCGGTGAAAACCCATCGGTACCAGGCTGACCGGCTGCACACCGCGGCGCAGCGCGCCCGTCGCCGCGCGTTTGTCGCCCGCGCCCGCCGGGTCGTGGAAACCGCGGCCCGCGGCCAACGGATAGGCCGTCCCGCAGCGGCGGCCTGAGCTGTCGACGGGTCGGGCGTCCGGCACCGGCGCCGGGCCTGTCGGCACACCGCCCGATCTGTCACCCGTCGATCTGTCGAGCGCGGTGACAAAAGACAATCCGACGCCGTGACCGGAAACTGTTCTCCCTCAAGCGATCTGCGACCCAGCGCCCAGCCGCGTCGCCCGGCATCGGGCGGCGTCCAGCGGCTGACAGTACTCCTCGAACAGTTCGGCGGCCTCGCTGAGCAATTGTGCCGAGTCGTGGTCGCGCCCTTGGGCGGACGACAAGTGCGCGCGGGCCTCGAGCAATGCGGCCTGCCAGGCAGTGCCATCCCACATAGCGGCCGACTTCTCGGCCACCTGCAGATGTCTTTCCGCGTCCTGGATGTCGCCGACGTCCGCGCAGGCGATGGCGGCCGGGACGGCCAGCATCACGGAGCAGAACGAGCACCGGTCCTGGAATCCGACGGCCGCCTCGGCGCGGTGCACCACCGTCCGCGCGGCGTCCGCATCCGCAGCAGCGGCGATCATGGTGCCGAAGACCCGTTGGATGAGGTGCATCGAAACGCTGGAGAATCGGGCGAGCGGTAATGCCTTGTGCAGCAATCGGTTCGCCTCGACCCGTTCCCCCAGCGCCAGTTTGACCTCCGCAAGTCGCTGCAGGCTGTGCGCCTCGCCCGCGGTCGAACCGATGTCCCGATGCAGATCCACCGCCTCCTGGAGTTCGCTCTCCGCCGCGGCGAGATCGCCTTTCAGCAGGAAGCTCTCACCGCGGAGCGCGGTCGCGAAGGCCACCGCCCGCAACACGCCCGAACGTTCCGCAGTCGCCCGCAAGGTGCCGGCGAGCTCGAGGACTTCCTCGTACGGGGTCGGCCCGTAGAGGAGGAATTCCGCGACACACAAATGCGAGTCGAAGATTCGCGCCGCCAGCTCGGGGCTGCGCACGCCGCGCCGCAGTTCGATCCGTAGCCGTTGGGACCACTCGCCGCGGGTGTGCGAGACCAACCCCTGCAGCCCGACGAGGTCGAACCATTGCCATTCCTCCGGACCACCGAGCGCGACACGTGACCGCGCCTGCGACGCCGCCTCGTCTGCTGCCTCCAGATCGCCACGGAAAAGGGCGAGGTTGCCCTGCGCCAGTAGCAACTCCGCGTCATCCGGGGACCCGTTCAAGGTCAGCCCGTCCAGCGCCACCGCGGCAGTCTCCAGGTCCCCGGCGATGCTCGCGGCCCTGGCCAGTCGTGCCCGCAGCCGCGACCGCAGCGCGGGGTCCGTGGTCACCGAAAGAGCCTCGCGATAGGCACCCACCGCGCCGGAATCGGCGCCCGCCATCAGCAGGTCGGCCCGCAGCCCGAGGAGTCGTGCCAAGTCCGCACCGCGCGCCTGTTCGCGTACCGAGGCCAGCGTCTCCAGCGCCTCGCGATAAGCACCCAGCGCTGCCTCCGTCTCAGCCGCGCGGAGCATCCACGGCACCGCGGCCGACCGGTTCCCGCCCCACACCAGGTGGAAGCCGATACGGGCCGGCGATCGATCCAGGGTCTGCAGCGCCTGCGCGGCCTGGCGGTGCAGCGCCAGGTGCCGCGATTCAGGCATTCGCTCGAGCGCGGCGTCCCGCAGCAGCGCATGCCGGAAGGCGTAGCCGGTATCCGTGCGCACCAGCACCCGGTGCTCCAGCGCACGGTCGATGACGGCGAACGCGTCTTCGTCGGCCATGGCGGTCACCGCGACGAACTCGTCGGTGTCGAAGGCGACGCCGAGCACGGCCGCCGCCGCGAGCGCATCGATCTCGGCATCGGACAGCGCGGCGGGCAGCACCGTCGCGGCGTTCGGGTGGCCGTCGACGCTGGCCCGGGCCAACTCCACCACCGCGAAGGGCAGACCGTCCGACGCGGTCCACACTGTGTCGATCAGCTCGGGCGCCGCATCCGGAGAGTGCCGCAGGACCAGCATCGCCACGTCGTCGTACTGCAGGGTGGTCATGTCCAGGGTGACGGCGTTGCCACGGCCGAGCAGGCTGTGCCGTACCTGGGCCAGCGCCGGGCACAGCTGGGGCCGGTGCGCGATGACGATCAGCACCCGGTCGGTGAGGGTGCTGCGGGCCAGGTAATGGATCAGCCGCGCGCTCGCGTCATCGGCGTCGTGCGCGTCGTCGATGACCAGCACCGCGCCGGCTCCGGCCGCCGCGAGCCGGACCAGTTCCGTCACCGCCACGAAGAGTCGCTGGTCACCACTTTGCGCCCGCCAGGCGCCCTCGCGTCCCGACAACGCGCGCTCGATTTCCTCCCGGAGCGCATCATCCAGTCCGTCGAGCAGGGACGGGTGACGGCGGCACAGGTCGGCCACCGCCTCCAGCACCGGCGCATACGGCCAGGCGCCCTCGATCTGCGCGGCCGCCCCGCTGCCCACCCGCATACCCGTTGCAGCAGCGTAGGTTTCGAGCCACCCGAGCGTCGCAGTCTTGCCGACTCCGGCCGGCCCGCAGAGGAACACGGTCCGTCCGCGGCCGGCGGACACCTCAGCGATCAATCCCTCCAGCCGGCGGCGTTCGCGTTCCCGTCCGACGAGGTCGAAGGATGTCGACGGTGCCGAGGACCGATGCGCGGCAGGGGTGGCCGGTCCGGCGGCTTCGGCGTCCAACAGTTGGTCGCGCAGCCTCTCCGCGGCCCGGCTCGGTGCGACGCCGAGTTCGGCCCGCAACGCTCGCTCGAGCCTCTCGAACTGGCGCAAGGCGGCACGCCGGTCCCCTCGCCTGGCCAGCGCTGCGATCAGCTCGAGGTGGGCACGTTCGTCGGCGGGGTCGACGGTGGTCAGCACCTCCCATCGACCGGCCAGCCGCAGCAGGTCGAAGTAGAGCAAGCGCAGCCGGTCCCGGACATCTTGCGCCCATGATTCGTAGGGATCCTCGGGCAGCAGATCGCCGCGATAGCGGTCGGCTGCCGAACCGGCGGCGACGGCGTCCCGCGCGGACAGCGCCGCTTCGGCCTGCGCCTGGAATACCGCCGCGTCAACCTGCACGTCCTCGTCTGGCCCGCCCGGCCACAGTGCGACCAGCTCGCCGGCCAGCACCACCGAGTTCGGATGACCCATCGCGCGCCGGGCGTAGTGCGCCGCCTTGTGCAGCCGGGGCGCGGCCTCGTCGACAGTCAGCTCGGGCCACAGGGTGTCGATGAGCTGCTCGCGGTGCAGCCGGCGCCCCGGTACCAGGGCGAGGATCTTCACCAGCGCAGCGGCGTGCCGCCGTCGCCACTGCGCCGACGGCACCGGCGTCCCGGCGACGACGACCTCGAAACCACCCAGCAGGGTGACGTGGACATCCATGGCTCGACGGCCTCCCGGGCCGATGGTAGTGGTGACCCCTACTGACAAGTCAGTTTGGTCTGTCGGTTCGCGTCCATGGGTCAGGCCACCGCGGCCAGCGCAGAGAGTGCTTCCACCTCGTCCGTCATCGCCGAGGAAAGGGTGCGCAGCAGTGTCCGGATGCTGGTGAGATCCCAACGGTAGGAAGCGATTTCCTCGGTCACCCGCAACATCGGGAGGGACAGCCGATCACGGGTGGCCTGGTAGCCGGCGAGCGCGGATTGCAGTCGCGCACCATCCGGCGGTGCGGAGAGCACGGCCTGCGACAGCAGTTCCGCGTCGCGGAGTGCCGCCGTCATGCCGTGGGTGCTGATCGGGTCGATCCAGTGACCGGCGTCCCCGACGAGGGCCCAGCCGGGGCCGTGGGCCGGGCGCAGGTAGCCCGGCGGAAGTACCTTGCTGTACCGCACCGGCTCCACCCGGACGGCCTCACGCAGCCGCTGGCCGATCCCGGCCGGTTCGGCCAGCAACTGCAGCGCGGCCAGCGGCGATCGGGCGGACACCAGGTCCTGCATCCGATCGGGGTGCGCGCCGACGAAGACACAGGTGAGGCCGGCGTTGGTGGGTATCGCGCCCGCGGTCAGTCCGGGGCGGTAGAACCACTCGTACCCATCGGAGGGGAAGTCGGCCCAGTAGCCGTACAGGTAGCTGCTGGCCCAGCGACCGACGGTGCCTTCGGCGGCACCCGCGGACCGGGCCACCAACGAATTCCGGCCGTCGGCGCCGATGACCAGCGGAGCCCGTTCGATTCTCCGGGCGCGGGAGCCGACGCCCGCGATGGGGCCGATGGGTGCACGGCGATCGATACCGGCACCGTGGCCCACAGGGTCGCCAAGGCCTGCCCGGCGATCCTCGATGATCACTCCCGCCACCCGCCCGTCGGTGTCACGCGCCAGGCCGGCCACGGCAGCGCCGAACTCGAAGGTGACGCCTGCCCGCTGCGCGGCGTCGACCAGCAGCGCGTCGATCACCGTGCGGCGCGGGGCGTACAGCGCCTCGACTCCGGCCGCCGGCCTGATCGACACTGCCACCGACTCCGCACCGTAGTGAAAGACGGTGCGCCGCACCGGTGGTGTGCCCGCATCGGCGACGGCGTCCAGCACGCCCCAGCGCTGCAACTGCAGCACCCCGCCGCGCATCAGCGCATGGGTCGACACCGTGTCGCCGCCGTATCGCGAGCGGTCGACGCACAGCACTCGCAGGCCCGCGCGAGCCAGCAGCATCGCGGTTGCCGCCCCGGCCACCCGCGCCCCGACCACGATCACGTCCCAGTTGCGGTCCTTGTGGGCGTCGCTGTTTCGGTTGTTCATGATGCGCTCCTCACGGTTTCGACCGGCACACCGGCCAGCACGGTGGACAGCAGGTGGTCGACGACGATCGCCGCGTCGTGCCCGACGCCGTCGAGAAACGTTGAGCTGCGGCGGGTCTGCCAGCGTTGGCCGACCACCGCCAGGCCCGGCGCCGCGGTGAGACCGGCGGAGTGCCGGATCTCGCCGGCGGCGTCAAGCACGGGAACGTGCAACCAGGGATAGCTGCGCCGGTAGCCGGTCGCCCACAGCACGGACCGAACGCCCGCTGCCCGCAGGTCGAGCCGGTCGGGCGCGGCCGCGGACTCCAGGACCAGTCGACGGAAGGGATCCGGACCGGGATCCCGAGCGAGAACCTCGGATTTCAGGCCTGTCGCAGCGATATGATGGTCGATTCGCCGGAGCAAACCGGCCAATGTCGCGTCCGCCGCTCCGGCAGTCACACCAAGATCATCGGCAAACGTGACCCGTGTGCCGTCGAGGCCGACAAGCCTTCCGCCCAGCCGAATTCCACGCGCGGCCAGCGACGGCAGGTCGACCTCGCGAGGATGACCCCCCCGCTTCCGGGCCGCTGCCGACGATTTGCAGCGAGGGCTCCGGGTGCCGGTGGATCCGTTCGCGATCCACCGGCCGGTCGAGCAGGCCCATGCGGTCCAGCCACCACATGATGTCCCGTCCGCGATACCGGCGGGGCATCCGGGTGTGCCGGCCGACGGCCAGCATCACCTGACGCCCGTCGGCGGCGAGCTCATCGGCGAGCTGCGCGCCGGTCGCCGAGGCCCCGACCACCAGCACACCACCTGCGGGCAGCTCGGAAGGGTTCCGGTACCGATCCGGCGTCAGCTGAAGGATCGACGGATCAAGCCCGGCTGCCGCCGCCGGCACCGCCGGCACGTCACAGAAGCCGGTGGCGATGACGACGGCGTCGGCGGCCCAGCTGCCCGCGTCGGTGTGGATCAGGTACCGGCCTCCGTGTCGGCCTCCGTGTCGGCCTCCGTCCAGGCCACCGTGCCGGCGGACGGACAGCACCGTGGTGTCATGCCGGACCGGGGCGTGGAACGACTCGGCGTACCTGTCGAGGTAGCCGGCGACCTCGACGGCCGGCATGAACCCGTCCGGATCGTCACCCCGGTAGGACCAACCGGGTAACCGGCTCATCCAGTTCGGGGTGAGCAACCGCAGCGAATCCCACCGTTGACTGCGCCAGCGCTCGGCGGTGCGGCCGCGCTCGAGGACCAGGTGATCGATGGACGCGGCCGTCAGCAGGTAGCTGACCGCAAGGCCGGCCTGGCCGGCACCGATGATCACCACCCTGGTGCTGGGCATGGGTCTCTCCTGATTACTGTGCTGGACGTTGGACTGCTGAATGCGGAACGGATCAGGCGGCGCTGGGGGTGGTCACCTCGACCACCACGTCGGTGCCGTTGGTCAGCACGTCGTAGACCGCCGACCGCTTGCGGGACTGCTCGACCAGGCCGGCCAGCTTCTCCGGCGAGGCGTCACCATCAATCTCGAATTTCACCCGGATCTGCTGGTAGCCGTTGCGCACCGAGTCGGACAGCCCGAGGATGCCCAGCAGGTCGATGTCACCCTCGACGGTCGACCGCACGCGGTGCAGGGTGATGCCGCGGGCGGCGGCGATGTTGCCGATCCCGGACGTCAGGCATGCCGCGACGGCGTGCAGCAGGAATTCCACCGCTGTCGGCCCGTTGTTGGTCCCTACCAGCACCTCCGGATGGTCGGCGTCGTAGGTGAACGGCGTCGTGCGGGTGCCGTCCTCCATCCCGACGCCGTAGAAGCCCTGGATGGTGGAGCGGCTGTGGGTTCCGCTGACCCACTCGTTGCGGGCCCGGAACTGGAACTGCGCCGCTGCCGGCTGGGCCTTGACGGCGTCCAGGGTGGCGAAGAGCATCGGGACGTCGACACCGTTGAGTGCGGGTCGTTGCTGCGTGCTGGTCATGGTGGTTCTCCTTCGAGTTTGTGGTGTCCGGGTGTCTGCCCGGCCGCCAGGAATCGGACGACAAGCTGTCGCTGAAGGACGCTAGGCACCTGCCCTTCCCCGGACCTTCCCCGCCGCGATCGAGAGGGGGAAGGCCGGCGGAAGGGCCGCGCGGGACCGTGCTGGACCATGACCACCCACCGACACGCCGCTGACTGCGGCCCTGTCCCCGACGACGCGCCAGCGGGCACCCTGCTGGGCATCTGGGCACACCCCGACGACGAGGCCTACCTCAGCGCCGGACTGATGTTCCGCGCCCGCGCGGCCGGTCACCGGGTGGTGGTCGCGACCGCGACCCGCGGAGAACTGGGCACCGACGATCCGGACGAATGGCCGACGGACCGGCTCGCCGCCGCCCGCGAAACGGAAATGACCGCGAGCCTGGCCGCGGTCGATGTCCACGAACATCACTGGCTCGGTTACCGGGACCGCACGCTGCCGCAGGTTCCGCCAGGTGACGCCGTCGGGAAGATCACCGGGCTGATCTCTGCCATCCGTCCCGACACCATCGTGACGTTCGGGCCGGACGGCATGACCGGGCATCCCGACCACCGCACCGTGTCCAGCTGGGCGACGCTGGCCTGGACGGCAAGCGGTCGCCGGGCACGGCTCTGGTATGCGACCCTCACTCCCGAATTCCATCGGGAATGGGGCGCATTGAACGCCGACGTCGGGCTGTGGTTCGACGGATCGGCGCCCCCCTCGGACCCGGTCGCCGACCTGGCTCAGTTGGTGCACTGCGACGGCGAGCTGCGCGATCGCAAGTTCGCCGCGCTGGCCGCGCACGCATCGCAGACCAGCGGCCTGATCGCGCTGGTGGGTGCCGAACGGTACCGGCAGTGGTGGTCGACGGAATATTTCGTGGACGCCCGGACCGGCCCTGGCCGCAGACCCGCCGCATGACGAGGCGCCGGCGGAAAATCGTTCGCGTCATCCCCGCGGGGTGATGCCGATCATTGTCGGCGAGAAAGATAGTGTGAGCTGATCACTCTTGGGGGCCCTGCCATGGACCAGCTCGACCTCGCCCGCATTCAGTTCGCCACCACCAGCATCTATCACTTCTTCTTTGTTCCGGTCACCATTGGTCTGGCCATCCTGGTCGCCGTGCTGCACACCCGTTGGCACCGTTCCGGCGACCCGGAACTGCGGCGGTTGACGCGGTTCTTCGGAACGCTGATGCTGATCAGCGTCAGCGTGGGCGCGGTGACCGGGCTCGTCCAGGAATTCCAGTTCGGTATGGACTGGTCGGCCTACTCGCGGTTCGTCGGTGACGTATTCGGCGCACCGCTTGCCATGGAGGGCCTTGCCGCATTCTTCCTGGAGTC
>JBBQGJ010000275.1:0-9266 GCA_038322925.1 Mycobacteriales bacterium
GGCGACCCCTGGATGCCGCCGCTCCACGCCGCCCCCGCCTGACCAAAGCCAGCCCGCCACCAACACCGACGCGCATCAGCCCGATCGGTCATCACCCCGTGCCACCAACAAGTGCCGCTGAGAACACCGACTGAATGTTTACACGTTTAGGCGTAGATTTTGTGGGCAGCAAGATCACCTTGGCTCGCACCGGCAACGACGCCGGGTCGCACTCTTCTAGGAGGCCACAGTTGGCAGCACTGGAAATCTCAAACGGAACAATCTTCGTCTCCGAGGTGACAGGCACAGCAATACTGCTGATCCTCGGTTGCGGCGTGGTGGCCACAGGCATCCTCAAGGGCAGCAAGGGTGAGGGTGGCGGCTGGCTCCTGATCAACTGGGGGTGGGGCCTGGCCGTTTTCGCCGGCATCTATGTGGCCTTCCGGAGCGGCGGGCATATCAATCCCGCCTACACCCTCTCCCAGTGGATCCTCGGGAGGATCACCTTCACCCAGTCGTTGGTCTACTACGCGGCCGAACTCATCGGCGCCTTCATCGGCGCCGTCATCGCGTGGCTCGCGTTCAAGGAGCATTTCGACGTCGAGGAGGACGCCGGCAAGAAGTTGGCCGTCTTCTCCACCGGTCCGGCCATCCGCAACTACGCATGGAACACCCTCACCGAGGTCATCGGCACCTTCGTCCTGGTGTTCGTCATCCTGATCGCCCCGGGCCAGACCACGAGTATCGACGGCGCTTTCGGTGGTATCGGGGGGCCGCTGTTCGTGGGGTTGCTGGTGGTCGGCATCGGCGCCTCGCTCGGTGGACCCACCGGGTACGCGATCAATCCGGCCCGTGACCTCGGCCCTCGCATCGCTCACTTCATCCTGCCGATCAAGGGCAAGGGTGGCTCGGACTGGGCCTACTCCTGGGTCCCGATCGTCGGTCCGATGATCGGCGGCGCCTTGGGTGCCTGGGCATTCCTCGCGCTCGGTGGAACCGGCATCTTCCCGGGTGTCGTTTGATCGGCGCGTGACGTGTCCGGGCGGTGAGCGACCCGTGAGCCACCTCATCGCCCGGACGTCACGGCCGGCCGTCGGGGTCGGCATCAATGGCACTCCCGTGCGTTCACTCGAAAGAGCTGGAATGGGCGGCGCGCATCAAGAATTCTGTCGATATGTGAATTGTTCGAACAAGTCCTCCAACGATGTGGTGACGAAAGGGATCGAACGGAATGAGCGAAAAGTTCGTAGCGGCAGTTGATCAGGGAACGACGTCGACGCGGTGTATGGTTTTCAACCGCGAAGGTCGGGTCGTATCGGTCGACCAGAAGGAACACGAACAGATCTTTCCGAAGGCCGGCTGGGTCGAACACAATGCGCTGGAGATCTGGGAGAACACCAGGGCTGTCTCCGCGGCCGCGCTGGGCAAGGTCGACCTGACCGAGAAGGACATCGCCGCTGTCGGTATCACCAACCAGCGCGAGACCGCACTGGTGTGGGACCGCACCACCGGCAAGCCCGTCTACAACGCGATCGTCTGGCAGGACACCCGCACGGACGGCATCTGCCACCAGCTCGCCGATCTCGGCGGCGGCGTCGAGCGCTACAAGGCCAAGGTCGGGCTGCCGCTGGCCACCTACTTCTCGGGCCCGAAGGTTCGTTGGATTCTCGACAACGTCGAGGGCGCAAGGGCAAAGGCCGAAGCCGGCGACCTGGTGTTCGGCAACATGGACACCTGGACCCTGTGGAACATGACGGGCGGGGTCGACGGGGGCCTGCACGTCACCGATCCGACGAACGCCTCGCGCACCTTGCTGATGGACTTGGCCACGCTGTCCTGGGACGCCGAGATCGCCGCTGAGATGGGCATTCCGCTCTCCATGCTGCCGGAAATCCGGTCCTCCTCCGAGGTGTACGGCAACGGCCGCGAGAAGGGCTCGTTCGCGGGCGTGCCGATCGCCGGCATCCTCGGTGATCAGCAGGCCGCCACCTTCGGCCAGGCCTGCCTGTCGCCGGGCGAGGCCAAGAACACCTACGGCACCGGCAACTTCATGCTGCTGAACACCGGCACCGAGGTCGTCCCGTCGAAGAACGGCCTGTTGACGACGGTCTGCTACAAGATCGGCGACAACGCGACGATCTACGCGTTGGAGGGCTCCATCGCGGTGTCCGGCTCGCTGGTGCAGTGGGTCCGCGACAACCTCGGACTGATCTCCTCGGCGCCGGAGATCGAAACGCTGGCGGCCACTGTCGAGGACAACGGTGGCTGCTACTTCGTGCCGGCGTTCTCCGGACTGTTCGCGCCGTACTGGCGTGACGACGCCCGCGGCGCGATCGTCGGTCTCACCCGCTACATCAACAAGGGTCACATCGCTCGGGCCGTGCTCGAGGCGACAGCCTTCCAGACCAAGGAGGTGCTGGACGCGATGAACGCCGACTCCGGCGTTGATCTGACGGCGCTGAAGGTCGACGGCGGCATGGTCGTGAACGAAACCCTGATGCAGTTCCAGGCCGACATCCTGGGCGTGCCGGTGATTCGTCCGGTGGTCGCCGAGACCACCGCCCTGGGCGCCGCCTACGCCGCCGGACTGGCCGTCGGTTTCTGGCAGTCCGAGGACGACATCCGCAACAACTGGGCCGAGGACAAGCGCTGGGTGCCGAACATGGACCCGACCGAGCGCGCGAAGCACTACGCCCAGTGGAAGAAGGCCGTCACCAAGACCTTCGACTGGGTGGACTCGGACGCCTGAGCCCTGCGCCGCTGATTCGCTGAACGACCCGCGACGCCCGGGCCTGGCACCTGCCGGTCCGGGCGTTGTGCTGTGCGGGGGTGCCGTGCCGGGGCCCTGCGATGCAGTCGGGGACGTTGCTCACGCTGTGGGCGCGATGCTCACAGTGCCGGTGCGGTGCTGTGCTGGAGCACGGGAATCGGTCAGGCGCCGTGAGCATCGTGACGGCCGGCGGGGGATCTGCCGTCCAGGTAGCGGGCGATGCCGTCCCGGCGGGCGGCGAGCGCGGCGCGCAACCGCACCGCGCCGGGGGGATTGCTGCGCTGTGCCGCCTCCTCCGGGTCCAGCCAGATCAGCTCCTGAACCTCGCCGGGTTGGGGTACCAACTCCGCCGCGCCGTCCACGGGCTCGGCGTCGAAGACGAACTGCAGCACCGATTCCAGTCGAGGGCGCGGCGGGATGTGCTGCACCACCAGCAATCTCCCCGCCCGTCGGTACAGGCCGGTTTCTTCCAGCACCTCGCGCTCCGCGGCCGCCGCCGGCGATTCGTCCGGCTCGATGATCCCGCCCGGCAGCACCAGCGTGTCGCGGTAGTCGGTGGCCACCATCAGCACCCGCCCGCCGTGATCGGTGATCAGCAGCGCCGCGGCCGCGAGATGGTGCGGCAGGTCGTGTTCCACGGTCAGCACACTCCGGACGGCGCCGGCCGGATCAGCACGGGAGCCCGGCGAGGCGGCGCGCCTGCACCAGCACCAGGTCCAGCATCGCCGGGGTCAGCCTCCCGGTGAAGGTGTTCTGCTGGCTGACGTGATAGCTGCCGAGGACATGCAGGCCGCGGCTGTCGGGGTGGGTGAGATTCACCGAAGCCCCGTGGCCGAACGCCGGCCGCGGCCGCGGCACGGACCAGCCGGCATCCTGCAGGGTGCGCAGCAGCGCCTGCCAGCCGAACGCCCCGAGCACCACGGCCACCCGCACGGTCGGGGCGAGCAGTTCCAGCTCGCGGGCCAGGAACGGTGCGCACCGGTGCCGTTCCTGCGGTGTCGGTGTGTTGTCCGGCGGTGCGCAGTGCACCGGCGCGGTGATCCGGATGTCCTGCAGTCGCAGCCCGTCCCCGGCATGCGTCGAGGTCGGCTGGGACGCGAAACCGCTGCGGTGCAGGGCGGCGAACAGCACCTCGCCGCTGCGATCGCCGGTGAACATCCGGCCGGTGCGGTTCGCACCGTGGGCGGCCGGCGCCAGACCGACGATCAGCACCGTCGCATCGGCCGGACCGAAGCCCGGAACGGCTCTTCCCCAATAGGTGTCAGCGCGGAACGCCGGCTTTCGCTCGCGGGCGACCTGCTCCCGCCAGGCGACCAGTCGCGGGCAGGCCCGGCAATCGGCGACGACCAGGTCGAGCGCCGCGATGGTCCGCGCGCCGGGCGCGGTCACATCCGGCAACCGGTCCACAAGGCCGCTCAGGTCCGGAACCGGCGGCGGGTCGGACATCGCCGGGTCGGACATCACACCGTCACGCCGGCCAGCAGGATCTCGCTGACGGCCGTCTCCAGCGCGCGGTCCAATTCCAGCGCCTGCAGGTGGGACAGCCGCACCGACAGCGGCTGGTGCGAGGTGGCGATGGCGTAGACCCGCTGTTTGTCCTCGAACTCGATGAACGCGGCGTCGAGCAGCGTGAACAGCCGGCCACCGACGTCGACCGGGTCCAGCGCGGGATCGCGGCCGATCCCGATTCGCAGGGTGCTGGTCACCGGAACACTGTCCACGGTGACCGAGATGCGGCTCTGCCCGCAGGTGACCCTTGCGTCGGCGACGGATTCGTCGACGGTCACCACCGGTTCGACCAGCGTGGTGAGCGCGGGAAAGGTGATGGTCCAGCGCCTTGCGTCGGGCAGGCAGTCGAGCGCGCCGGCGGTCGGGCCAACGGTCACCGTCCCGGCCGGTTGGTCGAACGTGATCGGCGTCCGGGCCACACCGGCCGGATCCAGCCCGGCCCCGGCGCCGTCGTCCTCGATCAGCTCGAAGCCACCGTCGGCCCCGAGCACGACGAGAACCTCCATGGTGCCGGGATTGTCGGGCGAGTTGCCGGGGATCGGCTCGCCGGACAGCGGCACGATCGCCCCCGCGGAAGCGAGTACGGGGATGGTGGCCAGGTCGCGGTGCAGCACCAGCCGCCGACCGCCGGCGTAGACCAGGCCGGTCAAGACATCGACCCAGGTGCCCTCCGGCAGCCACGCACGGACGCTGCCCAGTTGCAGGCTGCGGTTGGTCGGGGTGGTGATGGGTGCAACGAGGAGCTCGGTGCCGAAGCGGAACTGGTTCGGTACCTGGTAGGCGTCCGCGGATTCCGGATGCGACCAGTACATCGGCTCCACCAGCGGCGAGCCGTCCCGCGCCGCTCGGTGGTTCATCGTGTGCAGGTATGGCAACAAGCGGTGCCGCAAGCGCAGGAACGCGGTCATCACCTCCTGCGCCCGGCCACCGAACCGCCACGGCTCCTTGCTGTTGAAGGCACTGGCAGAGGAGTGCAGTCGCATGATCGGCGAGAACACCCCTAGCTGCACCCAGCGGGTGGCCAGGTCGTCGTCCTTGCTGCCGAACATGTGCCCACCGACGTCGTGGCTCCACCAGCCGTAGCCGATGTTCGAAGCGGTGGCGGTGAAGTAGGGCTGGAATTCCAGTGACGCCCAGGTGACCAGGGTGTCTCCGGAGAAACCGACCGGATACCGGTGGCTGCCGGGTCCGGCGTACCGGGAGAACGTCAACGGGCGCTTGCCGTCTCGCGCGTTGTCCAGGAAATGGAAGTGGTTCAGCATCCACAACGGGTCGACGCCGGCTATTCGCGAATGCGCGCCGGACTGCCAGTCGATCCACCAGAAATCCACCCCGTCACGTTCCAGCGAGCGGTGCAGCACGTCGAAATAGGCGGTGAGAAACTGCTGGTCGGTGACGTCGAAGGCGATCGGATCGCCGGAGGAGGCATCGACGCCCATCGCCGTCGCCATCGCGGCGTAGGCGTCCTCGAAGGCCCGGACCCCGTCCGCGGGGTGCACGTTCAGCGTCACGTGCAGGCCGTGTTCGTGCAGCCAGCCAAGGAACTGCGCCGGGTCCGGGAAGAGGGTGCGATTCCAGCTGTAGCCGGTCCAGCCGCTGCCGTGCTGCGGGTCGACATCGACCAGGTGCCAGTCCATGTCGATCACGCTGACGGAGAACGGGACACCTTCGCGCTCGAATCTGCCGATCAGGTCCGTGTATTCGCCCGCGGTGTACGGGTGGAACCTGCTCCACCAGTTGCCCAGTGCGAATCGCGGCAACACCGGAGGCGGCCCCGACACGGCGTAGAGCGCGCGGACGGCATCACGGTAGTCGCGGCCGAAGCCGAAGAAGTAGAGATCGGTGCGGGACCCATCGCGCGGCGCGACCCAGCCGCCGTCATCCAGCACGAGCGTCCGGGAATCGTCCAGCACGGCGTAGCCCCACCGGGAGATCACCCCAGGTTCCAACGGTACGGCGCCGTCCGCGTTGTCCAGGGTCCGCGCGGTTCCGCCGAGGCCGTCCACCGGCTCGCCGAAACGCCAGACGCTGTTGTAGTTGCTGATGTTGCCGCGGACCTGAATGCTCAGCCCGCTGGTGCTGAACGGCTCCCGGTCGTAGACCAGGTGCACGCGGTCGGTGAGGATCTCCAGATGATGTGGTCCGTCGATGACCCGGTACTGCGGCAACGGGAGATCGCGGACCACCGCGAACGCACTGGCGCGATCCTCGAACCGGCCGTCCTTGGCGTACTCCAGACGCAACAGTCCGTCGGTGAGCACGGTGATCCGGAACGTCTCGCCCTGTACGACCGCGGCCGGGCTGGCGACTGGGCGAGTTTCCAGGCGATGGCGGGAATCCACGTCGACCTACCTCTGAAACGTCTGACACCTGCGACGGTCCGGCCCACCGTAGCCTCGGACAGGGTGGTTTCGCGCTGATGGCGGCGGCGCCATGGCGTGCCTACCCACTGGTCAGCACATTCACAGGCTCTTGCGGGTAGCTCGCTGTCGTCAGCCAGCGACACCGATCGGCACAGCGTGTCATGCTTGAGGCATGAGTGACACAAGTGCAGATCCCGCAGCAGGCGGGCCAGTAGGGGCCCCGGCCAACTTCTCTCGCCATGACGTCGACGTCGATGCTCCCGACGCCGCCAGGGGCGGTCACGAAGAGGCTTCGTTCGACCGTCATGACGTCGACGTCGACGCCCCCGACTCCGTGGTCGAAACCGAGCAGGCGACGTTCGATCGTCACGACGTCAACGTCGATGCCCCCGACTCGGTCGATGAAGTCGACGAAGCGACCTTCGACCGGCACGACCGCGAGAGGTAGCGGGCCGGCAACGGACGGTCCTGGAGTCGGCGACTGCTCAGAACGCCGATTCCGCCACCTCCATGAGTGACTGGTCGGCGTTCTCGATCACCGAACGCCGAGCGGTCAGTTCCGGCAGGACGTTGCGAGCGAACCAGCGCGCGACCGCGAGTTTGCCGGCGTAGAAGTCGGCATCCCGGGTGGATGCGCCGTGGTCGAGCGCCGATTGTGCGACGCGAGCCTGACGCAGCAGCAGGTAACCGATCAACAGGTCGCCGACGCTCATCAACAGGCTGACCGCATGCTCGCCCACCTTGTACACCGACGCCGGCTCCTGCACTGACGCCCTCGCGTAGCCGACCAGCGCACCGACCATCGATTGCACGTCGGTCAGCGCGGTCTGCAGCAGCACCAGCTCTTCCTTGTGCCGCCCGTCGGTCGATTCCGACAGCGAGGAGGATACGAAGGCGGCGATCTCCGTGGCCACCACGCCCAGCGCGGCGCCGCCGTCGCGGACGATCTTGCGGAAGAAGAAGTCCTGGGCCTGTATCGCGGTGGTGCCCTCGTACAAGGTGTCGATCTTCGCATCCCGGATGTACTGCTCGATCGGGTAGTCCTGGGTGTACCCGGAGCCGCCGAACACCTGCAGCGAGAGCGCGAGGTTCTCGTAGGCCCGCTCGGATCCGACGCCCTTGACGATCGGCAGCAGCAGGTCGTTCACCTTCTTCGCGACGACCATGTCTGTGTCCGAGATCTCGCCCGCGGCGATCTTGTCCTGCCAGCTGGCGGTGTACAGGTACACGGCGCGCAGCCCCTCGGCGTAGGCCTTCTGCTTCATCAGGATCCGCCGCACGTCCGGGTGGTGGAGGATCGTCACCCGCGGTGCGGTCTTGTCGTTGGACCTGGTCAGGTCGGCGCTCTGCACCCGCTGCTTGGCGTAGTCCAACGCGTTGAGGTAGCCGGTCGACAGTGTGGCGATCGCCTTGGTGCCAACCATCATCCGCGCGTACTCGATCACCTGGAACATCTGCGCGATGCCATCGTGCTTGTCGCCCAACAGGTATCCAACAGCGGGGGTGCCGCTGATGCCGAAGCTGAGCTCGCAGGTGGTCGAGACCTTCAGCCCCATCTTGTGTTCCAGCCCGGTGACGAACACCCCGTTACGCTCGCCCAGCTCTCCGGTCTCCGGGTCGAAATGGAACTTCGGCACGATGAACAGGCTCAGACCCTTGGTACCTGGCCGGTTCTCGATGCCGGGACCCTCCGGGCGGGCCAGTACCAGGTGGACGATGTTGTCGACCAGGTCGGATTCGGCGGAGGTGATGAACCGCTTGACGCCCTCCAGGTGCCAACGGCCGTCCTCCTGCAGGATCGCCTTGGTGCGGCCGGCGCCGACGTCGCTGCCGGCATCGGGCTCGGTCAGCACCATGGTCGAGCCCCACTTCTTCTCGATCATGGTCTCGGCCATCCGCTGCTGCAGCGGGGTGCCGTTGCGGTGTACGACAACAGCGAAGTTGGGTCCGCCCGAGTACATGAACAGGGCGGGATTGGCGCCGAGGATCAACTCTGCAGCGGCCCAGCGCAGGCTCGGGGTCGCTCCGTAGCCGCCGAGGTCGGAAGGGAGTTCGAGCCGCTGCCAGTCGCCGTCGACCAGCGCCCGGTAGGACTTCTTGAAGGAGTCGGGCATTTTCACGCTGAAGGTGGCCGGATCGTAGACGGGCGGGTTGCGGTCCGCGTCCGCGAACGAGGCCGCGATCGGCCCGGCGGCGACCGTCTGCAGCTCGTGCAGGATCTCCCGCGCGGTATCGGCGCCCATCTCCGCGAAACGGCCGGTGCCCATCCGCTCGCCGGCGCCCAATACCTCGAACAGGTTGAACTCGAGATCTCTGACGTTGGAACGGTAATGAGTCATGGCCGGTCTCCCTGGTGGTGAGGCTGCTGGCAGACGGTGCGTGGTTCGTGCTTCGTGTTCATGGAGCCCGGGTGCTGCGCGACTCGCGCGTGCAAAGCCGCTCCTGACGGAGCGTTGCCCGCTTCGTGAACCCAGGTTATTACTGGCCAGTAACTTACGCAAGGTCGCGGCGAGACTCACGAAAACTGCCCGCGAAACGCTCTCCGTGCCTCACGTAGGAATGCCCGCGTAGCGGTGAGCGTGGTAGGGCATGAAGAGTGGGTTGTCGATGACGTCTCGTGCCGAGGTCACCACGAGGTACGCCCG
>JBBQGJ010000276.1:0-9249 GCA_038322925.1 Mycobacteriales bacterium
GGAGGTCAGCGGCGCCGGTTCGGTGAGCGATTCCTTGACGAACATCGGCAGCACCAGGTCGGCGGGGTGCAGCCGGGTCTGCGCGACCAGCCGGCGCAGCGCGGGTGTGCGGCGCAGCCGGCGGGGCCGGACGGCCGGGAACGATCCAGCAAAGGACATCGGACTGGCTCACTTCTCCTGGGGGTCGTGGTGCTCGTGCCGGGCCCGGATGAGGCCTTCCGCGAGACCCGCAGCGGTGGGGCGAGGCGCGGTGAAAGAGACGCTGAGACCGGCGGTCCGGGCGGCCGCGGTGGTGGGTTGACCGATGGCGCCGATGATGGTCCCCCCCGACACGGGCACACCGTTCAGGGCGGCGACGATGCTCGGCGAGGTGAGCAGCACCGCATCGAACCCTCCCGAGGTCAGCCGGTCCGTCAATTCGGCGGGGACGGGTTCGACGACGGTGCGGTAGGCCGTGACGGCGTCCACCAGGTAGCCGGCGGACGCAAGCGCGTTCGGCAGGGTCTCGACGGCCAGGTCGGAACGGGGCAGCAGCACGGATTCCCCCGGGTGCGGCCGGGGCCAGACGGCGGCCAGGGCCGCGGACGAACCGCTACCGGTTGGCACCAGGTCGACCGGAATCCCGTTGTCCCGCAATGCCTGTGCGGTGGAAGGCCCGACGGCGGCGACCCGGGTGTCGGCGGTCACCACCGGATCGAGGGCCAGTGCGCCGGCCCGCCCTACGACGGACCTGACCGCGTTGACCGAGGTGAACGCCACCCAGGAGAAGTCGCCGGCGGCGAGCGCCAGAACGGCCAGGTCGAGGGCACCGGTGTCCTGCGGCGGCGCGAAGGAGATCAGCGGCACCACTGTCACGTCGGCCCCCGCGCGCTGCAGAGCGTCGACCAGGTCGGAGGCGCGACCGGCCGGGCGCGGCACCAGCACCCGCGCGCCGGACAGACCCCCGACTCGGCCGGTGGGGTTCGTCATCGTGCCGCTCCCAGCAGGTCGGCGGCGCCGCCGGACAGCATCTGCTCCGCGAGCGCACGCCCCAGCTCGCCGGCTCGGGCAACGGAACCGGTGGTGCGGGCGCGAATCTCGTCGCTGCCGTCGACGGCCAGCACCACGCCGTCCAGGGTCAGTGCGGCGTCGCGCACCACCGCCTGGGCGCCGACCGGCGCGATACAGCCCGCCTCCAAGGTCGCCAGCAGGCTTCGTTCGGCCGTCACCGCCGCGCGGGTCGGGCTGGAGTCGAATGCCCGGAGGGCACCGGCGAACCAGGCGGTCTCGACGTCCGCCGACCGGCATTCCACGGCCAGCGCGCCCTGCGCGGGGGCCGGCACCATCACGTCAGGACCGAACCGTTGGGTGATGGCCGCGGTGCGGCCGAGCCGGGCCAGGCCGGAGACCGCGAGCACCACGGCGTCCAGGCCGCCGTCGCTGACCAGCCGCAGCCGGGTGTCGACGTTGCCGCGGATCGGTTCCACCGTCAGATCAGGGCGCCGCCGAAGCAGGTGGGCGGTGCGCCTCGGCGAGCCGGTCCCGACCCTGGCGCCTGCCGGGAGCTGATCGAGGGTCAGCCCGTCGCGGGCGCAGAGCGCGTCGGCCGGGTCTTCCCGGGCGGGCACCGCGCCGACGGTCAGGCCGTCCGCCGGCGCGGTCGGTAGGTCCTTGTAGGAATGCACGACGACGTCGACGCGGCCATCCAGCAGAGCGGAACGCAGTGCGGTGACAAAGATCCCGGTGCCACCGATCGACGCCAGCGGCCCGGTGTTGACGTCACCCTCGGTCTTGATGCGAACGAGATCGCTGACTGCACCGGCACTCTCGGCCAGCACGGCGGCCACCGCTGCGGACTGGGCGAGCGCCAGCGCACTGCCTCGGGTACCGACCGTCAGGACCCGCCGGGTCACCGGTTCATCCCCGGACGGCCCCGCGGATCCCGGAGGCGGCCAGCTTTGCGGGATCAACCGGTACGCCGCTCCAGTCGGCGGCGGAATCGACCGCAGCCGTGGTCGGCCGGGTGACCCGCGAGTTCGCACAGCAACCAGCGGCGCAGAAATCCGGGCGGCGCCGGATCCCCGTCACGGGATCAGTGCTGTTGGGATCGGCGCTCGATCGGTCGTCCAGCCGCTCCTCGACAAGGTCGGCGAGCGCCGAGACGAACCGCGGATCAGTGCCCGGGGTGCCGACCCTGGCGAAGAACAGGTGGTGTGAGGCGGCGGTCTCGGCCGCCTCGTTGTCCAGGTCCCAGACCACCTCGACGTGATCGGAAACGAAGCCGATGGGCACCGCGATGACCCCGGCGCGGCCCGCGGCGGCGAGATCGGTGATCACCTCGTTGATGTCGGGTTCGAGCCAGGGCACCGACGGCGGCCCGGACCGGGATTGGTAGGCGAGCTGCCAGCCCGGCGCGGCGCCGCTTCGTGCCGTGACGCCGTCGATCACCGCCCGTGCGACCGAAAGATGCTGCGCGACATAGGCTCCGCCCTGTCCATGATCTCCGAGGTCGGCGGATCCGGAGGCGTCGGCCATCACCAGCGGGATCGAGTGGGTGGTGAAAACGATCTCCAGGTCGGCGATCTGGATGCCCGACTGGCTCGCGCTGCGCAGTGCGGCGGCCGTGCCGTCGACGAACGGCGCGATGAACCCGGGCCGATGATGGTAGGGCGCGACCTTGTCGATCCGCACCTCGCCGACGAGATCGCTGGACGCCAGCGCCATCCCGAAATCCTCCCGGTACTGCCGGCAGGAGGAGTAGGACGAGTAGGCCGATGTGGCCAGGCCGAGCAACCGGATCAGGCCGTCGCGGTGGGCGTCGCGGATGACGTCGGCCAGGTACGGATCCCAGTTGCGGTTGCCCCACAGGACGGGGACGGCCCGACCGCGGTTGACCAGTTCGACGGACAGCGCGTCCCGCAGGTCGCGGTTCTGCGCGTTGATGGGGGAGGCGCCGCCGAGCGCCGAGTAGTGGTGGGAAACCTCGACCAGCCGTTCCTCCGGGATGCCCCGGCCGCGAGTGACGTTGCGCAGGAACGGCATCACGTCGTCGGGACCCTCGGGGCCGCCGAAACCGGCCAGCAGCACCGCGTCGTATCCCGCCCGCAGTGCCACCGGGACGTCGGAGGCGTCGTCAGCGACGGAGTCGTGCGGCGGAGCCGGATCGGACAGCAGCGGCCCGGTTGTCACAACACCACCTCGACGGCGCCGGCCTCATCCACCCGACGGCCGGAGAAGAACGGGATCTCTTCCCGCACATGGCGTCTCGCGCGGGACGCGCGGAGGTGCCGCATCAGGTCGACGGTGTCGTGCAACTCGTCCGCCTCCAGGGCCAGCAGCCACTCGTAGTCGCCGAGCGCGAAGGCGGCCACTGTGTTGGACAGCACCTGGTCGTACTCGCGACCCATCATCCCGTGCTCGACGAGCATGCCGCGGCGTTCCTCGTCGGGCAGCAGGTACCACTCGTACGAGCGCACGAACGGGTAGACCGTCGCCCAGTTCTTGGCCGGTGCACCGGCCAGGAACGCCGGGATGTGGCCCTTGTTGAACTCCGCGGGACGGTGCAGTCCCATCGCCGACCATGACGGTGCCAGGCTGCGGCCCACCGACGTCCGGCGCAGTGCCCGGGTGGCGGATTGCAGCGCCTCGGCGGTCGACGAGTGCCACCAGACCATCAGGTCCGCGTCCGCGCGCATGGCGGAGACGTCGTAGAAACCGCGGAGGGTGACGTCCTGCTCCTCGAGGGCGGCGAGAAGGTCCACCAACTCCGCGGTCGCCTTGTCCTGCGGGGCATCCAGATCGCTGGCCCGGGAGTAGACGGCGAAGGCCGTGTAACGGATCTGGGCATTGATCTCGCGGGCGGTGGGCCGGGTGCGTGTTGGCCCGTTCTCGGGGCCTGAATCGTCGGCGGAGTGCACGGTCATCGCTCCATCCTCCCTCAGCCGACCGCCGGCTCGATGCCGGGCGATGCCGCACCGACCGCGGGCGTGCCCGTTCCGCTCGTGTGCGGGGGCGGCGCCAGCGTGCCGCGCAGTCGCTCGGCCGCCTCCCTGGCGTCCGCGACGACCGCTGCCAACCCTGTTCCGGCGACCGCGCTCCCCACGACCTCGATGCCCAGCGGGCCGAGCGCTGCCCGCAGCGCCGACACGCTCGCGGCGTGACCGGGCGCCGGTACGGGCAGCGCGGACGACCAGCGCACCACCGCTGAGTCGACCACAGCGGATGCGGCCAGGTGGACGCCGACGAGCGTGGAAGCGTCCGTCAGCGCGACGCGCGGAAGGTCTTGCACGGAGGGCAGATCGGTGCCGTCGCTGCGCCCGTAGGACAGCCGCAGCACGTTCCGCCCGGGGCCGGCGGCGTCGGCCAGCCACGCCCATTTCGCGGTCGCATGGGTCAGCGCCTTGGCCCGGACGCCGGTGGCCATGCCGGATACCAGCACTCCGGTCCCCCGCGGAGCAACGTCAAGGCGCGCGTCGTCCACCACCAGCGTGCACAGCAGCACTTCGGTCGCCGCCGACCGCAGCACGCCGAGCTCGGACAGATCGCCGACGGCGCCCGCCAGGAGGGTGGCACCGGCCGGCCCTGGCGTCGCCACCACCAGCTGCCCGGCCAGGATCGGGGCGGCACCCGCCGCGGAGACCACCCACCCGATCGACGGCGGGGTTGCCGGCTCGACCCGGGTCACCGCGGTTGCCGTCCGGACGGTGCCGCCGGCGTCGACGATGGCCGAGCACAGCGCGGCGGCGAGGGTGTGCATGCCGCCGGCCAGCGAGGCGACGGCGCCGCCCGGCCGTGGGCTGTCGCCGCGGAGCTGCCGAACGGCGCCGGACAGCGACCTGCTGGCGGCCAGGGCTTGGGTCAGACCTGGTGCGACGGTGCGGATCTCGAGCTCATCGGGATCCGCGGCGTAGACGCCACCGGCGACCGGTTCGACCAGCCGGTCGAGCACCCGGGCACCCATCCGGGCTCGGACCAGCTCGCCGAGCGAGCCTTGCGTCCGCTGCGCCGAGGTCAGTGGCAGGGCCAGGTCCAGGCACGCCCTGAGCATTCCGATCGGCCCGACGACCCGGCGGACGTCAGCCGCCCAGGGCCGGGCGGGGATGCCGAGAAGTCCACCGGTGGGCAGCGGCGCCGATCCCGCCCGGTGACGGACCCATGCTCCGACAGGGTTGGGCGCCACCACTTGTGGGCGCAGGCCGATCTCGTCGATCAGCTCCATCACCGACGGTCGGGTGGTCGCGAAGGATTCCGCACCCGCGTCCAGCACCAGACCGCCGACCCGGTGTGCGGACAGCACCCCGCCGACCGCGTCACCGGCCTCCAGCAGCAACGGCCGGTGCCCGCGCCGGGCCAACTCCCAGGCGACGACCAGACCGGCGATCCCGGCACCGATCACCACCACGCGCGCAGCAGCCTGGTTGGTCACGGATGGTCGTGGACGAACGCGACCAGCTCGGTGAGCACGTCGGGGTCGGTGTCCGGCGGCACCCCATGGCCGAGATTGACGACGTGGCCGGGCGCCTCCGCTCCGCGCCGGATGACATCGGCGGCGTGCGCGTGCAGCGCCTCCCGACCGGCGAACAACAGGGCCGCGTCGATGTTGCCCTGCAACGGCGTGCTGCCGCCGAGCCTGGCGTTCGCGACATCCAGCCCGACCCGGTGGTCGATTCCCATGACGTCCGCGCCGGCGTCCCGCATCTCGACCAGCAGTTCGCCGGTGCCGACGCCGAAGTGCACCCTGGGCACGCCCAGGTCGGCGACGGACGCGAGCACGCGGCTGGAGTGCGGTGCCACGTAAGTCCGGTAGTCCGCCGGGGAGAGCGCCCCGGCCCAGGAGTCGAACAGCTGCAGCGCCGACGCCCCGGCCAGTACCTGGGCACGCAGAAACGCGACCGTGATGTCGGCGACCCACGACGCGAGAGCGTGCCAGGTCTGCGGGTCGGCGTGCATCAATGCCTTGGTGCGCAGGTGTTCTCGGCTCGGGCCACCCTCGACCAGGTACGAGGCCACGGTGAACGGCGCGCCGGCGAAGCCGATCAGCGGGGTCGACCCGAGCGCGGAGGCGGTGTCGGAGGCGGCCTGGGCGATCGGCGCCAGCGCCGCCGGATCCAGCGGCGGCAGCGCCGCCACGTCGGCGGCGGTGCGCACCGGCCGGTCCACCACCGGCCCGATCCCGGCGACGATCTCGACGCCCACCCCGGCCAGTCGCAGCGGAACCACGATGTCGCTGAACAGGATCGCCGCATCCACGCCGTGCCGGTGCACCGGCTGCAGGGTGATCTCGGTGGCGAGGTCCGGTGTCAGGCAGGCCTCGAGCATTCCGGTGCCCGCCCGGACCCGCAGGTACTCCGGAAGCGATCGCCCCGCTTGCCGCATGAACCACACCGGCCGCCGATCGGGCTGCGCACCGCGATAGGCGGTGATCAGCGCCGATCCGGCGGTACGTCCGTCACGCATGGGGTGGCTGTCCGGAAGTGCCTGGGTGTTCGGCGGACCCTCGGCGTCCTGTACCGATTGCGTGCTCTCGGGCGCGCGGTGTCGGGTTGAGGTGGCGGTGGCGGTGGGGGAGGCGGTGCTCGACAGGTTGCTGAGCGAGGAGGTCGTTGGCATGGTCCGTCCATCGTCTCATCTGCTGATTCCGGGACCCGGAGGCCTCGTCCTGACCGGATGACCCTCGGTGACGGCCGGGCGCCGGTCGGGTCGACGAGTGTTCCCGCGCTCACGGATGACGCGGCCACTCACACCGAGTGGAATGACAGCAGCGCATTTCCGCAGCTCACAGGCTTGGCAGCGAGTTAAGTGAGGCTTGCCTTCTTACCGCTGATCCGTTCGCCACCGTAACATCCGTTTCATGCTCACGGTTCTCGGTGCGAGTCACCACGACCTGGAGCTGACTCAGTTGGAACGGCTGGCGGCCCGCACCGAAGAGCTCAGCTCCGGCCTGGCTGCGTTGTCCGCGCGCGTGGGCTCACCGGTGGCCGGGCTGGTATTCGTCTCGACGTGCAACCGGCTCGAGATCTACCTGGACGCCCTGCGCTTTCACGACGCGATCGATGCTGTCGGCGAGGTGGTCGCCGAGACGGCGGGGATGCGCACCGAGGGCGTCGTCGCACTGCTGAAGGTGCGGGTCGGTGCGCCCGTCGCCGCTCATCTCTTCTCGGTGACCGCCGGGCTCGACTCCATGGTGGTCGGTGAGGCCGAGATCGCCGGGCAGGTGGCCCGTGCGTTCCGGGATGCCCAGGCCGCGCGCACCACGTCGGCGCCGATCAACCTGCTGTTCCAGGCCGCCGCCCGGACCGCGAAGCGGGTCGCCACCGTCACCGGGTTGGGAGCCGCCGGCCGGTCCGTGGCGTCCGTCGCCCTGGACATTGCGCTCGCCGACGATGCGGTGACGCGCGAGGGGCTCGGTGACGGTGTCGCCGAGGCGGAATCAACGCTGGGCGGGGCGAGGGCGTTGGTGATCGGTACCGGCGCGTACGCCCGGGTGGTGGCCGCGGAGTTGCGGGCGCGGGGGTGCACGGATCTCTCGGTGTTCTCGCCGAGCGGGCGGGCGCCGGCCTTTGCGGTCAGACACGACGCCACCGTCGTGCTGTCCGAGGACCTGTTCGCCGCGCTCTCCGACGCCGACCTGGTGGTCACCTGTAGTGGTGCCAGCGCACCGACTCTCGACGAGGTGCTGCTGAAAGGGGTGGTAGCGCACCGCGACCGGCCGCTGCCGGTGATCGATCTGGCGTTGCGGTCGGACCTCTCGCCCGGCGCACGGACTGTTCCCGGGGTGCGGCTGGTCGACCTGTACACGGTGGCCGAGCAGGCCGATCCCGCACACCGGGACGCCGTCACCGACGCCCAGGACATCGTCATCGCGGCCGTCGCGGACTTCGAGGATCAGCTGGCTCAGCGTCGGATCGACCCGGCCGTTGTTGCGCTGCGGCAACACATTTCGGCCGCCGTGGAGAAGGAGGTCGCGCGGTTGCGGGCCAAGTACCCCGCCGACGTCGCGAGCGACGTGGAGCTGGCGCTGCATAGGGTTACCCAATCCCTGCTGCACACCCCGACCCTGCGCGCCAAGGAGCTGGCCCGCACCGGCGACAGCGCGGACTACGTGCAGGCCCTGCACACCCTGTTCGGGATCGACATCTCCCAGGCCGCGCCCGCCGTCGACGGCACGCTGAACGCCCGCCACCCGGCCTGAACCGCCTCTCCCACCTCACCTTTCGCCCCCGCCCGCCCCTTTGTGGCGCGGATCAACTTCCCAGGCGCGGACAATCGTCGCGGTTATGGGACTGGCGTGACAGGAGTCGCTAATTTCATGCGCGCGGGCGAAGTTGATCCGCGCCAACAAAGGGGTCAGGCGCCGGGTCAGGCGAGGCAGGCCTGTTCGAAGGCGGCCAGGGTGGGGGCGATGGTGGCGGTCGGACCGACAACGTTCGCGATCGCGTCCAGTGTCTTGAGCCCGTCGCCGGTGTTGAAGATGACGGTCTCGGCATCGGGATCGAGTTGGCCGGTGGCCAGCAACTTGCGGAGCACGGCAACCGTGACGCCGCCTGCGGTTTCCGCGAAGATGCCCTCAGTCCTGGCCAGAAGCTGGATGCTGTCGATGATCTCGTCATCGCTGACGTCCTCGACGGCGCCGCCGGTGCGGCGGGTCACGTCCAGCACGTAGGGGCCGTCGGCCGGGTTGCCGATGGCCAGCGACTTGGCGACGGTGTTCGGGCGCACCGGCAGCACGGTGTCGTGGCCGGCCTTGAACGCCGCCGACACCGGCGAGCAACCGGTCGCCTGGGCGCCGAAAACCTTGTAGGGCGTCGGATCCACCAGGCCCAGCGCGCCGAGTTCGGTGAATCCCTTGTCCACCTTGACCAATTGCGCGCCGGAAGCGATCGGGATGACGACCTGCTCGGGCAGCCGCCAGCCCAGTTGCTCGGCCACCTCGAAGCCGAGGGTCTTGGAGCCCTCCGCGTAGTAGGGCCGGACGGTGACGTTGACAACCGCCCAATCCTCCTGCTCGGCCGCGATCTGGCCGGCCAGCCGGTTGATGTCGTCGTAGTTGCCGTCGACCGCGACCAGGGTGCCGCCGTACGCGGCCGTGGTCAGGATCTTCTGCTGCTCCAGGTTGCTCGGGACCAGCACCACCGATCGGATGCCGGCACGCGCGGCGGCGGCGGCCACCGCGTTGGCCAGGTTTCCGGTGGACGGGCAGGCCAGCACCGAGAAGCCGAGCTCGCGCGCCGCGGCCAGCGCGACCGCAACGACCCGATCCTTGAACGAGTG
>JBBQGJ010000277.1:0-9216 GCA_038322925.1 Mycobacteriales bacterium
AAGCATTCCCGGTCAAACGGCGCGTTATACGCCAGGACCCGCCGGTCGGCCGTGACCCGGAGGATCTCCGCGAAAACCTCGGCGAAACCTGGTGCGCCGTGGACCATCTGGTCACTGATGTTGTGCACACGTTGGGCTTCAGGAGAGATCGGCCGGCGAGGGTTCACGAGGGAGTTGAGCAGGATCCGGCCAGTGGGTGTCCACGACTGCGACCTCACATACGCCGCCCGGCAGATCTGTTGTCTCGCAGTCGATGACGACGGCGCGGCGGGGTTGCAGCATGGTGCGGGCCCAGGTGACGGCCTAGTCGGAGCGGCGGAGCCAGCCGGGCGCGGCGGTGGTGATCATCGGGTGTCCCTCCCCCGGCAGGGCGGTGCCGGCGGTATGACAACTTCAGTACAGCGGACCACACCGACACCGACTTCTATGTGCCGCTATTCTGGCGCTTAGTTCGGTCGGTCCCGCTCTGTTGAGGGAGTTGGTGGCCAGAAGACGCAGGCCCTCGCCCACGCCGAAGACATCGCCGAATGCGTTACCGCCTGACTTACGCTCACCTCTGCCCGACTCGACCTCAGACGAAGGACTCTTCCGTGCCCACCACCGACACCATCACCCGTGAGACCACGCTCTGCATTTCGTTGGCCGCCCGGCCGAGCAATATCGGTACCCGATTCCACAACTTCCTCTACGACGAACTGGATCTGAACTATCTGTACAAGGCCTTCGCCCCCACCGACATCGCCGGCGCCATCTCCGGAGTCCGGGCCCTCGGCATCCGCGGCTGCGCCGTGTCGATGCCCTACAAGGAACACGTCATCCCGCTCGTCGACGAGCTGGACGCCTCCGCATCGGCCATCCAATCCGTCAACACCATCGTCAACACCGACGGCCACCTCCGCGCCTACAACACCGACTACCTCGCCGTCACACAGGTTCTGGCCTCCCATCAGGTCCCGACCGACGACGACTTCGCCGTCCGGGGCAGCGGCGGCATGGCCAAGGCCGTCGTCGCAGCCCTGCGGGACAGCGGGTTCCGCAACGGGCACATCATCGCCCGCGACGAGAACGCCGGGCACACCCTGGCCGAGCAGTACGGCTTCAGGTCCACCACCCAGATCGGTGACCTCCGCCCCCGCCTGATCATCAACGCCACCCCCATCGGCATGACCGGCGGCCCCAAACGCCGACGACCTGTCCTTCGATCCCGACGTCGTCACCAGCGCCGAAACCGTCTTCGACGTCGTCGCGTTCCCCGCCACCACGCCACTGATCACCCTGGCCGACAACCTCGGGAAGAAGACCATCAGCGGCGCCGACGTCATCGCCCTGCAGGCCGCCGAACAATTCGTCCTGTACACGGGAATCAGACCCACACCGGACCAACTCCACCGAGCAAGCGAATTCTCCAGGGCCTGACCACAGGCGGTGACCTGTCGTCATGGCAACGCTTGGAGCGAATCGCGGAACAACAATAGCAGCAACAATTCTCGTACGACGCTCCGGCCGAGCAGCCCGCCCTGCGGTAACCAACGATCCACCCCTATAGCTTGGCGGCGCTGACGCGCACGGTGGACCCGCGAGAATGGAATCACCTTGTCCTGTTCGGCGGTGTCGTTGTGTTGCGCCGACGAGAGGATCGGGTGACGGTGCCGTAGCGGGCAAGTCGCAGACGAGCCAGAAGGGTCGGATTTGCAAAACGATTTCAGGGCAGCAAGTTTCCGGTTCACGGTCGCGGATGGCCTTTGCCCGGCACTTGGGCGATCTCAGCAATTACGATTTGCACTGATGGGAGGCCGTCGCCCCAAGAAGCCACGCCGAATCACACCAATTCACGCGGTGCATCCAGGCGGAGACACCCCGCCTGGCACGGCGGCCGAAAGGCTGATTGTCAGTATTGCGTGGACTGACCGACCTGCCGATAACCGAGCCTGAATGCACCGCGTAGCTCGGAAGAACCACGACGAGCGGGTTCCCGGTCACGTCTCAACGCTTGCTGTGACCCCGGAGCAGTCCCGTCGAATATTCATCTGTCGATGAGTCGCTCCATTGCCTCGGGGTAGCGGGCGCCCTGCACCTCTATACCGGCTGATGCTGTCTCGATCTCGGCCAGGTCGGTGGCAGTGAGTGCGAGGTCGGCGGCGGCGAGGTTCTCCTGGAGTCGGCTGAGCTTGCGGGTGCCAGGGATCGGGACGATCCACGGCTGTTGGGCTAACAGCCACGCCAACGCGACCTGGGCAGCGGTGGCGGCGAGCCGCCCGGCGATCCGCGCGAGCAGGTCGACCACCGCCTGGTTCGCCTCGCGGGCGTCGGCGGTGAACCTCGGGAGGCGGTTGCGGAAGTCGTGGGCCTCGAACGTCGTGGTGGCGTCGATGGTTCCGGTGAGGAACCCTTTGCCCAGCGGGCTGAACGGGACAAACCCGATGCCGAGTTCGGCAAGTGTCGGGATGATCTCGGATTCCGGGGCCCGCCACCACAGCGAGTATTCGGACTGCAGCGCGGTGACGGGTTGCACTGCGTGGGCACGGCGGATCGTGCCGGGCGCCGCCTCCGACATCCCGAAGTGGCCGACCTTGCCGGCCTCGATCAGCTCGCGCACGGCGCCGGCGGTGTCCTCGATGGGGACCTCCGGGTCGACGCGGTGTTGATAGAGCAGGTCGATGTGGTCCACACCCAGCCGTCGCAAGGACCCATCGACCGCGGCCTTGACGTGCTCGGGGCGGCTGGACAGGCCGGTTTGCCTGCCGTCGTCGTCGAACGCGAAGCCGAACTTGGTGGCGATGACGACCTGGTCGCGGACCGGTGCGAGGGCCTCACCGACGATCTGCTCGTTGGTGAAGTGGCCGTAGACCTCTGCGGTGTCGAACAAGGTGACGCCCCGGTCGACGGCGTCGCGGAGGAGCGAGACGCCCTCGTCACGGGTCGGCACCGGCAGGTAACTCTGGCTCAGGCCCATGCAGCCGTAGCCGATGGCCGAGACCTGCAGGCCCTGACCGAGGGTTCTCCTGTGCATTTTCTGTCTCCTCTGGTTGGCGTGATCGGTTTGCGTTGTTTCCTGGGCGGCGCACCCTTGGGCGATCCGGGTCACTAGTGGCTACCTCGGTGGAGACCTGTCCTATCGGCACGGCGTCGGGGTCACCGGGACCCGGAGATGATCCACGGCGATGCACGCGGTCAGACCGGCGTGGACGACCTGCTCGAGCCGCTGGACCTGGAGCGACTCGAAGACAACCCCTACAGCGGTGTGGAACCCGCGGCCGTGACCGGCCGACGAGTTCGGGCCTCCCCGATCAGCGGCCACTCTTCGAGTCGCCAGGCCGCGTCCCAGAACATCCATTCGTAGCGGGCGGTGACCGCGAAATGCTGCCGCGCCCGCGCATCGTCGGCAGACCCCAGTCCCGCGCCGACCGCGTCGCCGCAGGCCAGGACCTCGGCCACGGTGGCCGCGAACTCTTCACCGCCGTACATGTCGATCCACCGCTGGTACCGCGGATTCGGCGAACCCCGATCGAGCAACGCGGCCCCGACCCGCGCGTAAATCCAGTAGCAGGGCAGGACCGCCGCGAATCCCTCGGCGAAGCTGCCACCGTGTGCGGTGGCCAACAGGTAACTCGTGTACCCGAGGGTGGTCGGGGACACCGGGATGATCTCCAGCATTGCCTGGTCCAGACCCAACTCGGGCAGCAGACTCTCGTGCAGGGCCAGCTCAACATCGACGGTGGCAGCCGCATGCCGGGCGAACATACCGGCAACGGCGTGCGTCGGCGCCTTCGAACCGACGACCGCCAAGGCTCGTGCGTAATCACGCAGATAATGCGCGTCCTGGGCCAAGTAATACCCGAACTTCTCGGGCGGCAACGTGCCCGAGGTCAGTTCCGAAAGGAACGGATGTTCCACGATCGCCCGGTAGGTCGCCGAACCCTCGCCCCACAAACTGGCCGTCCAGGTCTGGGTCACCCGACCATCCTGGCAGGACCGCACTGGCCCGACTTCCGGGCATGGTCGTCGAACACGCGGCTGGCGAGAGATGGTCCGCCGTGGATCTCCCCCTCGGCCGCGTGATGCAGGGTGTGCAGCCGCACCGCGCCCCGCTGAAACTCACGCATCAACGCCTCCGAGCGACCGAACCCGCAGAACAACCTGGTGGCCTGGGCATCGTTCATCGGGTTCGCCATCACCGCGACCGCCGCGTCCTGGTGGCGCCACAGGCAAGCACCAGACCTCAGAGGTCTCAGATCGTGGACACTGACCGAATGGGGCAGTGGCAGGTGGATCGCCGACGGGACGGCGGAGGATCGCCCCGATGGAACGCTGTGCGCTGGTTGCTCCTGGCGGCGTTGCTCGCCGGGCTGGTCGGCATGCACGTCCTGACCGACGGCGACGACACCAGCGTCCACGGTGATCCCGCACCGGCCCCGGTGGCGGCGGCGCAGTCCTCGTCCGGCGACCGCGTCGTGCCGGTCGGCGGCCGTGCGGGCGGCGGGTATGCCTGGTCGGGGGCGGTGGTCTCCGCAGCACCGAACGACCCGATCGGCGCCGGTCACGCGATGGCCCAGTGCGTGTTGTTCCTGGTGACGGTCGGCTCCGCGTTGCTGCTGGCGCTGCTGGGGTCCCGGTGCCCGGCAACGACCCGCGGCCTGTTCGCCGCGGTGCCAGCGATCTGGGGTGAGCTCCGCCGCCGCGGTCCACCCGGACCGGAACGGCCCCGCATCACGCTGTGCGTGACCCGGACCTAGAGCGGCCCACCCTCGTCGTGCCATCCGGACGGCGGGGTTCCAGGCTGTCCGCCCCCCCGTCCCGGTTTCACGCACAAAACATAAAAAGGAGTACCCCTGAAATGAACACATTCATTCGTCGCGCCGCGGTCGCGGCCGCGGTCGCGGTCCTGACCGTTTCCCTGACCGCGTGTGGCGGCAGCACCGACACTGGCTCCGGTCAATATGGCCAGGGAATGATGGGCGGTGGAACCGTCGCCGGTTCGGCCGGCGCGGGAATGATGGGCGGCGACTCGGACTATCACTACTCCCCGTTGACCTGCTCGCCTCCGTCGTCGCTGCCCGGATCGACGGTGACCGTCGCGCTGGGCGACATGGGTATGACGCAGATGATGAGCGGCACCGCCCCGCTCGGCTCACACATGATGCTGCGGGCCACACCCGCCGCCGTGCCCGCCGGACAGGTCAGCCTGGTGACCTCGAACATGGGGTGGCGCACCCACGAGCTGGTGATCCTCCCGCTGGATTCCGGAGCCCTAGTGGGTCAGCGGGTGCCCGGTCCGGACGGCAAGGTCGACGAGACGGGGAGCCTGGGTGAAGCCTCCGCCAGTTGCGCCGAGGGCAGCGGTGACGGCATCACCGCCGGCACGGTCGGCTGGACCACCGTCACGCTGGCCCCGGGACGCTATGAATTGGTGTGCAACCTGGAGAACCACTATGCCGACGGCATGTACCAAGAACTGGTCGTCACCTGACCCGGGCGACGCCACCCTCCGGCTCCCGGACAGGGCAGGGCAGGCCTCGACCACACCTCCGGTCCCTGGCCGATCACTGGGCAGCAAACTCGCAATGTGCCGCTGCGCGAGTACTCGGCTGCTCCTGAGCTGCGAGCACCTCATCACACTGGCCACCGCCCGCCGACCGTGTCGCGACGAAATGTGAGCTCGGCTCAGTCTTCAGCTATTCCTCAAAGTTCCGATATCCGACCGGGGCCGAGCAGCGCACCCGGCAGATCCGTTGTCTCGCAATCGGTGACGACTGTGCGGGTTGGAGCATGCTGGGGGTCGGATCGAGAGGGGTTTGCTGCCTTCACCGGTCGCGGCGGAATTCGCAATAGACATTTCGACATTCGATGGTGGCGTGCACCAGACCTCGCCATTCAATCATGGATGTAACGCCCGCTACTATTCCGTATGTGGCAAGCCCTGTGGTGACGTGGTTGGTGTTGGTGGTGCGGGTTCCGGCGGAGCCGTCCCGACACCGGGTGGCGGTGTGGCGGGAACTACGGAAGACCGGTGCGGTGTCGTTGGGGCAGGGCGCGTGGGCGGTCCCCGAGGTGCCGGGCTTCGCGGCAGGGATCGCGCGGGTGGGTGAGCTCGCGGCCCGCGGCGACGGGGAACTGGTGGTGTTGCAGGCCACCGGCCGCGAGGAACGCGACGCCGCCTGGTTGCAGGCCGCATTCACGGCGCTGCGGCAGCAGGAATGGGCGGAGTTCCTCGCGGACTGCGGAAAGTTCGACGCCGAGATCGACAAGGAGCTGGCCCTGCGGAAGTTGACGATGGCCGAGCTGGAAGAGGAGGAGCAGAGCATGGACCGGCTCCGCCGCTGGCACCGGGACCTGACCGCCCGGGACGTGTTCGGAGCGCCGCTGGCTGCCGACGCCCAGCAGCAGCTCAAGCACTGCGAGGAGCGGCTGGCCGAATTCACCGATCAGGTCTTCCAGGCTCTGCACCAGTTCTGACAGTCAGGCAGTTCCTTTGAACAGACAGGACGTACCTCGATGGATGCCAACACGTCGTTGTTCTTGAGCGTGAACGACTTTGCCCGGTCCACACCGTGGCTGCACGGCCCGCTCGTGCTGTACGCGGGGTACGGCCTGGTGGTGTTCGCCGGGCTGCTCGTCGCTGGCTGGTGGATCGCCCGCAAGGCCGGTGACCCGGTCCGGATGGCGGCGGCCCTGTGGGCACCGGCGGGCATGCTGCTGGCGCTGGCGGTCAACCAGCCGATCGTCGCCGCGGTGAACGAGTCGCGCCCGTACGCCTCGCTGCCGGACATCCTCGTGCTGGCCACTCCGACCACCGACCCGGGGTTTCCCAGTGACCACGCCATGGTCGCCGGCGCCGTCACGGCCGGGTTGTTCCTGGTCGACCGCCGCCTGGGCTGGGTCACCGGGGCGGCAGCGGCCCTGATGGCGTTCTCCCGCGTGTACATCGCCGCGCATTACCCGCTGGACGTCGTGGTCGGGTTGCTGCTGGGCGCGGCGGTCAGCCTGGCCGGGTACTTCCTGGTGCGCCGGGTGCTGCTCCGGATGGTTCTCGCGTTGCAGGACACCCGGCTCCGGCCTCTGTTCACCGCCTCGCCACGGGCGGTCCGGAGCTGACATGAGTTGCACCCCGGACACCCCGCCCGTTGCGGTCACCGCCGGCCGGTGGGTGCTGTACCCGCTGTACGCGGCAGGGTTCGTCACGGCGTTCGGCGCGCACAGCATCGCCGCCGGCCTCGGCCTGTCCGCCGGCGAGCAGCACACATCGCTGCTGACCCTAGGCATCATGCTCGCCGTGTACGACGGCGCGGAGGTCATCCTCAAACCCGTCTTCGGGACCATCGCCGACCGGATCGGTCCACGCCCCGTGCTGCTCGGCGGGCTGCTGGCGTTCGCGGCCGCCTCCGCGGCGTTCGTCGTCGTCGGCAACCCCGCGCTGCTCGTCGTTGTCCGGTTCGGGCAGGGCGCGGCCGCGGCCGCGTTCTCCCCCGCCGCCAGCGCGATGGTCGCCCGGCTATCCCCCGGCGGCCGGCACGGGCGGGTGTTCGGCGGCTTCGGGGCGTTCAAGAGCCTCGGCTATGCCCTCGGCCCGGTCCTTGGTGGGCTGCTCATCACCACCGGCGGGTACCGATCGCTGTTCACCACCCTGACAGTGCTCGCCGGGGTGGTCACCGCGTGGGCCGCACTGGCGGTCCCCAGCCTGCCGGCGCTGCCCCGGCGCCGGCAAACCATGCTGGATCTGGCCCGGCGGCTCAGCGGGGCCGACTTCATACGCCCCACGATCACCCTGGCGTCGGCGACCGCAGCGCTCGCCGTCGGCGTCGGGTTCCTCCCAGTCCTCGGTAGTCAGGCCGGGCTGACACCGCTGGTCACGGGTGCCGCGGTGTCGATGCTCTCGGTGACGGCGGTCATGGTGCAACCATGGGCCGGCCGGGCGCGGGACGGCCGGTTACCCGACGATCCGGGCATGGCCGCCGGGCTCGGCCTGGCCGCCGCGGGCATGCTCACCGCCGCCGCGCTGCCCACCCTGGTCGGGATCATCGCTGCCGCCGTGCTGATCGGCGCAGGCACCGCCGTGGCCACCCCCACTGGCGTTCGCGCACCTCGCCGGCAGCACACCCCCCGAACGGCTCGGGCAGACCATGGGCGCCGCCGAGGTCGGCCGAGAATTCGGCGACGCCGGCGGCCCCCTGCTCGTCGGTACTGTCGCGGCGGCGCTCACCCTCGGCGGCGGATTCGCCGCCCTGGCCGTGATTCTCGGCGGTGTCGCCCTCGTCAGCGGCCGCCGAACCCCCTGACGACAATCGTCCGTGCCCACCGACAGCCCGATGAGTTTGTCGATCTCGTCCGCCCGGGCGGTCAGCGTGATCACGTAGCGGTCGCTGAACGTCCGCAACTGCCGGCACACCTCGACCCCGGCCAGTCCGGGCAGACCCAGATCCAACACCACCACGTCCGGCGGGGCGGGCGCGGGCGGCATCCACCGCGACCATCGCCAACTACCACACCCTGCTGTACTACCTCGGCGGCACGCTCATGCTGCTGCTCGCCGCCTACTCACTGTCCGGCCGGATGTGGAGCCTGCCCTCATTCCCGCGCGCACCGGACACCGCCCGCGGTGACTCCGCAGTTTCTTCGCCCTCGGGGTGTTCTCCGGCATCGCGTCGTCCTGCTGCGCACCCGTCCTCGCCGGCGTCATGACGCTGTCCGCGCTGTCCGGCTCCGCGATCGGCGGCATCACCCTCAGCCTGGCCTACGTGCTCGGGATGACATTCCCGCTGTTCATGATGGCGTTGCTGTGGGACCGGCTGCGGCTAGCTGATATGGGGATCATTACTGTCAAGTGGTCAGGTTGAAGTTCCCCCGTTCGGTCTAGTCTCTGGGGGGGATTGGTTTTGTTTTTTGGGCCAGCGGGAGGAACTCCGGGCGAGAGGCATGTCTTCGACACGCGGTCAGACTGATATACGCGGGTTGGTTACCGTGGACTTTCGCAGTCTTGACGTCTGGTCAGGCCGCGTAGGCGAGCGTGTCGAGTAGGGCCTCGGTGATTTTCGTGTCGTCCGGGCTGGGGGATGACATGACTGTAATTCGTTGTGCCCGTAGGACTTTGCGGAGCGCGGCGAGGGCGTCGAGGAAGCTGGGGGTGGTCTTGTGCTGGTACCAGGGCCGGGCCGTCCAGGTGCGGCCGGCCGGGTGGGCGTGTAGGTACCAGCACCAGATGGCGGCGTGCAGCCACAGCGA
>JBBQGJ010000278.1:0-9208 GCA_038322925.1 Mycobacteriales bacterium
GTGCGTGCCGGGCGGGGGGGGCGGCGGCGGGGGCGGGGGGCCGGCCCCCCGCCCCCGGGGGCCGGCGGCGCGCGGGTGCCGGGGCGCCCCCCCCCCCCCCCCCCCCACGACCGAGGGGAACCGACCGACCCTGTCGAGCCGTTGATCATGGCCGTCGGTTCCGAACGCATAGCACCGGCTCGGGCCCGGGTGGACAAGGCCGCCCGACCGTCCAGGATCCGCGCCAGGTACTGGCCGGTGTAGGAATCCGGGTCCGCCGCGATCTGCTCCGGGGTGCCCTCGGCGATCACCAGGCCGCCGCCCCAACCACCCTCCGGACCCATGTCGATCACGTGGTCCGCGGTCTTGATCACATCGAGGTTGTGCTCGATGACGATCACCGTGTTGCCCTTGTCCACCAACCCGTTCACCACGCCGAGCAGCTTCTCCACGTCCGCGAAATGCAGCCCGGTGGTGGGCTCGTCCAGCACGTACACGGTGCGCCCGGTGGAGCGCTTCTGCAGCTCGGAGGCGAGTTTGACCCGCTGCGCCTCACCGCCGGACAGCGTGGGCGCCGGCTGGCCGAGGCGCACGTACCCGAGGCCGACCTCGACCAGCGTCTTGAGGTGCCGGTGGATCGGGCCGATCGCCTCGAAGAACTCAGCGGCCTCCTCGATCGGGGTGTCCAGCACGTCGGCGATGGTCTTGCCCTTGTAGTGCACGTCCAGCGTTTCGCGGTTGTACCTGGCGCCCTTGCAGACCTCGCACGGCACGTAGATGTCCGGCAGGAAGTTCATCTCTATCTTCAGCGTGCCGTCGCCGGCGCAGGCCTCGCAGCGACCGCCCTTGACGTTGAACGAGAAGCGGCCCTGCTGGTAGCCGCGAACCTTGGCCTCGGTGGTCGCCGCGAACAGCTTCCGGATGTGGTCGAAGACCCCGGTGTACGTAGCCGGGTTGGACCGCGGGGTCCGCCCGATCGGCGACTGGTCGACGCCCACCACCTTGTCCACCTCGTCCAGCCCGGTGACCCGGGTGTGCCGGCCAGGAACCATCCGGGCGCCGTTGATCCGATTGGCCAGCACCGCGTGCAGGATGTCGTTGACCAGCGTCGACTTCCCGGATCCGGACACGCCGGTGACCGCGATCAGGGTGCCCAGCGGGAAGTCCACCGTCAGGTCGCGCAGGTTGTGTTCCCGGGCCCCGACCACGGTCAGCTTGCGGCGCCGGTCCACCGGACGGCGCACCGGCGGGATCGCGATCTCCCGCGCACCGGACAGGAACGCGCCGGTGATCGAGTCCGGGGACGACTCCAGATCGGCGACCGTCCCGGAGACCACCACCTGGCCGCCGTGCTCCCCCGCTCCCGGCCCGATGTCGACCACCCAGTCGGCGGTCCGGATGGTGTCCTCGTCGTGCTCGACCACGATCAGTGTGTTGCCCAGGTCGCGGAGCCTGGTGAGGGTCTGGATCAGCCGGTGATTGTCCCGCTGATGCAACCCGATCGACGGCTCGTCCAGCACGTACAACACCCCGACAAGGCCTGACCCGATCTGGGTGGCGAGCCGGATCCGCTGCGCCTCGCCGCCGGACAGGGTCGCGGCCGGCCGTTCCAGCGACAGGTAGTCAAGCCCGACGTCGAGCAGGAACCCCAACCGTGCGTCGACCTCTTTCAGTACCCGTTCGGCGATCATCCGGTCCCGCTCGGACAGCTCCAGCCCGGGAAAGAACGCCGCGGCGTCCTTGATCGACATCGCGGCTAGGTCGGCGATGTTCTTGTCGCCCAGATCCTTGTGCCGAATGGTGACGTGCAGGATCTCCGGCTTCAGGCGGGTGCCCAGGCATACCGGGCACGGCACCTCGCGCATGTAGCCCTCGTACTTCTCCCGCGCGAAGTCCGAATCCGTCTGCGCCGCACGGCGTTCCAGGTACGGGATGACGCCCTCGAAGTCGGCGTAGTACGAGCGCTGCCGGCCGTACCGGTTGCGGTAGGTGACGTGCACCTGGTGGTCGGTGCCGTGCAGCACGGCCTTGCGGACCACGGCGGGCAGCCGGTCCCAGCCGGTGTCGACCGAGAACCCCATCTGCTCGCCGAGCCCCTGCAGCAGCCGGATGAAGTACTCGCTGGTGGTTCCTGCCGACCACGGGTGAATGGCGCCGCCGTTGAGCGAGAGCGACCCGTCCGGCACCACCAACTCCGGGTCGACCTCCTTGCGGGTGCCGAGCCCGGTGCATTCCGGGCAGGCGCCGAACGGGGAGTTGAAGGAGAAGGACCGCGGCTCCAGCTCGTCCAGGCCCAGCGGGTGGTCGTTCGGGCAGGCCAGCCGTTCGGAGTAGCGACGCTCGCGCAGCGGGTCGTCCTCGTCCAGGTCGACGAAGTCCAGGATCACCACACCGTCGGCGAGGCCCAGTCCGGTCTCCACCGAATCGGTGATGCGCTGCTTCGCGGTCTCCCGGTTGACCAGCCGGTCGACGACGACCTCGATGGAGTGCTTCTCCTGCTTCTTGATTTTCGGCGCCTCGGTCAGCGGATGGACCACGCCGTCGATCCGCGCCCGCGAGTAGCCCTTTGCCTGCAGGTCGGCCAGCAGATCGACGTACTCGCCCTTGCGCTCCCGGATGACCGGGGCCAGCACCTGGAACCTGGTGCCCTCCGGCATCTCCAGCACCCTGTCGACGATCTGCTGCGGGGTCTGCTTGGAGATCGGCTCGCCGCAGATCGGGCAGTGTGGGTGCCCGATCCGCGCGTACAGCAGGCGCAGGTAGTCGTAGATCTCGGTGATGGTGCCGACCGTCGACCGCGGGTTGCGGGAGGTCGACTTCTGGTCGATGGACACCGCGGGTGAGAGGCCCTCGATGAAGTCGACATCTGGCTTGTCCATCTGGCCCAGGAACTGCCGCGCGTAGGACGACAGCGACTCGACGTACCGGCGCTGGCCCTCCGCGAAGATGGTGTCGAAGGCCAGCGAGGACTTCCCGGACCCGGACAAACCGGTGAACACCACCAGCGAATCCCGCGGCAGGGTGATGTCGACGTTCCGCAGGTTGTGTTCGCGGGCGCCGCGCACGATGAGCTGATCTGTCACGTTGAACCATGCTAGGCGCGTGGTCCGACAGTCCCGCAATCTGCGACGGCGCTCACCCCGCGGGAGGATGGCCGGGTGACCACCACCGCTGCACAGATTCCTGTAGGGATCCGCTGGGCACTGGCCGGCTACGGAGCCGGTGGCCGGACCTTCCACACGCCGCTGGTCCTGTCCGCCGAGGGTCTGGAACTGGTGGCGGTCGTCACCGGATCCGCCGAGCGCCGCGCCCTCGTGCACGACGAGGTACCGGGCGCCACCACTGTCGGCGAGCTGAACGAGCTACCGGCGCTGGGGGTCGCCGGCGTCACCATCACCACACCGAACGCCACCCACGCCGAGCTGGCGCACCGGGCGCTGGACCTGGGCCTGCACGTCGTGCTGGACAAGCCTTTCGCGCTCACCGCGTCCGCCGCGCAAGAGCTGGTCGACCACGCCGAACGGGCCGGGCTGGTCATCACGCCGTATCAGAACCGGCGGTGGGACAGCGACTTCCTGACGATCCGCCGGCTGCTCGCGAACGGCTCGCTCGGCGCGGTGCACCGGTTCACCTCGCGGATCGACCGGTTCAAGCCGGTCAAGGGCAGCTGGCACGGCGGGACCGTCGAACAGGGCGGCGGCACGCTGCTTGACCTCGGTCCGCACCTGGTCGACCAGGCGTTGCACCTCTTCGGGCCGGCGGAGCTGGTGCACGCCGAGCTGGCCACCGTCCGCGAGGGCGCAGGCGCGGAGGACGAGATCGAACTGCACCTGCGGCACGCCGGCGGGGTGCGCTCCACCCTGGCAGCCGGGATGGCGTCGGCGGCGCCTGGCCCGCGGTTCCAGGTCAACGGGTCGGTGGGCGGCTACCTGATCGGCGGGTTCGACGTGCAGGAGGAGCAGCTCAAGAACGGCGGCTCGCCCGCCGGCCTCGGACCCGCCTGGGGCGTCGAGCCGGAGTCGGCCTGGGGCACGATGTTCGACGGTGAACGCGAAACGCCGGTGCCGAGTGAGCGCGGCCGGTGGGACACGTTCTACCCGGCCGTCGCGCGCGCGATCGCCGGTAACGAGGCTCCGCCGGTCGATCCAAGGGACGCCGTGGCCACCGCCCGGGTGTTGGATGCGGCCCGTGAGTCCTCAGCGACCGGGACGGTCGTCCGGCTCGGCTGACCGGGTCTGGTCGCAGCCCGCGCTGCTGTCCCGCGGTGCAGTCCCGCGGCCCGCGCACGGGCGTGAAGTGGCTGGGCGGCCGCAGCCGGGTCGGCATCGCTGAGCACGAACTCCGGCCGCTTCGGCCAGATCCTGATCCCGATGTTGCGGAGCACCATCGTCTGGGCTTTCCGCGCGGCGCTCCGTCCAGAAGTCGTGGTCGATGAATTCCTGGAGCTCCTCGTCCTCGCTGAACGGACCGATCTCCTCCAGCCAGGAACGCCTGCTGTTGCCGCTGCAACGGCTGACTCCGCATTCGCTGTCCCGCCGGGTCCGGGAGGCGCTGGCCACGTTCGTTGCGGTGGCCAAATGTTCTGCGCAAGCCGTCCGCTTGCCGCCTCCCGACCTCGGAGATCAACAATTGGCAATAGGCCTCTTGACTGTGCAGAGAGGATCAGTTGACCCCGAAACGGGGCGGGCTGGAATGTGGAATTCCTGCCCGCCCCGAGGCGAGGGTTGCCGCCGCTACCGGTGATGCCGGCAGCTTTCCCCTATTGAATGCGCTGGGAAAGGTTGGTGCTGGTGCTGGTGGTGAAGCGGCTGTCACCGGCGTACACCGCTGCCACGATGTGGGTTGCAGCGGTCATCGTGCTGGTGATGTACCTCGCTTGCCCGTTGACCAGCGCGACCGGTGCCCCGGCGTTCTGTCCGTCGATGCGGAATTGAACGGTGCCGGTTGCCACACCGGCGCCGGGCGCGACGGCAGTGACGGTGGCGGTGAACGTGACGGCCGTCCCGCGGGCCGCGGGTGTGCCGCTGGTGGTGACCACTGTCTTACTGCTCGCCTTGTTCACCGTCTGGGTCAGGGTGGCGCTGGTGCTCGCCGAGGAACCGACCGAGCCGCCGTAGGTCGCGGACACCGAGTGCGTACCCACGCTGAGCGACGAGGTAGTGAATGTCGCCCTGCCGTTGACGAGGGTCACCGGGCTGGAGCCGGAGCCGTCGATGGTGAACGTGACCGTGCCGGTCGCCGCCGCGGGGGTTACCTGGGCGGTGAACGTCACCGATTGGCCGGACACCGTTGGGGTGCCGCTGGTGGTCAGCGTGGTGGTCGAGTTCGCGGTGGTGACGACCTGCGTGTACGGCGCGCTGACGCTGCTGCTGAAGGTGAGCGAGCCGCTGTAGGAGGCGGTCACAATGTGGCTGCCGACCGTCAGAGCGGTGGTTGCGTAGGCCGCGGCGCCTGTCCCGTTCAGCGCCACCGCGGGACCGACATTGGTGCCGTCGACCTTGAACTGGACCGTGCCGGTCGGGGTACCAGTGCCGGTTGCCGGCCGGACCGTCGCGGTGAGGGTGACGTTCTGCCCGAAGCTCGATGGTGCCGGGCTGCTGGTCACGACGGTCGTCGACGGGCGTGCGATGGTGATCAGGTTCGAGGTCGAACCGCCGGCGGCGTTGAACGCAGTGACCCGGTACTGGTAGCCCGCGGCCGGGTCGGCGGTGGCGTCGGTGTAGCCGATGACGTTCGCCGGCGGTGCCGCGATCTGGGCGAACGGGCCGACTGCATTGTTGGTGATCGACGCCCGTTCGATGCGGTACCCGACTTCCGCGGTACCCGGATTGGTCCAACTGGACGGGTTGGTGTAGTCGACTGGGGTGCCGTCGGTCCAGCGCAGCACGACCCCCGATTGCTGGGTGAAGGACAGCACAGGCGGCGCCGGTAGTGCTCTGGGCACGTGCACCGTGACGGGCCGCATCATGTCCATTTCTTCGTGGCTGAGGATGTGGCAGTGGAAGACGTATTCCCAGTCGAAGTTCGTGACTTCGTTGACGATCGGCGTCGTCATCGGTGTGCCGTCGGTTTCGGTGTTGTTGAAGCCGGCCTGGTAACCCTGCAAGGTATTCAGGTCGCCCCTGGCGCCGATGGGCATGGCTGGGTTGAGCGGGCGATGGCTGTCCTGGACCCCGAACGGGAGGGTCGGCACGATCGGGCGCAGGGCGACGATGGTGTCCTCCAGCGGGCTGACCCTGACCGTTTCCTTCCAGCCCAGTTCCGTCGGATCGGGCGGGATGATGATGTTGTCCCAGGTGACGCGGTTGATCACTTGGACGTTATAGAGATGGAAATGAATGGGGTGCGTGTCGACCCCGTTGTGGGTGACCTTCCATATCTGGGTTCCGTCGGTTGCCGATGATATCGGGGTGACGTGCAGGCTGCTCGGCATGCCTGTTGCATCGAGGTTCTCGGTCGCCGGGTTCACGAACGGATACAGGATGATGTTCTGGGTCAGTGGCGTCGCGCCGGGTGCTTCCAGGCCCAGGTTGGCCGTCATCCGCCCCCATTCGTCGAAGCTGGCCGAGTTCATCTCGTCGTGCATTCCCTTTGGTTGGAAGGGTATTTGCATCTTGGCGTTGGGAGCCGCGATGGTGTTGAACCCGAATGTGTCGGTCGGTTGGGACCCTTCCTGGATGCGCGCGTAGCCGTCGCACCGGGCGCTGGCATGGATGGGGGCGTTGCACCAGCCGCTGCCGACGAAGTTGGTGCCCAGGGCGTTGTTGTAGGCGGCCTGGCCGACGATGACCGGGTCGGAACCGGACTCGAAGACACCGGCGGGTTTGCCGTTGGCATCGAGGTGGTGGGCGAATGCGGCCTCCAGTGCGCCCATCCGGTCGGCGGTGGTGTTCGGCCGGTCGAACGCGGGATCGGGTGCCGCCATGGACACCTTGACCTGCATGACGGTCCGGGTGTTGGGGCCGTACCCGGGCAGCGTGGTCGGGGCGCCGGTCGGGCTGAGGTCGGGTCCTCCGGTGTAGTAGTCGTAGCCGGGAACACGCGCCGGGAAGGCGGCGGGGGCGTCGTTGTACAGAATCAGGGGTCTTCCCCCGGTACTGCGAGAAGTCGACGACGACATCGGCTCGTTCCGCCGGCGCCAGCAGCAATGAATGCTGGTCGACGTTGCCGACATCGAATCGGGTGGGGTCGGTGATCCATGTCGTGGGATGCGCGGGAACGACGACCGGGGCCGGCAGGAACCCGCCCTCCGTGCCGATCTGGTTCCAGTTCGGTCCGGCCGGGCTCCGGCTGGTGTCCGGCGTCGGTGCGACAACCGGGTCGGTCTGGGCGGCGGCCAGTTCGTTCGGATTGAGCGCGACCTCGGTTCCGGTGGCGGGATCGGCGACGTACCACGACAGGTTCCAGAACCGGTCGTTCGCGGCGTTGAGGATCCGGTAGCGGTAGGACTTCGGGTCGACGGTGGTGGTCGGGTAGGCGGTGCCATTCACGATCGGGGTGTCGTTGAACGCCTCCATGCCGTTGCCGGGCAGCGGCTCGCCGAGGATGTCCACCCCGGGGCCCCGGGCGATCGCCGTCCCCGGACGACCGGTTCCCGCCGTCCGTGGCTGTCCCCTTCCGCTGTCCATCAGAACCGCACGGCTGCCGGCACCCTGGTCCTCCCGCCGGCGCGGCTCGAAATGGGGGGACTGCTCGCAAGATCAACGAGCCCGACCAGCGCCGAACAGTCGAGAACTTTGTCGGTGACATCGAACATCCGCTCATGGAGCGGTTCGATGTCGATCGGCAAGGTCGTGACGCCGGTGATGATGTCCGCGACTTCCTTGACGGTGTGGCCCAGACCGGTGCCGACATTCAGCGGCCACGGCACGTCGTCGAGCACGGAGCAAGTCCGCCACAACACGGGCCACGTCGTCCACGTATTGGTAGTCACGGACGCTCGCCTGGGAGCCGAACAACGGAAGTGGGCCCCCGGTGATTGCGCAGCGGAACAGATGGCTCACCACCCCTTGGCCGCGCGTGGCAGGTTGCCCCGGTCCATGAACATTCGCGATCCGCAGAACCCGTACGGCCAGACCGAAATTCCGCGCATGCATTCCGAGGTAACGCTCAGCGGTCAACTTCAGGATTCCGTAGGAACTGATCGGCCGTGTGCGACATCCTCCCTGGTCGGGATAAAATCGGCGATGCCGTAGACCGTGCCACCTGCGTGCCACCCGAGGACAGATAGGTGATCGCGGCGTGTGGGCGCTGTCGAAGGAGTTCGAGGACCCGAACCAGTGGAGCCAGCACCGTGGCCGCGTCGTTCGCCGGGTCGAGATCGGAGTCCACCGGCGAGGATCCTCCTACCGCGTAGACCACGTGGTCGTTCTCCGGAATCAGGCCGCTCGCGACCCGCCAAATCTCCGACATCACCGACGACGACTCTCGCGCCCTGAAGTTTTTGTGCCGTAAAGGCACCCCGGGTAGCCCGGGTGAGAACCGAGACAGAGTAGCCGTCGTCGATGAGGGTTCGGGTGATCGCGGCACCCAGAAACCCGGCACCCAGCACCAAGATCCGTCTCTGCATCGCCACAATCCGACCGTTCGTTGGATGGCGCACCGGAATTGCCAGAACATCATCCGAGGCCGCCCACCCCGTGGTCTGGTATCTGTTCACTTTCTTGCGGTGGTCCGCCCGAAGTATGACTGAAATGACGGCACATTCACTCGACCGTGCAGGAGCGACACGCCGAGGTGGCTCTCCTTGTCATCAAATGAGCAGTCAGCGCAATCCGTCGGAGGTGGGTGATGCATGGCCGCCTCATGGCTACCTTGTGGACCCGAAGTGGATTTCACTGACCGCCTTCGGTCGCCCGCTTTCCGCTTCTGTTCCGTCGGGGTGGACGGCCGGCGGAACAGTGTTCGCCGAGTGGCTCCGACCGTTTCCTGTGCGCGGTGAAGCCCTGCCCGCTTTCGGGGACCCGGGTCGGCACGACCGGCGGCAGTTCAGCAAGATGGGCAGGTGGCCAACGATTCGCACTCGCCGACACTGCAGACTGACCCGGCTGACGCCATCGCCGCCGTCAACGACGCGACCGCCCGATTGAGGGTCTTCCGGCATGAATGTGGGTGACCGGGCGGTCTGGCCGTTGGTTTCTCCCTGTAGGGCAACGGTCTTGGGCTGGACCGGGCGGGCCGCTATCTGTACCCGTTCTTCCCGCCCGCCCAGCAACCCGGCGAGGGCCGC
>JBBQGJ010000279.1:0-9163 GCA_038322925.1 Mycobacteriales bacterium
CAACACCGACGCGCATCAGCCCGATCGGTCATCACCCCGTGCCACCAAACAAGTGCCGCTGAGAACACCGACTGAATGTTTACAACGTCATCCCCCTCGCCGCGGCGTAGTCACGTAGTCACTGCAGCAGAGCCGCACCCGCATCAATTTGCCACACTGTTTGGCACTCTGGACGGCGCCTCACGCTCAATTGCGTCTCCAACAGTGCCATATAGCGTGGTCAGAAGATGATAGATAATTTGGAAATTCACAAGCGAAGTCGGTGACGAACCGGTTCTGGTCGGCTTTGCTGTCGAACGCGGATAGGTCGAACACCAGCAGGACCTGCTCGTCGACGGCGAGGTCGGCGGCGGCGGAACCCATGTCGGGCGTCAGTGGTAGGTCAGGGTGGTCCCCACCGAACACCGCGAACGGCAACCCCTCAGCCTTGCACCGGCGGCGGCACGAAGCCCCCACCTTCTCTGCACGAAGGACGCTCAAGCATCGGCCGGGACATCCGACTCCACCGTGCTCGAGGCGTTCTCATCGGGCGTCGAGCCGCGCGTCGGGCGCTCCGCCAGATGATCAAGGACGCCGCGTCGGACTTAACTCAGTCACCAACGTAGATCCACGACCGACTTCTTTGCGAATGCGCACCGGCCAGCGGCCTTTCGCACAAATCGTCGACCGCCTCCCTCGCGAGCCAGATCGAGACGATCAGCGACCGCCCCGGTGCGGCCCGGAAGGGTCGAATGAGGTGTCTTCACCACCGAAGTAGGGCTACTCCCCAGGCTCGACGGGCACGTCGCCCTTCGTGAAGCTCGCGCTCCTTTACTGATCGAGTCCAGCCGCCGCCCGCTGCAGGGCCGCTAGTGACTGCAGGACGTCCTGCTCGTCGGTCGCGTAGTTGCTGACCGAAATTCGTAGCACCTCTCGGCCGCGCCACCGTGAACCCGACATCCATGCCGTGCCATCGGATTGCAGTCGGGTGGCGACCTCGCGGGTCCGTGCGTCGCTGCCGAAGGACACACAGACCTGGGTGTAGACGACGTCATTGACCACCGTCGCGCCGTCCATCTCAGCAATGCCGCTGGCGAACTGCCTGGCTCGCTCGACCACGCCGCCGACCAGGTCGGCCACCCCGTCCCTGCCGAGCGACCGCAGCACCGCCCACACCGGAATTCCGCGGGCGCGGCGGGACAGCTCGGGGACCTTCTCGTACGGATCACCCGGCCCGCTCTCGTCGCCGACGAGGTAACTCGCGTGCACCCCGAACGCTGCCCGGATGGCCGACGGATCGGCGACCACCGCGATACCGCAGTCGTAGGGCACATTCAGCGTCTTGTGCGCATCAGTTGCCCAGGAATCGGCGTCGGCAACGCCATCGACGAGCGGCCGCAGCGCTGGATTTGCCGCCGCCCACAGCCCGAATGCCCCGTCCACGTGCACCCAGGCGCCGCGGGCGTGGGCGAGCTGGATTGCCGCCCGGAAGGGGTCGAAAGCGCCGGAATGGATGTTGCCGGCCTGCAGGCAAAGGACAATCCGCTCCTCGTTGGGGATTTCGGCGAGCGCGCCGCGAAGGGAATCGATTCTGATCCGGCCCTGTTCATCGGCGGCAACCACCGTCGGGGCGCCCAGCCCGAGGTAGCGGAGCGCGAGGTCCACGGTGTCGTGGCGTTCCGCACCGACCAGCACATGAACTCGCGGGGCGCCGAAAAGTCCGTCGCGGTGGCTGTCCCAGCCCGCCTTCGCCAGCACCGAGTGCCGCGCCGCGGCCAGTCCGGTGAAGTTGGCCATCGTCGCGCCGGTGACGAATCCGACGTCGGAACCGGCGGGCAGGCCGAGCAATTCCAGCAGCCAGCCGGCCGCAGCCTCCTCGACGGCGGCTGCCGCGGGGGTGGCAAACCGCATGCCCGCGTTCTGGTCCCACGCGCTGACCAGCCAGTCGGCGGCCAGCCCCGCCGGGAATGTGCCGCCCATCACCCAGCCGAAGAATCGACCCGAGGAGATGGCCATCAGGCCCGGCTCGGCACCGGTGGCCAACTCGTCGATCACATCCGCAGCCGCGTTGCCCCGGTCCGGCAGCCGCCCACCGAACGTCGGGCGCAGGTCATCGGCCGTCATCCGTGGCCCGACCCGGCGGCCGTCCACCGCATCGAGCCAGTGCCGGGCGTGATCGACGGCCACGTCCAGGGCCTTGTCGTAGTCCGTTCCACGAGAGCTCATTGAGATCTATCCTTTTCGGTCACAGTCGGCCGGGCACTGCATACATGGCGAATGTTTGTGAAACGATCTTGCCGTTGTCCACAACAAAAGTATCGGTGCCCAGCGGGATATCAGTGCCCACGCTCCAGGTGATGTATGCGATCGGACCGTCTACTTGTAGGCTCCTGAGGGAGAAATGATCAATGCCATCTGGGGGCAGCGAATCCATGAAACCGACGAAGAACCCTTGAATTTCCTGTTTCCCCTGGTAGATCTTGGCCTCACTGTATAAGCGCGCATCTTCATCAAAATCATCCAGTATGGCGGCAATGCCTCTCTGCTCCAGGAAGGCCTGCAGGTGTTTGCGAACCACAGTTTCGGTGACAGCCGAGTCAGTATTCATGACGTATCTCCTGGGCGCTGAGTTTGGTTGAGGACGCCGAGTTCCGAGTGGCCCCACAGGTAAAGCTTCGATCTATTTCTTGCGAAAGCGGTGACGGGAAAGGCCCGGCATGCACGCGGCATACGCGCATACCGGGCCCGGTCCCGCGGGTTGTCCGCGGTCGGGTCTTCACCCGACCGTCGGCCGGCGACCCCCCTCGTCACCCCGAAGGTGTCGTCACACCGTGGGGGCGATGTTCTGGTTCAACCGGAACAGGTTGGTGGGGTCGTACTCGTTCTTCAATTCCACCAACCGGCGGTAGGTGTCCGCCGGGTACGACGCCCGAACCACCGCAGCATTCGTCTCTCCGGTGAAGTTCACGTAGGTGGCGGCGTCGGCACCGAGCGCGGACGTCACCCCGCGCGTCCATTCGACGCCATCGGCGAAACCCTCCGCGGTGGGCGTCCGGGCGACCACATTGACGATGAATTCGTGCTCGCGCATGGCAAAGGCGGTTGCGTCGACGGGAACGCGGCCCACGGCGCCGCCGAGGTGCTGCAGGTGAATCTCCGTCATCGGCGTGGGCAAGGTGGCATAGGAATCCAACAGCACACGGAGTGACGCGTCGTCGGCGGTGCGGATGAATGCCGAGCGGAAGTAGTTGTGCACGCCCCGCGGCCACAGCGGGTCGAGCGCCTGCTGCCACCCTGCGTACGGGTTGGCCGCGAACACGTCGGCGATGACGGTGCCCAGTGAGCGGAAGGGCGCGGTGGCGGCCTGCCCGGCTTCGAGATCACCGGTCCAGCAGCCGATGACGGCGACGATCGGCTTGCCGTGGGCCGATTCGGGCAGGAACGGCACCGGCGGCGCGATCAACAGGTTGACCATCGTCGTCAGCTCATCCGGCGCGTTTGCGGTGGCATCCCGGAAGCCGCGCAGCACCTGCTCCGCCTCTTCGGCGGGGTAGAAGACGATCCCGGAAAGGACGGGCCCGACCTCGAACAGTTCGAATTCGAAGGACGTCACGACCCCGAAGTTGCCGCCGCCACCTTGCAGCCCCCAGAACAATTCGGGGTTTTCGTCGGCACTGGCGTGCACGAATTGCCCGTCGGCGGTGACGACGTCGGCGCCGACCATGTTGTCGGCAGCGAGTCCGTACTTGCGCATCAGCCAGCCGATGCCGCCGCCGGTGGTGAAGCCGGCGATGCCGGTCGAGGACACCAGGCCGCCGGTCACCGCAAGCCCGAACTGTTGCGTTTCGGCGTCCAGGTCCTTCCAGGTGCAGCCGGCCTGCGCGCTGACCCGACGGTGTGCCGGGTTCACCTGAATCCCCTTCATCGGGGACAGGTCCAGCACGATGCCGTCGTCGACGGTGGAAAACCCGGGGATCGAATGGCCGCCGCCGCGGACGGCCAGCGGGAGTCCCTCGCTCCGGGCGAGATCGACCGTGCGGATCACGTCGGCGACTCCCGCGCAGCGGGCGATGACCGCGGGATGTCGATCGTGGGCGCCGTTCCAGATGCTGCGCTCGAGGTCGTACTCGGCGTCGCCGGGCCGGACGGCCGTGCCGCGCAGGCCGGCCGCGAACTCGGCGATGGTGGCCTCCCCGATGCGGCTCGGGGCGGTTTCCGTGATTGTCATGCATTCCTCCTGGTTGTTGGTCGCCTGCGACGAAGTCGTCAGGCGCCATCGGGCACAGAGAGCCTGTTGGCGTTGTTTGCCGGCGAGGCGCTAGATCCAGGAGCGACGCTAGGCAACCGACCTCAACCGGAACTCAACGCGATCTCACCGCGATCACAACGCCGTCGCTCGAGTCGCGGCCGCGCAGCGCGGCCAACCGAGCATCGGCGATGACGCAGCCCTTTCGATCGAAAATCGTTGCGACCCGGTCAGTCTCGCGGGCCGCCCGGTGCGGATCGCCCAGCTCCACGGACAGCTCGGCCACGATCAGCCGGAGCCAGCCCGCCAGCCGCGGCCACGGGGCAAGCCTCTCCGACCCGCGCGCGTACATCTCTCGCGCCGCCCGGAGCTCTCCCGAGACCAGTTCCACACCGCCGAGGATGGTCAACGTCGCGCCCATCCCCACCTGGTCGCCGGCCGACTCGAACCCGGACAGGCAGCGCCGCGCGATCGCCAGGCCGCGGTCGATATCGCCGGCCACGGCGTGCAACAGGGCGATGTTGATCTCGGTCAACAGCTCCCCCCGACGATCGCCCAGCCCGAGGCGAAGCTCCCGCGCCAGGAACAGCGCGTCACCGGCCGCGCGGTAGTCGCCACCGTCGCGGTGGATGCAGCCGAGTTGGTGGAGGGCCTGCGCCCTGGCCAGGTCGTCTCCCATCTCGGTGAACTGCTCGATTGCCTCGGTGACGACGGTGATTGCCGACTGCTGGTCTGCGGAAAGCCGGTTCGCTTGGCCGATCGCGCACAACACGTACCCGGTTGCTTGGATGACGCCGACCCGCCTGCCCAACAGCATGGTCTCCTCGAGGCAGGGAACCAGGCGTCCGGCAATCGGGACCAGCTGCATGCTCGGCGTAACTACCGGGAAGAAAGGACGCGTGCCGGGGTCGGACTGCGCCAGTTCGCTCAGGCAGATCTCCAGGCGCCGGGCGGCGAGGGATCCGTCTTCCCGGAATAGTGCGCACAGACCGAGCAGCCAACTGCCGGCGGCGGCATGTTCGGGTCGGCCATGTTCGATGGCCTCGGCACGCACATCGGTCGCCATCTGTTCCGCGTCGTCCAGATCGAAGGTGCTCCAGGCAAGCATGGCCTCGATGATCCGGGTCATCACCACCTCGTCCGGCTCCCCGATCAGCCGCACGATCGTCATTGCCTCGGCACCCAGCGCCCGATGACGATCGCTGCGCCCTTGTCGGCTGTCCAGTCCGGTGAGGCCGATCAGGGCGGCCGCGCGGGGCCTGGTCGGTTCCGGCGCCACCGCCAGGGCCCGCTCCACCCAGCGCGCTCCCTCCACCGAGTGACCGCGGAGGAACCAGAATCTCCACAGGCTCGCGGCGAGCCGGAGCGCGGTCTCGGGATCGTGCGCGACCGACCAGCGCAGCGCGGCGCGCAGGTTGTCGTGCTCGCCATCGATCAGCTTCGGTTGTTCGATGACCACTCCGGTGGCCCGCTCGGGGTTGTGGGCGACGGCGAAGTCGAGGAAGTACGCGCAATGCGCGGCCTGTAGTCGAAGGGTCTCGCCCGCCCGGTCGAGGTTCTCGGTGCCGAACTGCCGCACCGTCTCCAATTGCCGGTACCGGGTCCCCTCGGTTGTCTTTTCCGACACCACCAGGGACTTGTCGACCAGTTTGGCCAACAAGTCCAAGAGCTCCGTTCGATGGAGTTGCGGGTCCGCGCAGACCGCATCGATCGCGGTGAGGGTGAACCCGCCGGAGAACACCGAGAGCCTGCGCAGCAGGACCTGCTCCGGCTCGGTCAGCAGGTCGTGGCTCCATTCCAGCGTGCCGCGGAGCGTCCGCTGCCGGGTCACGCCGTTCGGCCCGCCACCGAGCACGGACAGGGCATCGCCCAACCGCTGGACAATCTCCGCCGGCTCCAGCACGGCGATCCTGGCGGCAGCCAACTCCAGGGCAAGGGGCATGCCGTCGAGGCGCCGGCAGAGGTCGACCACCCCCTGCGCGTTGTCCGCGTCGAGCACGAAACCAGGCCTGACCTGCGCTGCACGCTCGACGAACAGACGCACGGCGGCCATCTGGCCGAGCTGCGCCAGGTCGGGATCGGTCTGTCGGGCGGGTGGGGGGAGGGCCAAGGACGGCACCCGGAACGTGTACTCGCCCTGGGCGTGCAGCGGTTCCCGGCTGGTGGCCAGCACATGCACGTGCGGGCATCCGGCGAGCAGGGCAGTGACGAGTTGGGCGCAGGCCGCGAGCAGGTGTTCGCAGTTGTCCAGCACGATCAGCAGCGTGCGTCGTTTGAGCTGGCCGACGAGGGCACGGTCGCGGCTCGGCGCGGCTCCGGAGTCCAATCCGAGCGCCTCGGCGACGGCATCCGCGACCAGTATCGACTCGGCAACGGCCGCGAGGTCGACGAACCAGACCCCGTCGGGGTAATGGGGACGGACCTTCTCCGCGGCCGCGAGCGCCAGCCTGGTCTTGCCGGCGCCGCCTGCGCCGGTGAGGGTAAGGAGTCTGGCCCTTTCGATCAGCCGTGCGACGTCGACGAGCTCGCGTTCGCGGCCGATGAAGCTGGTCAAGGGGTCTGGCAGGTAGCCGTTCTCTGTTGCGTTGTTGACGGCCGGTTCGTGCTGGTGGGTGCGCTCCTCGGCCGGCGATCCGGTCAGCAATTCCCGGAACAGGGCAACCGTCTGGGCGTCCGGGTCGGTGCCGTACGCGTCGAGCAGGTCATCGACCAACCGTTCGTACCGGGCCAGTGCCTCGGACCGCCGACCGGTTTGGGCCAGCACCTGCATCTGGGCGCGCACGGCTCCCTCATGCAGCGGGTCCGATTCGAGCGCTCGGGTGAGGATGACCAGGGCTTCCTCGGGGGCGTGCTGCCGAACAGTGGACGCCAACTTGACCAGGATCTGCCGGTGGGTTTCTCGCAGTTCCTCCCTTCGCGTCGTCAACCAGTCGGCATCAGGCAGGTCGGGCAGCAGATCACCGCTGTAGAGGTCGCCCGCTGTGCGGAGGCTCGCCTCGTCCGCTGTTTTCAACGCGTCGGCGGCGGACCGTTCGAACGTGAGAACGTCGACGTCGACCGGGCCCGCGTCATCCAGCACGACCTGCTCGTCGTGGATGTGCAGCAGCCCGTTCGCCTTGGCACCGAGGCCGGCGAGCGTGCGGCGAGCTACATAGAGGGTCTGGTGCAGGTTCCGCGCGGCGGCGTCCGGTTCCAGATCCGGCCACAGCCGGCCCAGCACCTGCTCGCGGTTGCGGCGCTGTCCCGGTGTCAACGCGAGCATCGCCACCAGGGCCTTTGCCTTGCGCAGCCGCCATTGCCCGGCCCCGACGGCGCTGCCGTCGACGTGCACGGTGAACGCCCCGAGGAGCTGGATGCGCACCTCCCGGTGGGCGGGTTTCACGGGTGAAGACTATTCGCGCCCGGCGGAGGTTTGTCGTGTCGCGGATCTTCCCCTTAGGCCTGTGACGAGGATTCGCGCAGGATCCTGAGTCAGTCGGCCGGTCACTGATTCTTGGCGTTCGCCAGCGGTGGGGTGCGTGTTGCTTTGTCGGGTTGGCGGCGGGTGCCGGTGGGGTCGAGGTGCCGGTAGACGGTTTTGCGCGAAACGCCGAAGGTGTCGGCGATCTCGGCGACCTTGTAGCGGCGTTTGCCGTCCGAGCCGGTCTCGGCGTACATGCCGCGGGCGACCTCGGCCTGGCGGGTGGTGAGCTTGGGTCGGCGTCCGCCGACGCGGCCGCGGGCCCGGGCGGATTCCAGGCCTTCCCGAGTGCCCTCGCTGATCAGGTCGGCGAGCATCTCGTCCATCGCGGCGAGCACGTGGAAGGTAAACCGCCCAGTTGGGGTGGTGGTGTCGATGCCCTGCTTGAGCACGACCAGATCGATACCGCGCTCGGCCAAGTGCGCGGCGATACCGGTGAGGTGGCGCACCGAGCGGGCCATTCGGGACAGGCGGGTAACGGTGAGCTCATCGCCGGCCCGCAGGTGATCGAGGCAGGCATCCCACTCCGGCCGGCGCGCCAACCGCCCGGAGGCCGTGTCGGTGAAGATCCGCTCACAGCCAGCCTGGCGTAGGGCGTCGAGCTGGGAGTCGTCGCGTTGCGAGTGGGTGGAAATTCGGGCATATCCGTAGCGAGCCACGATCTTGAGTGTGTCGTAAACGGGGCCGGGTCCCCGGCAGTGACACGTTGTTTCCGCCCGCTGTTGCGTCCCACTTCGGCCGCGTGGTGACCTGGGGAGACACCCAACGGTCACAGTGACGGCAAAGTGGGACGTAGACGATCGTTATCGTCGCACCTCGTGGGCCGGATTCCTTCGAGCGGCCCGGGCGGGATGCGAGCGCGACGGTGGGGAGGAAGCGGCAACCATGATCTCGGCATGCCCGGTGGATCCGGTCGCCCTGTCGGCGTATGCCGTCTTCCCGGCCGTACTGGACCGCGACTGGGTGGGTCGGGTTGCGCACTTGAGCGAGGCCGACCTGTCGGTGATCCGGCGGCGGTCGGATCTGGTGACCCAACTCGGATACGCGGCCCAGCTGGCCACCGTGCGGGCTATCGGCACGTTCCAGGCCGATCCCAGCGCCGTGCCCGGGCCGTTGGTGGCCGCGCTTGCCCGGCAGCTCGATATCACCGACCCGGGCGTGTTGGCCGGGTATCGGGATCTGCCGGTGCGATGGCGGCACACCGCCGAGATCCGCGAGGCCTACGGGTACCGGGACTTCACCGCGCAGCCGGGCCGTTTCCTGTTCACCTGCTGGCTGTACCGGCAGGCGTTCGCCGACGACGTGGCCCCGTCGGCGCTGTTTCGCGCCGCGCATCTCCGGCTGGTGGCCGGCAAGATCTTGCTGCCCGGTGCAAGCGTGCTGACCCGCCTGATCGTCGCGGTGCGCGAACGCGCCACCGCCCGGATCTATGCGCGCCTGACGCGGGCGGCCGGCCCGGAGCTGGCCGCCCGGCTGGA
>JBBQGJ010000280.1:0-9161 GCA_038322925.1 Mycobacteriales bacterium
CCCGGTTCTCGCGCAGAAGGACTCCGTACATGCACAGGTTCTCAGACCGCGCGGGGTCCACCAGACGGCTCGCGCTAACGCCGCCGGCGATGTGGCCTTCCGTCTCATGGGACGACGTCGGCACCCCGAAACAGTGATTTCGCGGCTCAATGGCTGGCCTGCACGTACCCCTGTCAATGCTTCGCCGTCGCCCTCACGGACACCGACGCATGACTCGGGCCATCGTGGATCGCTACTCCTTCGATGTCGGACGTTCTCATCCCTTCCTCCTGCGGTTTATCCCGGCGCACCCCACGTTCCGTGCAGGAGCAGCAGACCGGGCTCGCGCCGCCTACACGCCGGACACCGCCTGGCCAACCAGCGGCACCCGCCAGGCTCATCCCGGAGACTCTTGAACTCCCCGGTTCTGATGTCATCTTGGTTGTTTCGACGCTTCCTCAGCGGTTCGCTCACGCTCGCCTTCCCGATCCCCACCTGACGCATCACGTGCGCCTTTTCCTCTTCGCTCACCACGACGGTCATCAATCAACGCAGCATGAGGCGGTTTGACGCCACCCCAGCAGGACCACACCTTCATCAGCTGCACAGCACCGCATCAAGGAAATCTCCTACGGCGACTCCTTCCTGCGTTCGTGGCGCACCCAAGATCAACAAGTCCACCTGCCGGCCAGAGGAACGGAGCAGGAGTACCGGTGGCTGCGGACCTGGTGGACCGCACTTTCGTTACTGGAGCACACCCGGTACGGCGACCGGGCAGGCATCGGCCGGCGGTGGGTGCTGCGCGCGGTGGGTGAGGCGGCGATGAAAACCGGTCCCGGTACGTGGCGTTCGGGGTGCGGTCGCTGTCGGTGGCGACCGGATTGGACACACCACCGTCGCCGCGCACCTGGGCGAACCGGGGGCCGCTCGCGATCCCGGCGCACGAGGCCGGGCTGCCGGACTGGCTGCTGGACCTGATCCAGTGAAAGCCGTTACCGGCCGGTCCAGTCGCCGGACATCCGGCCGACCGGCTCTACCTGATCGAGCCACTGTCGCACCGACTCGTTGTGCTGCCCCAACGTGGGCGGCGCCCGGTGCCTTGCCGGCGGGTGATCATCGAACCGCAACGGCGGCCCTGGCAGGTTGATCACTCCCAGGGTGGAGTGATCGACCTCGAGCACCAGACCCTGCGAGCGGGTCTGGTCCCATTCGTAGACCCGGTCCAGGGTGCGCACCTCGCCGGCCGGGACGCCCGCCTTGTCCAGGTCGATGAGCAGATCCGCGACGTCACGCTCGGCGAAGGCGTCGTTGACCAGCTCGATCAGCGCCTGCCGGTGCTTCACCCTGGCAGCGTTGTCCGCGAACAGCGGGTCCGCATGGTCGATGCCGACCGCCGGCGCGAACGCCCGCCACAGCCCCTCGCTGCCGACCGCGACCTGCACGATCGCGTCACGGCAGCGGAACGACCCGTACGGCGCCAGCGACGGGTGGTGGTTGCCCTGGGCGTGCGGCACCTCGCCGGCGACGGTGTACCTGGTGCCCTGGAAGGCGTGCACCCCGACGATCGCCGCGAGCAGGCTGGTGCGCACGACGCCGCCCCGCCCGGTCCTCTCCCGCTCGTAGAGCGCGGAGACCACCCCGTAGGCGCCGTACATGCCGGCGAGCAGGTCGCCGATCGGCACGCCGATCCGGGTCGGCTCGTCGGGGGATGGACCGGTGAGACTCATCAGGCCGGCCTCGCCCTGCGCGATCTGGTCGTACCCGGCGCGGCCGCCCTGCGGACCGTCGTGTCCGAACCCGGAGATCGACAGCACCACCAGCCGTGGGTTGAGCTCGTGCAACCGGGCGGCGGAGAAGCCGAGCCGGTCGAGCACCCCGGGGCGGAAGTTCTCCACGAGCACGTCTGACGCACGGACCAGCCGGGTCAGCACGGAGCGGCCGTCGTCGCTCTTGAGGTCGAGGACGATCGACTCCTTGTTGCGATTGCAGGACAGAAAGTACGTGGACTCACGGGCGTCCTCAGGGCCGACGAACGGCGGACCCCAGCCCCGGGTGTCGTCACCGGTGCCCGGCGATTCGACCTTGATGACGCGGGCACCAAGGTCGCCCAGCATCATCGCGGCGTGCGGGCCGGCCAGCGCCCTGGACAGATCGACGACCGTCACACCGTGCAGCGGACCGGGCATTGAAAGACCTCCAGGGGCGCCGGGGTGGAGGCGGCGACGGCGCCCTGCTCAACCTATCGAGCAGAACCCATCCACCCAACGGCGAGCTGTTCCCCCGGCGACCGGGGGGCTGGCCCCACTGCCGTCGCGCTCGATCGGCTCTACGGTTCGGGGAAGGACAATCGAGGGGATACCGGATCGCCATGACAAGGACCGCAGGACAGTCGCGACCACGGATGACTCTGTTGGTGGTGCCCGCATTCGTCGGCCTGGTGGCGCTGGCAGGGTGCGGTGCCCTCACCGACGCCGGTCCCCAGACCACCTCCGAGCGGACGATCGGCAGCGTGACCGCGGTCGAGCTGCAAACCAGCGGCGACCTGACTGTCACCGTCGGCGAGACGCCCGGGTTGACCATCAAGGCAGGCGCCAACCAGCTCGACTACCTCACCTCCGAGGTCGACGGCGACACCCTGGTACTGGACAGCAAGGCCGGCATGCCGGGCGGCGGGTCCATCTCGTACGACCTGGTGGTCCCGTCGCTGTCAAGTCTGGACGTCAGCGGATCAGGCAGCGCCACCGGCGCCGGCACCCTCCGCGGAGAGGCCACCGTCACCGTGTCCGGGTCGGGCGATGTCACCCTGACCGGTGTGCAGGTGCCGTCGTTGGCGGTGGGGTTGTCCGGCTCGGGCAAGGTGACGCTGGGCGGCAGCGCGGACTCGCAGCAGATCGACGTCAGCGGCTCCGGTGACTACGACGGCAAGGAGCTGAGCGTCGGCGATACCGGCATCGAGGTCACCGGGTCGGGCAACGCGAAAGTCACGGTGAGCGGCCGGCTGGCCGTGTCGATCAGCGGGAGCGGAAACGTGACGTACTTCGGTTCCCCGACGCAGGTGGAGAAGTCGGTGTCGGGCAGCGGCTCAGTGAATCAGGGCTGACCGCCCGTCGACGTCACCATTCCCTGCAGATTCGGTGGAATTCACCACTTGAAGATCTCTTCATATGTTCACACGAATGCAACCGGATCACCGAGATGCAGGTCCAAATGCTGGTAATCGCCGAACGTCAGCCCCAATACCCTCTTGAACTCCGCCGCAACAATGTCGAGCACCTCCTGCGCCATCTCGACCATGGACTTGCCGAAGACAGTCCAGGACTCGACGGTCAGGCTGATGACATACCCGGCAACCGTTGTGGTTTGCGGGACATCGACCGGACCGATCTCGCTGAGGTGCGCGAGGTCGGCATCGATCGGGACAGCGAGATTCGGCGCGGCACTAGTGGCGGTCGTCATGAGATCTCCTTCGAGAAAGGCAGGGTAAACGATGCTAGCCATTTGCGCGGGCAAGTGGCTAATGAGCTAATTGTGTGATCACGCGGACGGACGTCGATGTCCAGCCCCCTGTTTCGTCCGCAACTCGCAAAGGATCATAACCATTTCGCGGCGGCTGTCGATACCAATCGCCGGTTCATTTGAGTGAACGCTGGGGGCTGAGCTCGCCCGCTGCTACCGCGTCGGTGACAACACCCGGCGCATCCGCTGTTCTCCGGTCGCCGCGTCATGCGGCATCGGCGCCCACTCGCCGGTGAGCACGAAATCGAACTGCCGGTCCGAGGAACCTCCATGACTCCCCTGACCCCAATCCCGACCCAGGCCCTCGGTATCGGCCGGCGGCAGCCTGCGCAGCGCGTCTCGCAGGGCGGCGAGCAATGGCGCGTGCGTCTGGCCCTGCGGACGGGGCTGCCACACCGACCCGTCGACCGTGCCGACGGCGACCCGGCAACGGGTCGAGGTTCCCGTTCGGGCGGCCGCGGCGACCAGCTCGACCTCTCCGCGTGACCGATCGCCGCCATCAAGGCCGTGTCCAAACCCGTGCGGTCACCGGCCCACCGGCGGACATCGGCCTGGGAGAGCACCAGGTCATACCGCTGACGGTCGGTGGCCGTGTGGTCGGAATGTCGAGCCGTGATCACGGCCTCGAGGAGCTGGTCCGCCTCGTCCCAGGCGTGCAGGCCGGCGGCCTCCCGCGCGGCGGCCGCGGCGGCCCGCCAGGCCCGGGCGGCCTGGCTCGGTCCGGCGGAGAGCCAGTGCCGAGCCGCTTCTGATCGTGCCCGCCCCGGCTCGTCGGCAGGTCCCTGCTCGATCGCCGCGGCCACCGCCGCATGCTGCCGGGCCCGTGCGGACGCGGGAATCGCGTCGTAGACCGCGTCCCGGACCAGCGCATGGGAGAACCGGAACAACTCGACGTCGTCATCCACGACCAATCCGAGCGCCCGGGCCGGCTCGAGTGCGTCGAGGCTCTCCTCGACCGATCGTCGGGTGACGCCGGCCAGCAGCACAGCGCCGAATTCCCGGCCGATGACGGCTGCGCATCGCTCGGCTGGTCTCCTCCGACAGGACCGACAATCGACCCAGCGCGACATCGGCGACCACGGAAGGGATCTCCCGGCCCTGAAGGTCGGACCGGATCAGTTCTGTGAGAAAGAACGCGTTGCCGTTAGTCCGGTCCCGCAGGTCCGACACACCCTGCAGCGTCGCCGGCCGCCCAGTACCTGCGGTGCTCAATTCCCGGACATCCTCCGGACCCAGACCCGCCAGGGCCAGCCGCGTGGCCCGTCGGCGAGCGAGCGACTCACCCAGGGCCGCCAGCGGGCCGGTCGGTTCCGGCAACGCCCGCCGGTACACCGTGATGGCCAGCCGACCGTCGGTGACCGTCTCCGCCAGGTGCCGCAGCAGCTTCACCGTCGACGGATCTGCCCAGTGCAGGTCCTCGATCTGCACCAGCAGCGGCCGCTCTGCCGCGGCGCCAAGCAGCCGATCGGCAACCGCCTCCCAGGGACCGAATTGACCGACATCGGACTCGGCGGGGTCGATACCCGCGCCGTGCACGGTCAGGCCGGGCTCCCCGGTCCGGCCGCTCACCGACGGCGTCGCAGCCGCCGTCACCTCGACCCGCCGGCCTGGTTCGACCGGATGGGCCAGATCCACTGCGCGCAGCACCTTCGGCCATGGCCCGAGCGGCGGGGCGCCATCGTCCTGTGAGCAGCCGCCGGTTTGCAGGGAGGCGGCAACCGCGGCGGGCGGGTCGTCCGCCCACAGCAGTTCGATCAACCGGCCGGGCGGAACCGGCCTGCCGGCATCGAGCGCGAGCGCCGTGAGCAGTGCTCGTTGTTTGGGCGCGCCGAGGTCGATCACGACACTGCCGCGGCGGGCCAGGACGGGCCCCGAGCACCGCCACCTGCATGCGGACACGGTAATCACGGCCCGTGGCGACCGCCACAACAGATTCGTTGCGGCTGTGGAATCTGGAGCTGACGACCCTTGTCACCCGCGAATCGTCGCCGGAACTGCGCTCGGTGACCGTTCTGACGCCGCAATCTCCTTCAGACGGGCAGCAACCGCGGTGCGGCGTAACCACGTGCGACGGAGAACACTCGTACACTGGGAGTTGCTGGATCGATCCAGGGTTCTCGAATCGCGCCAGCCCATCGCCTCGGCGTTCGCCCAGGCATTCCGGGGCCGATCTGCGTCACCGGACGCCCCACTCCCCCATCGAGGCGGTCATCCGCCATGGACTCACCAAAGAAGGACTTCCCATCAGCACCTACGAATCTCTCGACGCGGCCGTGGCCACCCACGGCGGTGTCGGCCCGGTCTTCCGTCACGACACCAACCCCACCGCAACCAGCGATCGGCTCCGCGAGCGCTGGCAGGCGGGCGCCCACGACATCACCCTCACCTTCAGCGACGACACCCCGGTGCCGCCGCCTCCTGGTCACAGCGACCGCTGAACCAGGTCGACCACCACGAAGCCGGCCACGATCATGAACCAACAGGCCCGTAACCTCCAGTTCGACGCCATCGTCGCCGGGCTCGAGCCGCTCCGCGCCCGACTCCCGGATCGGACGGCCAACCGGGAGCCGGACATCCAACGCATCGCGAGCGCGGTGTTCTGCAGCATCGAGATGGATCCGTCGATTGTCGCCTTCGCGGTGCGCCGGGCCGCGGTGCACTGGGGCGAACCCGAGAACGAGATTGACGTCGCGGTCAGCGCCGCTCTGCTGGCCAGCGCGGCCCGCGTGATGCACGAACTCCGTCCGTCGGACGCACGGTAGTCGCACTCCGCCCGTCGACGACAAGTCGACGGCCGAAGTCGACGGCAAGTCGTCGGCCGAAGTCGACGGCCGGAGTCGACGGCAAGGGCGGATCGCCCCGCAGCCGAGATGCCGTCAGTGACCCATTTCCCCCGCCGTGGCCTGGATCCGCGCAAGGCGCTGCGGATTCGGCCAGCGAACCTTCGTCGCCCAGCCCACCTTCTCCAACGCCCAGATGATGCGCGCCGAGATGTCGATCTGCCCGCGCAGCACCCCGTGCCGAGCACAAGTCGGGTCCGCGTGGTGCAGGTTGTGCCAGGATTCGCCGAAGCTCAGGATCGCCAGCGGCCAGAAGTTGGCCGACCGGTCGCGGGCCGAGAACGGCCGCTCGCCGATCATGTGGCAGATCGAGTTCACCGACCAGGTGACGTGGTGCAGCAGCGCCACCCGCACCAGCGAGGCCCAGAAGAACGCCGTCAGCGCACCCCACCACGACCAGGTGACCAGCCCGCCGATGACGGCCGGCGCGCCCAGGGTGATCGCCGTGCAGGCGATGAAATGCTTGTTCACCCGGGCCACGTCGCGGTCGGCGAGCAAGTCCGGCGCGAACCGCTGCTGGTTGGTCATGTCCCGCTCGAACAGCCACCCCATGTGCGCGTGCCAGAAGCCCTTCGCGACGGCCGTCATCGAGGTGCCGTACAACCACGGGGAGTGCGGGTCGCCCTCGCGGTCGGAGAAGGCGTGGTGACGCCGGTGGTCGGCCACCCAGATGATCACCGGGCCCTGCATCGCCATCTGGCCGAGCGCGGCGAGTGCGACCCGAAGTCCGCGGACGGCAGTGAATGCACCGTGGGTGAAATAGCGGTGAAAGCCAACGGTGATGGCCACCCCGGTGACCACATAGAAGGCAACGCCGATGATCAGGTCGGTCCACGTCAGGCCCCATCCCCAGGCCAGCGGAACGGCCGCGATCAGGGCCAGCAGCGGGACGACCGAAAAGAAGTAGACGGTGAACTGCGAGACGGAATCGCGCCGGCCGGTGGTCAGTGGCTTCGGACCCGCGACCGCCGCAACGGGCGCGGCCGAGGGTGGAGGTGAGGGTGGCGCGAGCGGGCGTGCCGGAGCGGAGCGGGCACTTGCGGATGACATCAGTGGATTCCAGACGCTGAGCAGAGTTGCAGAGATGTCTGGGCGGCGAGCGGTGCTCGCGGAAACGCGGCCCGGTGGGGCGGCGGCACCGGCCCCAGGCCGGCTGTCGGTGTCAGCACTGTCCAGTGCATCGGAGCTTGACCACCCTGTCAACTCTGCCCGCAACTCTGCCCACAGACCCGCCCGACTCGCCGGACGTCGAACCGAGGTACGCGGCTCACCGTCGACACCCTGCCGTACCTTCTGCGGCATGGCCACATTGGTGTCGTTCCACGCGCATCCCGACGACGAGTGCATCACCTGCGCGGGGGTGATGCGCAAGGCCGCAGACGAGGGTCACCGGGTCGTGTTGGTCATGGCCACCCGCGGCGAGCACGGCGAGGTGGAGCCGGGATTCCTGGAGGACGGCGAGCAGCTCTCCAGCCGTCGGGTGACCGAGACCCTGCAATCCGCCGGCATTCTCGGTGTTCATCGCACCGAATTCCTCGGATACGTCGACTCGGGCATGATGGGCACTCCGACGAACGACGCCCCCGGGTCGTTCTGGCAGGCGCCGATCGACGAGGCCGCCGAGCGGCTCGCGGAGATCCTGCTCGACGAGCATGCCGATGTGCTCACCGTCTACGACGACAACGGCGGATACGGCCACCCCGACCACATCCAGGTACACCGCGTCGGACTGCGGGCCGCCGAGCTGGCCGGCACGCCCAGGGTGTACCAGCAGACCACGAACCGCGATCACCTCAAGCGCGGCATGGCGACGTTTCGGGAACGGGCCCGCGCTGCCGGAGCCGAGGACACCGCAGGGCCGGACGCCGATTTCGTCGAGACGCTCGGCAAACCGGAAGCGGAGATCACCGCAGCCGTCGATGTCTCGGCGTACATCGGGCACAAGCGCCGGGCCATGCGCGCGCACGCCAGTCAGATCAGCGAGCAATCCTTCTGGCTGACCATGCCCGACGATGCGTTCGGGTACTCGTTCGGCACCGAGTGGTACATCCGCGACGGGCAGGGGCCGGGCATCACCGAGGCGGACCTGATGGCCGGGCTGTGAGCACTGCTCAGATCGACGGCTGAGATCGACCGCGCGATCAGCGGCCCGGCCAGCTCGCCAGGGCGCGCACCGGTTCGGTATCGCCGAGCTTGCGCAAGGTCCGGGCACGGGTCGGCCCGATGCTGCCGGTAGGTATGCCCAGTCGCCGGCTGATCTGCCGGTAGGGGATGTCGGGGTCAGCGACGGTCAACAGCAACAGCTGCCGATGCCGGGTGGGTAGTTCGGACAGTCCGTCGCGGACCGCCTGCCGCCGCTCCGCGTCGAGCAGGTCGGCGGCAACGTCCCTGCTGTCGATCCCGTCGAGTCGGCGGTCGTCCTGCGGGTCGACCGGTTGGACACGCCGCACGCCGGATAGCACCCGCGTCGCCTCCCGCCGGGTGGTGGTGATCCAGCCGGGAAGCGCCCGCGGTTCCCGGAGATCGGCGAGATGCTCGAGGAGGTAGAGCCATACGGTCTGCCGGATGTCGTCCGCGTCCGCCGGTGTCATTCGGAAGGTGCGAACGACCGAGGTGACAAGTGGCGCGAAACGCTCGACCAGCGCGCTCCACGCGCGATGATCGCCGGTGGTCGCGGCCGCGACCAGGGCGGGCAGAGTGTCGGCGGGCGAAGGGCGCTGTTCGGCACCCCGAATGACCTGCCGGTCGATCAACGACAGCGAGTCGATCAACGACAGCGAGTCGATCAACGACAGCGAGTCGATCAACGACAGCGAGTCGATCAAC
>JBBQGJ010000281.1:0-9122 GCA_038322925.1 Mycobacteriales bacterium
CTTCGAACTTGATACGCCTCAGCATGATCTGCCGATCGACATGTCCCGTGTGCCGGCCGGACGGCGGCTCCCCACAGTGGCGCCAGAAGCTGTTTCCAACGTCGGCACTGATGGCGTCCACGTTCACGGCTTCGGTGGTCCGCGGTGACCGTGCCAGCGGTTCCCGGGCCGCCGATGTCAGGGCATGGCTTCACCGTCGACCTGCCGACCACCTGGGAGGGCCGGATCTACCGCCGGACGGCGCCACAGGTTCCGTTCACCCCGGAGAACCGCGCACCCGTCACGACCGGAGCTCGGGCGACCGGATCCGGTGCGACTGGAGCTGGGGCGGCGCAGCGCTCGACGAGCGGCTGGCTCGGAGAGCAACCGGGGGCGGTGGTGCACCTGGCCAACTTCCCGCTGCCCGCCGACCGCGGTGACTACGGGTCGGGAGCGGTCGAGGTGATGGGCTCCGCCGACGTCTTCCTGGCGCTCCTCGAAGTCGGCCAGGAATGCCTCGGCACCGCGCTGTACAGCAGCGTGGGCCTGCCCCGGGTGCGGGCCGACCGGTTCGACGTCAACGGGTTGCAGCGCCGGATCGCCGGCCAGGCGGGTGCGCAGTATTTCTTCACCGAACAGAGCCGCCCGCTGTGCCTGTACGTCGTGCTGGGGTCGTACCGGAACGCCGCGCGGTTGTCCGCGGAAGTCAACAAGGTGCTGGACCGGATCAAGGTGGATGCCGCATGACGATGACCCTGCCCGAGCGCCTGGTGCAGACCATCGGCACCCGCACCCGCAAGAAGAAGGCCGGAAAGGGCACGTCCCGGCGGGGCTTCTTCGGCGGTGCGGCGCTGGTGGGTGCAGCCATCGCCGTCGACCCGTGGGGATACCTCGTGCGACCGGCCAATGCCTACGACGCGGTGTGCGGGCTCGACGCCGCCTGCGCCGACGGTTACTCGGTCTTCTGCTGCACGATCAACGGAGGCAAGAACACCTGCCCGCCGAACTCCTTCATCGGTGGGTGGTGGAAGGCGGACAACGCCTCGTTCTGCGGCGGCTCCGCCCGGTACTACATCGACTGCAACGCCTTTCGTGGCGGGGCCTGGCAATGCCGGTGCGCGGAAGGCACCTGCGACCAGCGGCGCGTGGCGTGCAACCAATTCCGCTACGGCCAGTGCAGCCTCGAGGTACCCGCGTCGAACACCGGGCCGGTCGTCTGCCGCATGGTGTCGTGCACGCCGCCGTGGCAGCAGTTCGGCGGCGTATGCACGAGTTCCAGCGCCACCGACAACCGCACGGTGACGCACTCCGCGCCCTGCCTGACCGGCAAGCCCCCGGTCGGCAGTGTCGACCTGGTGGCGGCCAGTGGGAACGGGATCCGCACGGCCGGTTGGGCTTTCGATCCGGATCAGCCGGCCACGTCGATCAAGGTCGCGGTGACGGTGGACGGCAAAGCGGCGGGAACGTTCAGCACCACCCGGCTGCGCGCGGACGTCAACAGTGCCTATCGGATCAGCGGCAACCACGGCTTCGACGTCACGGCGCCGACAGGGCCGGGGCGGCACACGGTCGGTGTGACAGCGATCAACGTCGGCGGCGGTACGGGAAACACGATGCTGGGCAGTCGGGTCGCGACCGTGGGCTCGCAGCCGGTCGGTCATCTGGACGCTTTGCGCGTGGCTCCCAACGGGACGTTCAGGGTAGCGGGATGGGCCTTCGACCCGGATCAGCCGGCGACGAGCATCAGCATCGCCGTTCATGTCGACGGCAAGGAGGCGGCCAGGTTCCCGGCCAACCGTTCACGCCCGGACGTCAACTCGGTCTACCGCATCACGGGTAGCCACGGGTTCGACAACACCGTGGCCGCCTCGCCGGGCGACCATTCCGTGCGCGTCTTCGCCCTCAACGTCGGTGGCGGCGCCGGGAATCCTCTCGTCGGGCAGGGGGCGGTCCGGGTCGGTGTGCCCATGGGGCGGCTGGACAGGGTCGCGGTGAGCGGTCGTACGGTCATCCTGCAGGGCTGGGCGTTCGACCCCGATCAGCCCGGCACCAGCATCCGGGTCGCGGTGTACCGCAACGACTCGCTGCTGGGCTGGTTCCCGGCCGCCGGAGCCCGGCCGGACGTCAACTCCGTGTACCGAATCACCGGGCAGCACGGCTACAGCATCCAGGTGCCGTCCCCGGCGGGGGCCCAGACGTTCCGGGTCTACGCGATCAACATCGGTCCCGCGGCCGGCAACCCGTTGATCGGCACGAAGGCGGTGACGGTCGCGTGAACGGCGCCAACATCTTCGCCGGGCAGCCGGTTCTCATCGGCGTGGTGCTGTCCGTCGCGGCGGCTGCGGCCGTCCGCGGTGTGTGGTCGCCGTGCGGCCTTTCGATGATCTCCGCGATCAACCCGTTCACCGAGCGCTCCCGCGGGCACCGCTACTGGGCCACCGCAGTGTGGTTCATCGCCGGCTCCGTCGTGGGTGGCGCACTGCTGGGCCTGGTGGCCGCCCTCGGGGCTGCGGCGCTGATGCCGTTGCCGGTCGAGGTGGCACTCATCGCCGCCATCGCCTGCTGCGTGTTCGCGCTTGCTGCGGACAGTCCCCGGATCGCCGTGCGACTGCCCAACCATCCGCGGCAGGTCAACGAGCAATGGCTGGCGCGGTACCGGCGATGGATATACGCCGCAGGATTCGGCCTGCAGATCGGCTGTGGCTTCGCGACCTACATCATGACGGCCGCTGTCTACCTCACTGTCGTGCTCGGTGCCTTGAGCGGTTCCCCCGCTTTCGCACTGGCCACAGGGCTCACGTTCGGCCTGGTGCGCGGCCTTGCCGTCCTGTTGAGCAGTGCGGCCCGGACGCCGGCTCGCTTGCAGGCATTGCACTGTCGCCTGGATGTGTTGGCTCCGTGGTCCCTGCGGGCGGTGATGTTGGTCGTGTCACTCGCGGCCGTTGCATTCGGGCTCGCGCTCGCGGGGGTCGTCGGCGGTGCCGTCGTGCTGCTGGTTGTTGTGGCCGGTGCTGTCGTGCGAGGTGCCGCCCGGCCGAGCCGTCGGGAGGTCCCCGTGGCATCGTGCTCGGTGGACGTCGGCAGCAGCGCCGACACCGTGGCGCCGATGTCGTCACACACCGCACAGGGGGAGTCGCCGTCGTGGGGGGAAGATTCCGTAAGGGCCGCTGGCCGGCGCTCGTCGTTGCCACTGGTCTGAGTCTGGCCGCCTGTGCGGCACCCAACGCTGCCACGAGCGCAGTGTCGGCAAGCTCCGCACAAGCCGGCAACGCCGGGACCACCGCTCGCATCCCGATTAGTGAACCGGCGGTCGCGCCGCAGGAGTCACTGGTCCAGACTCCCGCCGGGACGGTTGCGGACACCACGGTGCCGGCGCTGCGGGCGTGCACCAAGGGCAACGTTCCGACACGAGTGCCGGGGACGCTCACCATCGCCACCGGTTCTCCGGCGCAACCGCCCTGGTTCGTCGGGAATCCGGCGGGCGGACAGGGACTGGAATCCGCAGTCGCCGCTGCGATCGCCGACGGCCTCGGCTACCCAGGCGATCGCGTGCGGTGGACGCAAATCGACCGTCGGGACGCGACAGCGGGCGTCCGCACCGATTTCGATCTGGACCTCGACCAGTTCACCGCTCCCGACGCCGGAACCACCACCGCCGATTACTCGACCGGCTATTACGCGGTCACGGACAGCGTTCTGATCCCGGCCGGACACCCGACACCCTCGTCCGTGCACGACGTCGAGAAGCTGACCCTCGGTGCTGGACCAGGCGCAACACGCGATGCGGCCGGCGGCGCACCGAGGCGGTTCGACACGGACGAGGCCGCGATCGCCGCCGCGGCGACGAAGGCCGTCGAGGGAGTCATCCTGCCCACACCGGCTGCGCTGGAGGTTGCCCGCGGGAACCCCGCAATGGTGGTGGCCGGCCAGCTTCCGTCGGATCCGTCTGTGCAACCCGATCAGTTCAAGGCCCTGTTGCCCAAGGGCTCTGCGTTGACCGGGTGTGTGTCCGCGACCATCGACCGGCTCCGGGCGGAAGGCGCGCTGGACGAGCTTGCAGCAACGTGGGTCGCGCCGTCCGCGCCGCCGCTGCGCTGAGCGCGCATGCGCGCGAATCCGGCGGCAGGGCGTCAGGGCGTGACCGTGACCGTTTTGCAGCCCAACAGCGGATTGCTGATGCCGCCGCCGGTGGTGATCGCGTAGGCGCACACCCGGTGCTGTCCCGGTTCCATGTTCCGCAGGTCGAAGCTGAAACCGTGGTTCTGGTCGAACTGCGGGTACACCCGGGAGACGTCCGGCCGCAGTACCGTCGCCGTCGCGCCATAGATCTTCAAGCCGCTCGGCGCGCCGTCGTACAGATGGATCATCACCCGCTCGCCCGGCGTGTTGGGATTGAGTGCCCATCCCCCCGCCGTGAGCGCACGTTGATGGTCGGCGACTCCGTCGAGGCGGCCGAAAGCATCGCGAACCGTCACGGTGCGGCAGCCGATGAGCGAGTGCACGCTCGGCGCGCCGACGCCGATCGCGTATGCGCAGGCCGTATTCAAACCTGTGCCGGCCGGATTGACCGACGCCGAGAACCCGGTGGAGCCGCCCGCCCACGGGTACACCCGGGCAACGTCCGGCCGAGCCACGCCCGTGTAGTTTCTGCTGAAACCCAGCTTGTTCGCTCCTGCGGTCACATAAATGTGAACCTGCTCGCGCTGGCCCGGTGCCGCCGGATCTGCGGCCCACCCCGCTACCGTGAGCACGTTTCTGGCCGGATTCCGCGCGGCGTCGACCGCGCCGATGGGATTCGGGCGGACAGTGGAAGCCTGGATCAACTGCGCTGAGTGCGTGGCGGTCCCGCGTGCCGGATCCGGGTACGAGTTGCTCAATTGGAGAACGGCAACAAACTTGGTGTCGGTGTAGCCGACCGAGTGGATGGCACACCCCTGTGCGGTCCAGAAACTGTCGCAACCCCAGCCCTGCTTCGACCCATGCGTACCGGACAGCGCGTTGAGCCCGAAGGCCTGGCTGAAGCCGTCGGACCCGTTCGGCGCGGTTTGCGACATGACCGGGATGAGCCAAGGACCGACCGCAGCGTCCTTGGATGCCCTGTACAGGAACTGGGTCATGTCGCCTGCGGTGATCCTGGCCGCGCCCCAGTGGCCGGCCCTGTCCGTCGCGTTCGTCGTGCGGCCCAGCCCGTAACGGGAGGCGATCGTCGGGATGGCGGCAGAACTGAAGAGCGAAGAGGCGGTGTTGTCGTCCGAGTATCGGAGCATGTAACTGAGTCGGCTGAGCACGTCGGCGGGCGTCTTCTGATACCCGCCGTAGAGCACGAGGTAGTAGCTGGCGAGCAGCAGCTTCATGATCGACTCTGAGGCGACCTGCGTTTGCGCATTCCCGGTTTGCGCCAAAATCGACCCGGTGCGGCGGTCGACGACGCTCAGGTAGGACGTCACCGAGCGGGCGGCGGAGTAGGCCGCGGCGTCGCTCACTGCGGACGACGGGCTCCCTGCGATGGCCTGACCCGGCGGCAGCGCGACCAGTCCGCACGTCAGGAGCACGACAACCATCAAGCGCCCAGCACGGATCACGGAATCCCCCTGCTTTCGCCCGGTGACGCTACGTGGCAGCAGCCGGAATCGTAGCGGGTTGCCACCGCGCCAGGCGCGACAGAGGGATGCTCCACGCAGCCGGCGACGGTGCCGACGGCGACGCGGCTCATGAGAAGATGGCGCGCCGGCGTCGCCGCGCGGGTACCACCGCGTCGATGATGAAGGCATGCACGGTGGGCGGCTCGTCCGCTGCGCCGCGAGCCCGACGATGGCGCCCATCGGTGCCACATCAGAAAGGTCACCGACTGCATGTCCGTCTACCAGGCCACGGTCGACCCCGCCGTGCGCAACAGCAGCCATACGCTGATGCTCGAGTTGGTCGGCCACGACCGGGAGGTTCTCGACGTCGGTTGTGCCTCCGGCTATCTCGCCGAGGCTCTGGGCAAGAACGGCTGCCTGGTCAGCGGCATCGAGTACGACCCCGAAGAGGCGGAGAAGGCCCGGCCCTTCCTCGTCGAACTGGCGGTCGCCGACCTCAACGTCGTCGACCTCGCCGACCAACTGCCGGATTCGTCGTTCGACGTCATCGTCTTCGGTGACGTCCTGGAACACCTGCTGGACCCGACGGCGGTGCTGCGCTCCGCACTGCGCCTGCTACGGCCCGACGGCTCCGTCGTCATATCCATTCCGAATGTCTCGCACGGATCGGTCCGGCTGTCACTGCTGCAGGGCACCTGGAAGTACACCGACACGGGCCTGCTCGACCGGACGCACATCAGGTTCTTCACGCTGGACACGCTGCTGGAGATGCTCGGCAGTGTGGGTCTCACGGTCACCGAACTGCGTTCCACGGTCGCCGATCCGCTCGCTACCGAGGTCGTCGTCGACGAGACCCGGCTGCCGGCCGATGCGGTCGATTGGGTCCGCAACCAGCCGAACACGCACGACTACCAGTTCGTGCTGAGCGCCACGCGCGTGGACAGCGAGCAGGAGACCGATCACGTCCGCACCGCTGTGCCGTCCATGTCGCTGCCGCCGGTGCGCGACCTCAACACCGAGATTGCGGAACTGCGCGAGCAGCTCGCTGCCAGCGCCGCGCAACTCGGTGAGCGGGAGGCCGAACTGGCGGCCACCCGTGACGGACTGGAAGAGCAGAAGGCGGTGAACACCGCGCTACGGCGAGCGGTGCTGACCAGCCGCGATCACGCGATCGGGAGCGAGGCGCGGGTCGGGCGACTGCGCGCGGAGATCGGCGGGCTGCGGCTCGAGTTGCACAACACCCGGCTGGACGCGATTCACGCGCATTCCGAATTGGCGAAGTCCATCAAGGACGCGCAGACCACGCATGCCCGGTTGGCCGAGGCGCTGCACCGCCTGCGGATGCGCGAGAACCCGTTGAACGAAGGCAGCCGCACGGTGGCGAGATCGGTGAGAAAGGCTGTCGGGCCACGCATGTGGCGGCTCATGACGGCTCCGAGCCGGCCGTTCGTGCGATCGCGGGGTGCGCAGAAGTGATGGCCGCAAGGCAGCGCAAGCGCGGTGCGCCGTTGTTCTCGATCGTCACCCCGGTCTACGAGCCACCGCTCGACGCGCTCCGCGCGATGATCGCGTCGGTCCGGGAGCAGACCTTCAGGGACTGGGAGCTCCTGCTGGTCGACGACCGTTCCCCGTCGGGGGCGGTTCGCGCGGTGCTCCGGGAGGCGGCCGCGCAGGACCGCCGGATCACAGTGATCGAACGCGCCGCCAACGGCGGCATCGTCGCCGCCAGCAACGACGGCGTGACGGCTGCGAAGGGCGAGTTCATCGCGCTCGTCGATCACGACGACACGCTCACCGAGGACGCCCTCGAGGCTGTTGCCGAGGCAATTGAATCCGAACCCACCGCGGACTATCTGTACTCGGACGAGGACAAGATCGACGCCGCGGGCAACTACCAGGACCCGTTCCGCAAGCCCGAATGGTCGCCCGAGCGACTCCGCGGGCAGATGTACACCGGTCACCTGTCCGTCATGCGCACCGCGCTGGTGCAGCGGCTGGGCGGTTTCCGCTCCGGTTTCGACGGATCCCAGGACCATGATCTGGCCCTGCGCGTCAGTGAGCAGGCCAGGACCGTGGTGCACATCCCGCGGATCCTCTACCACTGGCGGGTCGTCCCGGGGTCGGCCGCCGGTGACGTCAACGCCAAGCCCTACGCCTGGGAGGCGGGCCGCAAGGCCGTCCAGGAACACCTCGAACGGGTCGGGATCACGGGCCGCGCCGAGTTCGGGCCACTGCCCGGCACCTACCGGATCGTCCGCACCGCGGACCCGGATCAGCTGATCAGCGTCATCATCCCCACCCGCGGTGATTCCGGGCTGGTTTGGGGACAGCGCCGCTGCTACGTCATCGAGGCGGTTCGCTCCCTGGTCGCGAAGGCCGGTCACGACCGCTACGAGATCGTGGTGGTCTACGACCCGCCGACGCCCGCGGCCGCCCTGGCGGAGTTGCGGGAGATCGCGGGGGACCGGCTGGTGCTGGTGCCGTTCCCGGAGCCGTTCAACTTCAGCGCCAAGTGCAACGAGGGTTTCCTGGCGTCCAGCGGTGACATCGTGGTGATGCTCAACGACGACGTCGAGATCATCTCCGACGATTTCCTGGTCCAGCTCGTCGCCCCGCTGGCCGAACCGGACGTGGGGATGACCGGTGCACGGCTGCTGTTCAGCGACGGCACGATCCAGCATGCCGGTCACGCGTACCGCCGGGGCCACTTCAGTCACCCCTTCTTCGGCAATGACGACAGTGACGAGGGCCCGTTCCGGGCGCTGCTGCTCAACCGCGAGACCTCGGGCCTGACGGCTGCCTGCGTCGCGCTGCGCCGCCCGGTGTACGACGAGGTGGGCGGCTTCTGCGAGGAGCTGCCGGGCAACTTCAACGACGTGGACTTCTCGTTCAAGGTGCGCGGCGCCGGGTACCGGCTGATCTGGCTGGCAGAGGTCCGCTCCTACCACTTCGAGTCCAGGACGCGCGAGCCGATCGTGCACGCGTTCGAGCAGGAGATCGTGATCGGTCGCTGGCCGACCCCGGACAAGGACATCTATCTACCGAGCCTGCCGGATCCGCAGTGACGCGGCCGTTCATGAACCCGACTGCTCCACCACCACCAGCACGAGACCGCCGGCGACCGCCGCGACCCCGAGCCACCCCAACGGTGTGACGCGCTCGTGGAGGACGACAACGCTCGAGCCGACGATGATCAGCAGGCCCAGCGCGTTGAACGGATATGCGACGCTGAGCGGGACCCGCGAAAGGGTGGTCAGCCAGGCGAGGGCGGAGATGCCGAACACCACCAGGCCGCCGATCACCCACGGTGCGGTGGCCGCGCGCAGCAACAGCGAACCCCCTTCGCGGCTGACGGTCTCGGCGACCCCCGTCATCCCGTGTTTGAGCATCAGTTGGCCGGTCGCCGCGGCGAGGATGGCGAACAAGAGCAGCAGCAGGTTCGGGATGGTCAACGAGGCTCCCAGGCGACGTCGGGCCGTTACCACGGCGGGCTCGGTTGAGGGCTCGGTTTCAGTCTCGGTTGCGGGCTGACGGGCGGACCCGGTTGCGGCGGCATCACGG
>JBBQGJ010000282.1:0-9122 GCA_038322925.1 Mycobacteriales bacterium
CAGCGGCACCGACCACCACGCCGTCGCCGTCGACCAGCCGGAACGGCGCGAACAGGTCCCCCGTCGCCTCAAGCGACCCGCGCTGCGGCACCACCAACCGCGACAACTCCCGCGGCGCATCCCCGTTGTTGACCATGACCACGCAACCTAGCCACCCCCACCGGCAACGGCGGGGACCCCCGAGGAATCAGGTCCGGTAGTTCGGTTAACAGGTCGGTCTTGACCCGATCTCCGGACGGCCGTTCCATCTTCGACGGCGCCAACACGTGGCACTGCATCCCGGCCGCGATCAACGCCCGTGCCAGACCGAACCCGGTGGGCCCGGCCTCGTAAGCCACCTCAACCTCGCCCGGCAGCGCCTGCGCCCACTTCACGATCTCCGCGGTCTTCGGTGAAATCCGCGACGTCCGCATCTCACCGGACTCGTCGTCCACCGTGCACGCCCACACCGATCGGGCGTGAACATCCAGACCCACGCACGTACGATTCTGCATCACCGGCGTCTCCCGCGACTGTGTTCTGGCCACCGCGCCCAATCGCGGTGGTGACCCACGTCAACTTACGAGCGAGACGCCAGCCCTCCCGATACGGTCTAGATCAGTTGAACCACAGCGGGTTTGCCGGAGACTCCGCCTCTTGGGAAGGGACGGGGTGGGTCATGTCGAGGAGATCTGGAAGCTACCCGAAGGAGCTGCGCGAGCCTGCTGTGCAGGTCCACCACATCACCGTGAGGTTGCACGCCGCCTGAATTATGTGACCCCAGATGAGCACTCCGTCGGTGGCGACGGCAGCCGCAGGGCCCTTCGGGACGGATTGGAACCCCCGCCTCGACCTGCTGCCAACCACCGTGACGCCCATCGGGGACTCCTTTGCCTGGATGAACGGGACGATCGAGGCGGACATCTGCGGCAATGTCAACCCCACCCACCTCATGGGTTCCCGAATCCAGAACGGCAATGGCGACTTCGCCCGCAAGGCCTACGTATCGATGTTGCTGACCCCGTCCGCCGCCAAGGGCGGGGAGATCGATCTCCTGCATCGTGCCGATAGCCACGTCGAGCACACCGGCATGCTGTTGATCACGATGGCGCGGGTCGCCGGTCGATGATCGTCGTTACTTCAGCTGGTCGCGGGCGGAGGTCAGGAAAATGGTGCCCAGGCGTTGGGTGAACCTAGCCTGTGCGGTGATCAGCGTGGTGAACCAGTCGACGTGGCTGCCCTCGGCGAGTTTCTCTTCGGCGTCCACGACGGACTCCAGTGCGGCCCGGTAAGCGTCCAGGGCACTGAGGCCCGCGGCGCGGGCGGCCTTGATGGCCTGCTCGTTGAGCTCGCGGATCCGTTTCACGCTGGCCTCGATCGCATCGATGCTCTGCGCTGAGACGGCTTGGGCGGATTCGAGAAGGCCGGTGGCGGCCGGGTTGTCGGTGGTGCTCACGGTGTCTCCCTGGGGTCCGGGGTGGGGTGTGCGTGCTGGGTGGGTGGGCTGCAGCGGTCTTGTCGAGCGGCCTGCTCGCTGTCGTTGGAGGGGGTCGGCCCGAAAAGGTCGGCCCGCCGACGCACGCCAGATCACTGATCTCGGCGCGCATGTCGACCAACCGGCGGCCCTGGAGGACTCGATACCGCAGCGTGAGGGCCGGCGGGTGCCAATTCGAGCGTCACCCGTGCGACGTAGGCGCCGTAGGGGTCACCGCTTGCGGGTAGCTGGTCGAGCGCCGGGTCAGCGTCGGAACAATGGCGGGTTGGGCAGGATCGGTTTACCGAATGTCGACGCGGCGACGCCGGCCAGACACAGGTACCAGGCCAGCGCAGCGGCGACGATGCCAAGTATTCCTCCTGCGGTGGTCAGACCGGCGCTGCCGTTGATCGCTCCGAGAGCGAGCAGCACGAACACCACGGCGACGACCGCGAACAGGGCCGCGAGCACGGCCGTGGTGCGTAGGGCGGCGACGAGCATGAGGGTGGTGAAGATGGCCCAAGCCAGCAGGTACCAGCCCGCCGCGACGCCGTGGTGCTCGGCGGGGATGCCTTCGGCGAAGAACGTGAGGTAGGCCCAGAACGACAGCCAGAAGGCGCCGAACGAGGTGAAAACGGTGGCGCCGAAGACGTTGCCCTTGCGGAATTCCCACATTCCGGCGAGGAGTTGCGCGACACCGCCGTAGGCCAGCGCGACGCCCAGCACGACCGGTTCGGTGTCCTTGGGAAGTATCCCGGCGTTGACCAGGCTCAGCAGGAATGTGGTGAGCGCGAAGGCCCCCAGACCGAGCGGCGCCGGGTCGGCGATCATCCGGACCTGCTCCGATGCCAGTTCCCGGGAGACCGCCACCGCCCCCGCGGTGGGATCGTAGAGGTCGGGAACGAATTCGGGTGGGGTGACCGTGGGGGTTGCCGGATCGTGCGTAAGCGAGCTCATTTGCGGAATGCTCCCTATCAAGGATTTGTTGCAGAAATGATCATTGGTCCAAATCCGGGCGAGCCACGGCGGAAAGCCGGTGACTTGACGTCAACGTTGCGTTGGCGCCGATCCGGTCAGCGGAACGCGTTGAGTCCGGTGATGGCGCGCCCGACGATGAGGGATTGGATGGAGTCGGTGCCTTCGTAGGTGTAGACGGCCTCGATGTCGGCGTGGTGCCGCGCGACGTGGTGATCCAGCAGGATCCCGTTGCCGCCCAAGATGTCCCGGGCCATGGCGCAGACCCGGCGGGCACCGTCCCCGGTGTTCAGTTTGGCGATCGCGGCATGTTCGATCGACACCCGGCCCTCGGCCTGCAGCTGGGACATGCGGGTGCACATCAGCTGCATCCCGGTGATGTCGCTGAGCATGTGCGCGAGCTTGTCCTGGATCAGCTGGAACCGGGCCAGTGGGCGGCCGAACTGCTGGCGGCGCATGGAATAGGTGACGGCGGCTTCGTAGGCGGCCACGGCGTGGCCGAGCGCTTCCCAGGCGACGGTTTGCCGGGATTTGGCCAGTACGTAGTTGGCGTCGTCCCAGGTCCGTGCCTTGGCGAGGCGGGCGCCGGCGGGGATCCGGACTCGGTCCAGGCGGATCTGAGCCTGCCACACTCCGCGGTTCGCGGCCTTGCCGGTGATCTTCCGTGCGTGGTAGCCGGGGACCGGGTGCTCGGGGCCGTCGGGGTGTTCGACCACGAAGGCGCCGACCTGGTTCTCGTCGTCGCGGGCCCAGACGACCACGATGTCGGCGACGGTGCCGTTGCCGATCCACCGCTTCTGCCCGTCCAGCACCCATTCGTCGCCGTCTCGGCGGGCGCGGGTCTCCAGGGCGACGACGTCGGAGCCGTGGTTGGGTTCGGTCAACGCGAACGCACCGAGCACCTCACACGTGGCCATCCGGGGCAGGTAGTTGGCGCGTTGCTCGGGGGAGCCGAGCATCGCTATGGTGGTCATCGCCAGCCCGGAGTGCACTGCGTTCAACGTGGCGATGCTGCCGTCGCCGCGGGCCAGTTCGGCGGCGATCACTCCCTCGGCGAGGAACGACACGCCTGGACAGCCGTCCCCGACGATGGACGCACCGGCAATGCCGAGGCGCCCGTAGCCCTTGGCCAGTTCGACGGAGAACTCTGCGCGTTCCCAGAAACCTGCGGCGGCGGGCGCGACCTCGGTGTCGCACCACACCCGCACCCGATCTCGGAGTGCTCTTTCCTGATCGGTCAGCAACTCGTCCAGCCAGTAGAAATCGGTCCCCCGGGAGACCGCGAGATCATCACCGTTGGGAAATTCGTTGTCGGTGATCCCGGCATCGACATCAGCAACGACCTCGGTCACCGAAACGGTGGGTGCGGTCATGCCGCGGTCCTGACGCCACACGGCCCGGGCCGTGTCGGAAGGGGTGAAAACCTCATGGTGATCCTCGGTCCTGGCCCGCCGGAACCCGTGGTGGCCCTCGTCGGTGACGAGGGACGATAAGTCCTCGTTCGGCCCGACGCGGTGCGCGGCCGCTATTTCCCTAGTCTTACTCCGTTCCGGGAATATGCGCCAGAGCACGTGGCCGGGCGTCGTCACCGCGGCTTGACCTCGATCCGACCGCGGTTCCGGCGTGACCACCACAACAGCGGCCCGCGCATGGGTCCCCCGCTGAGAAATGTCTGCCTAGAACGATTTAGGTGCGAGATACGTCGTGCTGCAAGCTTTTCACACATGCTGCGGTATGACTCACGACGCCCTGGAGTTTCCTGCGGCCAACTTGCGGCGGCCCCTTTCACGGGTGCTGCCGAAACCGGACCGACAGCGCGGGGGAGTTGCCGGGAATTGTTCGTGATTTCGCTGGCTATTGCCCGGACGCCTATGCTGAGCGGGGAGACGATCCGCGCCTGCACGGCGCCGACCGGATGGCTGCACGTGGGTTTGCGGTCTGCTGGGTACCCAGCCCCCGATCAAGCCTTCGGTTCATGCGACCATTCGCGTCTCGCTGCTTCTCTTGGAGGACCACGATGACTGTTCCCGTCGAACCTCGTTCCGGTGCCACCCCGGCCAGTGGCAACGTTGTCACGCCCGGGGTGCCGCTTCCCGGCGAATCACTGTTCGGTGCGGAGGTGCGGGACAAGGTGGTCAGTGCCGTCGAGGCGGTTCGGCTGATCCGCGACGGTGACGCGGTGGTGGTCGAAGGTTTCGTCGGGCAGGGTTTCGCCGAGGAGTTGACGTTGGCGTTGGAGCAGCGTTTCCTGCTGACCGGCGCACCGCACGACCTCACGTTGGTGTTCACGGTGGCGCCGGGGGATCGGCAGGGTCGCGGTCTGGACCGGCTGGCGCACCAGGGCCTGGTCAAGCGGGCGGTCGGTGGTCACTGGGGTTTGTCGCCGGCGCTGGGAAAAATGGCGGTGAGCGGCCAGATCGAGGCGCACAACCTGCCGCAGGGGGTGATCTCGCATCTGTTCCGGGATACCGGGGCCGGCAAGCCGGGCCTGCTGACCAGGGTGGGTCTGGGTACGTTCGTCGACCCGCGGCACGGCGGCGGGAAGATCAACGACCGGACCGGTCAGGACCGGGTGGAACTGCTCGTCATTGACGGCGAGGAATACCTGTTCTACAAGGCGCTCAAGCTCGACGTGGCGTTCCTGCGCGGCACCACCGCCGACCCGGAGGGCAACATCACCATGGAACGCGAGGCCCTGACCCTGGAGGCCCTCGCGGTGGCGACCGCGGTCCACAACTCCGGCGGCCTAGTGGTCGTGCAGGTGGAGCGGGTCGCCGAGACCGGCAGTTTGAGTCCACGGGAGGTCAAAATCCCCGGTGTTCTGGTCGACTGCGTGGTCATCTCGCAGCCGGAGCATCATTGGCAGACGTTCGGCACTCCCTATTCGGCGGCGATGAGCGGCGAACTGCGGCGGGTTCGCAACTCGATCCCTCCGTTGGAGCTGACCGAACGGAAGGTCATCGCGCGCCGCGCGGCGATGGAACTCCGCCCGGACAGTGTGGTGAATCTCGGGATCGGATTACCGGAAGGAGTGGCGAACGTCGCGGCCGAGGAACACGTCCTGGAGTACCTGACGTTGACCGCGGAACCCGGCCCGATGGGCGGCATGCCCACTGCGGGGCTGGATTTCGGTGCAGCGGTGAACTCACAGGCGATCCTGGACCAGCCGTACCAGTTCGATTTCTACGACGGCGGCGGGCTTGATGCGGCGATCCTGGGGATGGCTCAGGCCGACCGGCTGGGCAATGTCAACGTGAGCCGGTTCGGTTCCCGGCTGGCCGGTTCGGGCGGGTTCATCAACATCAGTCAGAACGCCAAGAAACTCATCTTCGTCGGCACTTTCGTGGTGCCCAGCCGGAGCCGGGTGCAGGGCGGCCGGCTGGTGATCGCCGACGGCGCCGTGTCGCCCAAGTTCCTGACCGACGTCGAGCAGCGCACGTTCAGCGGGGCGTACGCGGCCGCCGCCGGTCAGCAGGTGCTGTACGTGACCGAGCGGTGCGTGTTCCGGCTCGCCCCGGACGGTCTGGAGCTGGTCGAGATCGCCCCCTGGCTGGACCTGGAGCGCGACGTCCTGGCCCACATCGGTTTCACCCCGATCATCAATGGCGAACCACGACTGATGGACGCCCGGATCTTCGCCGACGAACCCATGGGCCTGAAGGATGATCTGCTGACCGTGCCGCTGGAGAACCGGTTCGCCTACGACGCGGAGCGGAACATGTTCTTCCTCAACATGGAAGGCATGTCACTGACCGGGCCCGACGACGTCGAGGCGATCGGCACCGAGGTCGAGAAGCGTTTGGCCGCGATCGGTAGGAAGGTGCAGATGGTCGTCAACTACGACAACTTCTACCTGGCACCGGATCTCACCGACTCCTATACCGCCCTGATCCGCAGACTCGCCGAGAACTACTACGCCGACGTGACCCGGTACACCACAAGCTCGTTCATGCGGCTCAAGCTCAGCGAGCAACTGTCCCACCGCGGGTTGGCCCCGCACATATACGAGAGCCGTCGGGAAGCGATGAACTGGCACTTCACATAGCCACCGGGACTATTCGTTCCTGGCATCACAATCGCGCTGCGATGAGATTGACCAGGCACGGCTCGTCCCCTGGCCGCCTTCCCTCGGACGAGGTCGGCGCGGCTATTCAAGCGGACCGCAGCTCTTCGCAGTCGGGCACACCTGCCCGACATCACCAATTGCCCGACACCGCCACCCGGCGGCTATTCGGCGCACACGTGTCCTGTTTGCAGATCACCCATGACAGCGTCCTTCTCGGACTCCGGTTCCGTCATCGTCGCCGGGGCGCGAACCGCCACCGGGCGGTTCCGGGGTGCGCGGTCCTCGCTGCCCGCCACCGAGTTGGGCGCGGTCGCGATACGGGCAGCGCTCGAACGTTCCCTTATCCCGCCGGCATCGGTCGGTTACGTGATCATGGGACAGGTGGTGACCGCCGGCGCCGGTCAGAACCCCGCCCGGATCGCCGCCATCGAAGCCGGGATACCGATGTCGGTGCCGGCGATCACCATCAACAAGGTCTGCCTGTCGGGCATCGACGCCATCGTCCTGGCCGATCAGCTCGTCCGCGCCGGCGACTACGACATGGTGGTGGCCGGCGGCATGGAATCCATGAGCCAGGCCCCGCACCTGCCGTCCGGGTTCGGCTACGGAGACGTCATGGTGCACGACGCCCTGGAACTCGACGGCCTGCGGGACTACTTCACCCACCAATCGATGGGGGCGCTCACCGAAGTCGCGAACGCGCGGCACGGCGGTGTCGGCCGGGCGGAGCAGGACGCCTTCGCCGCGGCCAGCCACACCAAGGCGGCCAAGGCCTGGAAGGACAGCCTGTTCGCCGACGAAGTGGTGCCGGTGTCCGTGCCCAACGCCGGGGAGAACCATCGATCGTCACCAAGGACGAGGGAATCCGCACCGACGTCACCGCCGCTTCCCTGGCCGGGTTGCGGCCCCCTCGTTCCGCACTGACGGGACGATCGATCACCGCCGGTTCCTCCTCCCGCTGTCCGACCGTGCGGCTGCGGTCGTGGTCACCAGCCGGGAGAACGCCGAAAAGCTCGGGTGACCTGGCTCACCCAGATCGGATCCCACGCATCCGTCGCCGGACCCGACTCCACCCTTGCAACTGCAACCCGCCCAGGCAATCGAAAAGGCCTGTACCAGAAGCGGAATGCTCGCAACAGACCTGGACCTGGTGGAGATCAACGAGGCCTTCGCGGCTGTCGGCATCGTCAGCGCCCGTGAGCTGGGCCTGGACCCGCGAGGGTCAATGTGACCGGCGGCGCGATCGCGCTGGGCCACCCACTGGGAATGTCCGGTACCCGGATCACCCTGCACCTGACGTTGGCACTCGCGCGCCGCGGCGGCGGCATCGGCGCGGCCGCACTGTGCGGCGGCGGCCAGGGTGAAGCACTCCTGCTGCGCGTCCCTGACCGTGCAGCGCAGCCTGGGCCTGGATCCTGACCAGGCACGATTTCCTCGGCGAATGGAATTACTTCCTGAATACGATGGCCATCACCGCCCCACCCCCCGGGGGTAGGGTCGATCGTCACCGTGCGACGACGGACCGCACCACCGGGAACGCGCCCGGGTAACCGTTCACAACAAACAATCATCTCCGTGGGCAGACCGCTCGTGGGGCCGTGGGTGCTCGGAAACCGTTGTCGTGTGCTCAGCGAAACCGTCTGCCTCAGAAACGCTCTCGGGCGTGGGTGACGGGCACCCGCGCCGCGTCCCGTCGTGTCGCTCGTTGACATCCAGAAGGGCTCGGGTCAGCTCTTGAGCCGCGTGCTGAGGGTCTGGAAGAACTTTTCGGAGGTCTCCCGGACGAAATTGGCGTGCGCGGTGAACAGGGTGCTGGCCCAGTCCACGCCGGTCTTCTTCGCTGCCTCCTCCTCGAGATCGAGCAGGTCCCGCAGCACCTTCTCGTAGCCCTCCAGCCACAAGTCGTACCCCTCGAGCCACAAGAGCCCGTTCGCCTTGGCCTGGGCAGCGACCTGCTCGCTCAACTCTTGGGCCCGCTTCGCGGCGGCCTCCAGGCCGGCGCTGACATCCGGAATGCTCATCATCTCAGTGATCCCTCTCTTGGCCTCACCGCGGCCGGCGCCGCGGCGGTTGCGTTTGCCTCCCGCTGCTCCGGCCGAACTGCGCCCGACGCGGTTTCGGTGGTCGTAGCGCAACCAGATTCCACGCTGCCACGTCTGGGGTGTTCTGTCATCTTTCGTCCCATTTCTGCGCCTGCACACGAGCGAACACACCACGGGGTGCGCGGTCGTCGCCGCCGAGTCGACTCGATCAGCGCCTCCGGTCATCCAGTGGGCGGATTTCTGCAGGTGGGTCATCTGGGCCGGAGTGGGGCCGGCGGCCGCAAGCTGGTCCCTCGGGGACTCGTTGCGCGGCAGCAGATGTCAGCGGCAGCCGACGCGCTGCCCCGATGTCGAGCGTCCGCTACTGATCCATTGACGCTTCGCGAGACCCGGCTTGACCCTGTGCCGCTTGGCAAGCCCGTTCGCGTCGCCGGGGGTTGTTTGAATTGGCACAGCTCGCCTTTCGCGCAGCTCCCAGACCCGCGCGGTCGCGTCGTTGCTGCCGGTGACCGCGACCGGGACGCCGTCCAGCTGGGTGCAGGCCACCGCGTTAACCGGTCCAGACGCAGCTCCGCGAACTCTTCCT
>JBBQGJ010000283.1:0-9093 GCA_038322925.1 Mycobacteriales bacterium
CCACCATAACCGGCCGGGCAACAGAACCGGCCGGCAAACCGAACCGGCGGGGCAACAGACACGGCCGGGGGCGAACCCACAGGTCCGCCCCCGGCCATCGACAGGTGGCGCGGTTGACCGGATCCGGGCGGGACGGTAACCGGGAGCTGGGCTCAGTCCCCGCCCGCGGGACATCACCGGCCGCCGTCCAACCCGCATCGCATCCTGTCGAACAAGGTTAGCCTAACCTGATTTCTACGCAGCACAAGCCCCCGGCCTCGAACCCGCCGAACATTTCTCGACCGTCTAGTGTGAGGCCCGTGGCAGGCCGTGACGGAACATCCGACGGGGAGGAGCAGCTTCCGGAAACCTCGGGGCGGACGGCACGGATGCCCACCTCGCGCGGTGATTCTCCCCGCGACTCCCCCGGCGACTCCCCCAGCGACTTCCCCGGCAGTCCGCCCGGTGGCTCCGTCGAGGAATCATTCCCAGCAACCGCGGCGACCTCGTCACCGGGCACTGCACCGCCAACCGCATCAGAAATCACCTCGGACCAGCTTGGCGCCACCGAACCGCACAACCTCACCGGGTCCTGGCAGCCGCCTCCACCGGCGCACATCGCGCTACCCGGCGTGGTGCTGGACGGGCGCTATCGCCTCGAGCAGATGCTCGGCCGGGGAGCCACCGCCGAGGTGTTCCGCGGCACCGACGACCTGCTCAAGCGGTCGGTGGCGATCAAGGTGTTCCATCAGGGCATCAGCGACACCACCAGCTCAGCCCGGCAACGCACTGAGATGCAGGTACTGGCCAAGCTGCACCATCCGCACCTGGTGATGGTCTACGACGCCAAGATCGGCGCGACCACCAACGACCCGACCACCCCGGTCACCGGCCCGGAGGCGCTGTCCTACCTGGTGATGGAACTGGTGCAGGGCGGCACCCTGGCCGACCGGATCAAGCCAGGCGGCCTGCCACCCGCCGAGGTCGCCGGCATCGGCGCCGCGGTCGGTGGCGCGCTGGCCGCGGTTCACCGGCTCGGGCTGGTGCACCGTGACATCAAGCCGGCCAACATCCTGATGTCGACAGCCGGCGAGGCCAAGCTCAGCGACTTCGGGATCGCCCGTGACTTGGAGGCCGAGCACCTCACCGCTGCTGCCGACGTCATCGGGACCGCCGCGTACCTCAGCCCGGATCAGGCTCGGGGGGCCGATGTGGGGCCGCCGACGGACATCTACGCCCTCGGCCTGGTGTTGCTGGAGTGCCTGACCGGCCGCCGGGAATTCCCCGGCAAGGCGGTGGAGTCGGCGATGGCCCGGCTGCTCCGCGATCCGGTGATCCCGGCCGATCTGCCGATGCCGTGGCCGCCGCTCTTGCATGCGATGACACAGTCCGATCCGCGGCTGCGGCCAACGGCCGGCGCCGTCGAGGCTGCGCTGCGGGCACCCGCCGGGACGGTCGTGCTGCCGCCCGGACCAACCGCGACGGCCACCCTGCCGAACGCCTACCCCGTCCCTCCGGTAACGGCCACCGGCCTGCCGCCCGCGCCGGAGAAGCCCCGCAACAGCACCGGCCGGGTGTTCCTCATCGCGCTGCTGACGACGGCTCTGGTCGCCTTCGCAGTGGTGGCGGTGATCGCGCTGGTGAGGCCGAACACTTCTGGCGATCCCACGATCCCGGTGGTGACCACCAGCAGCCAGCCGACGACGTCGAGCTCCGTCGCGCCGCAAACGGTCACCACCACGGCCACCGCGACCACCACTCGGACGACGCCCACCACGACGTCCAGCAGCACCCCGACCACATCGTCAGCGCCTACCATAACGTCCACAACGACCAGCCCGACCACCACAACAACCTCGACGGTGTCATCCGTACCCAGCACACCGGCCACCACCGCTGCGACGGCACCGAGCAGCGCCGCGGACACGGGCACCGCTGCGGCAGCGGCCGGCAACGGCAACGGCAACGGCAACAACGGGAACGGGAACGGAACGGCGCTGCGGCCGGCGGCTGATCTCCGCCGCGCCCGGTGACGGCACGGCCGTCAGGCATTCACCGAGTCGCTACCCGCGCTTCATGACGTACGCCAGCACCTCGTCGAGCCGCCCCGCCGCCATCCCGATGCAGGTGTCCGCCGCGCCGTAGTACAGGCGCAGCTCACCGGTCTCCGGCCGATGCGTCATGCCGCACGGGAAGACGACGCCGGGCACGTCACCGATCAATTCGTAATCCTCGCGCGGCCCGAGCACCCACTCGTCGCACCTCTTGAGGACCTTCGACGGGTCCTCGAGATCGAGCAACGCCAGCCCGACCCGGTACAGCGCACCGGCCACTGTCTGCCGCACCCCGTGGTAGACCACCAGCCAGCCCTCCGGCGTTTCCAGCGGGGGTGGTCCCACTCCAATCCGCGCCGAGTCCCACCAGCCGCCCGGACGGGCGCCGAACACTGGCTCCGGCGTGCCCCAGCTGAGCAGATCGGGGGAGCGCGAAATCCACACATCGGCGCGGCCGCCGACGCTGGCGACCGGGCGGTGGAAGAGCACGAAGTTGCCGTCGACGCGGCGGGGCAGCAGCGAGGCGTTCTTGTCCTCGGGCGGGCAGACCACGCCCAGCCGCTCCACAGTCAGGAAGTCGCGGGTGAGCGCGAGCGACACCGCGGGACCGCGCCGACCGAACGCGGTGTAGGCGATGACCCAGGCGTCGAGCTCGTCGACCCTGGTCACCCGCGGGTCCTCGACGCCCCATTCCTCCTCGGGATGCTCGAGCGAAGGGGCGATCAGCGGATTCGCACCGACCACCCAATTGGAAATGCCGTCCGCGGACCGCGCCACGGTCAGATGGCTGATCCCGCGCCGGTCCTCGACCCGGCACACCAGCACCGTTTCGTCGCCGACCAGGGTCGCCGCGGCATTGAGCACCGCGTTGATCCGGTAGGGCCAGCGGGTCGGTGCCAGCAGAGGATTGGCGCGGGCTCGTGCGAAGAGCCCGTCACCCACCACCACCCCGAAGGATCTGGTCATACACCGCAACGTAGTCCTGCACCATGCGCTCGACGCCGAACCGCCGCTCCGCCATCGCACGGCACGTTGCCCGGTCGAGCGTAGCGACGGACCGCACCGCGTCCGTCGCCTGCGCCGCGTCGTCGACCACGAACCCGGTCACACCGTCGTCGATGATCTCCGGCATCGACCCGCGCCGATAGGCGACAACCGGTGTGCCACAAGCCATCGCCTCGACCACGGACAGTCCGAACGGCTCGTCGAAAGCGATAGGATGCAGCAGCGCAAGGGCGGAGCCGAGCACCCGTGCCCGTTCGTCCGGACCGACGGAACCCAGATAGCGCACCCGGTCGTGGTCGATTTGCGGTTCCACCTCGTCACGGAAATAGCCCTCGTCCTGGACGATGCCGCAGATCACCAGCCGGCGGCCCGCCCTGCGGGCGATGTCGATGGCCTGCGCCGTGCCCTTGTCCGGATGGATGCGGCCGAGAATGACCAGATCCTCGCCGCCGACGGCCGAGAACGGCAGCGCGGTGAGGTCGATGCCGTGATGAACCGTGGCCACGTAATCCAACTCCGGCACCCGGTCGGAATCGGAGATCGACACGAAGGACGACCGTGCGGACCGATAGGCGGGCAGTATCGCGCGACCGGAGAAGCCGTGGATCGTGGTGACCATCGGCGCCGCACAGAGTTCGGAGAAGGCCAGCGGCAACCAGTCGAGCTGGTTGTGCAGAAGATCGAAGTCGGCTGACCTGCCCAGCGCGTGCGCCACGTGCAGCGCCTCCCAGACCCGGCCGTCCATCTCCGGGTGCTCCGCATACGGCTGCGGGCAGACTCCGTCGAGACTGGCTGACGTGCGGGAATCCAGGGTGGCGAACAACGTGACGTCAATGCCGAGGCGGACGAGCCCCTCGGTGATCAGGCTGGTGACCTGCTCCCACGGGCCGTAGTGGCTGGGCGGCGTTCGCCAGGCGATCGGACCCAGCATGCCGACCTTGAGCATCAACCCGTCCCCTCAGCGCCGGCACACGGTGTGCACCACCGGGTTTGTTGCCGTCGGCCGCACGCCGAAATCGTCAGTGTAGGGGCCGGTCCTGGCTCGCTCGGACCGCTCGAATCATCACCGGTTGTCGACGTGTTTCGATGCGGTCAGTTGTTCGGCGATGCCGTCCGCCCACTGCCGGATCCGGTCGAAATCCCGGAAATCCCCAGCCATGGGGCCCTTGGCCATCCTCTTCGCGATGAATCCCTTGGCGGTCGCGGCATCGATCCTCCCACCGAAGGTCACCGGGACCGGCGCGCCGATCGACTCCGCAAGCCGGGCGACCTTCGCCGGAATCGCCACCTGCATCGAATCGGCGCCCTCGCCGGTCTCAGGATCCTTGCCGAGGGGTCCGCTCTGGAACAACCAGACCGGAATCGGGTGGCCACGGTCGGCCAACGACAGCAACCGGATCGCCTCCGGACGCCATCGATTGGTGTAGATCGCACTGCCGATCACCGCCGCGTCGTAACCCTTGAGATCCTTCACGGCAGCGGCATTGTGGACGTGGGCATCGATTCCGTCGCGGGTCAATTCGTCACCGATCACGTCGGCGATTCCTTTCGTCGCACCCATTTTGGTGGCGTACGCCACCATCACCTTGATCATCGATCCTCCACGTGACCCTCTGTCGATCCTCCACGTGACCCTCTGGGTGACAACCAGGGTGGCTCTTCGAGCGGTTCCGCGACGCCCGGCGGGGGTTACACCCAGCCGAATTCCGCTTCCCGGTAGGCCTTCGCCCGCGACCGGGCGGAGAGGATGCCGACCACGATCAGCACCGTTCCCAACAGCACCAGTCCGATGCCGACGCCGATGAGCACCCAACCAACGGGTGTCAGCACCGGGACCTCCGCGGCGAGCGCCAGAGCGGCCGCCACCGGCGCGCTGCCGTCGGCGTTCATCACGACGAGCACCCAACGGCCCGGTGCGGCATTCCAGCTCAGCGTCTGCTTGCCGACGCCGGACACCGACGCCACCCAGAAGTCCTCGCTGGCCGGCAGCACCGTGGGAGCCGCCGATCCCTGTGACCGGTAGGCCACCGAGAACGGGAGGGCACGGATATCGGTGACCCGATCCACCCGCACACCGGACAGGTACCGCGTCACATCGGATTCGGCGGCGAGGCCGACGAACAAGGGAATGTCGGACGAACGACCCTCCGCGCGGACCTGAATTTCACCGAGCCAGTCACCGGTGGCGGCGCTGCCGCCGTTCGCCCAGGAGATATCCGCGGTGCCGAACTGCAAGGCATACGCATCGGTGGCGAAGTTCTCGCTGGACGTGCTGAGCATCCCGTCCGCTCCCCTGGCGTGGCCGTCGACCACCAGCACTGCGGCGCCGCCCGCGATGGACCCAACACCCCCGAGCGCAAGTAGCGAGCCGATCACCACGGCGATCACACTGCCTGCACCCCAACCGCTTCGGGAGGAGGCGTGGGTAGGCTGCGGCGGCGGAGGTGGCCACCCCTCGGGCCCGGTCGCCGGTGGCTCAGCGAACTGCGCCGGCGGGGTGACCGGGTCGTCCGACCCGATGACGGGTGTGTCCGACCCGATGACGGGTGTGTCCGACGCGATGACGGCGATGGCCGGATCGCTTCCGCCGAGGTCCAATCGGAACGGCGGGTAGGCGTCGGTCATCAGCCCGACATAGGCGCTCACCCGCAGGACCCAACGATCCAGCCCGAGGATGAAGTCGAACAGCCCGCGCGGATAGCGGCCGGTGAACAGCAGCGCTACACCGGCGAAGCACACCAGCAGCCCGACCAGCCCGCCGCCGAAATTGAACACCCATTGGTCGGCGCGGCTCGCCAGGTAGGAACCGCCGCCGGCGAAGATCGCCACCAGCACCAGCTGCGGCAACGCCAGTAGCCACTTCACCAGTACCAGGCCGTGTGAAAGCCGTTCCGGATAGGCGATGTCCAACGTCGCCGGATAATCGGGCTCGTCGTGGAGGCTGAACGGCGGGTACCGGTCGGTGCCCAGCGCGCCGTACGCGTAGTAGGCCACTCGCCAGGACCACCGCAGCACACCGACGTTGAAGTCGAAGAGCACGCGGGGATATCGCCCGGTGAACAGGATGGCGAAGAATGCGATGAAGGTCAGCACACCGAAGGCGATCCACAGGAAGAACAGCAGGATGAGGTGCGGGATGACCAGCAGCCACTTGACCAACCAGAGCCACCGATTGAGCGGCACATCCAGCCGGCCTTGCAGGCGGACGGGACTTGCGGCAGCCGCCGATGTCATGGCGGGCCTCCTCGACTCACATTCCCGGATCGGAACAGTTCTACGTTCGTCCGTATTCGCCCGTTTGAGCAGAGAACGACGTCCCACTCACCAGGGGCGAAGGTCCCTTGGACAACCGGAGGCGGGACCATCGCCTCTGTTCACCACGGCCGTGACACCGTTTGGCTCGATTCCATGCCCGAGGGAAAGGTCACCAGCATGCCGTTCGCTTCCGGCGCCACGTCCGCCTACCGTCGCTGGCAGCTGTGCTGGGGTGCGACACCCGCGGAAGTGGCCGAGACGTTGCCCGGCGACGACATATGCCCATTGCCGCGGGTGTCATTCACCAGAGCGATCACCGTCAACGCGCGGCCGGATCAGATCTGGCCTTGGCTGGTCCAGGTCGGATTCGGTCCGGACGGCCGGTACGCCTACGACGTCTCCACTGCGCCGCCGACCGACCCGACCAGGCACGGCAGATTTCGTTCGCGCCCCGCCGAAGACGATCCCGCACCGGCCTCGACGATCGACCCGAGAAGCGGTGGACGGCGGACCGTGCTGCACATTTCCTCGTTCCGCCGACCCGAGTGGCTGCTGTGGGAAACGGGTTGGGGCAGTTGGGTCTGGGTGCTCCGGCCGATCGACGAGCGGTCGTGCCGGTTGATCACCCGAGGCCGTCAGCGGCAGCACATCGACCCCGGCCTCCCGCGCGGCCTGCTGCCGACCGAGGATGCCGACTTCCGGCTGGTCCGCACGATGTTGACCGGCATCAAGCGCCGCTCCGAGGCGTGGGCCGCGGAGACCGCCGGTCACGGCACGGGACCCGGTGACGCGGCCACCAACTCGGCCTCGGCCACCGGCTGAGTCGGCCCGGCATCGGTCCTCGGCCCGGCCCCCGTGACCCCCGGCCGGACTCCGCAACTGTCAGGGCTGGACGGCGCGCAGGACCATCATCAGCACCCACACCGCAACACCGGCCAGCACGGTGAAACCGGCCAGCGGGCCGATGATCTCGCCCGGTTGGAGGGAGACCCCGGCCAGCACCTGGCTGGTCGTCTGCGCCGCGATCATCGGCGCCAGCATGGCTTCGAGCACCACCAGCGGGAAAGCCATCAGATAGCCGGCCGCGGACCGGCGCAGGATCAGGATTCCGGCGACGAAGGCGGCGGGCGTGATGACGGCCGCGTCGATCGCGGTGGTGACCACGGTGGTGTAGCTGTCCAACCGAGCCGGCGCATCCCCGGCGAGCTGCGCGGCAACGATCGGCCCCCACCTCATGACGAGCGTTGCCCTGTGACGGAATTCGGGGTAGGGCCGAAGGGCCCAGCCAACCAACGCCTGGACGATCACGGATGATCACCGTTGTTGGCCCTTCCGCGCTGCTGGACGACCTCAAAGGGCCGGAAATCGTGATCATCCGGTGGCCCGGCCGGCCCCTCGACTGCTGGTTGGCCACGACGCCGGACCCGCACGCCCAACCAGCCTGTTCGTACCCCGCTGACCAGGTCCGACCGCGCCGCGCAGCGAACATCGGGCCATAGTTGGTCGAATGACACCATCACGTGACTCGCTGCTCTCCGCCGGATCCGAGGCCATGGTCAAGGCCACCGCCGCCGTGGTGGCCGATCATGCCGAGCAGATCACGGCCCGCTTCTACCCGCGGATGTTCGCCGAGTATCCCGAGTTGCTCAGGGTGTTCAACCAGGGCAACCAGGCCACCGGAGAGCAGAGCCAGGCATTGGCCGGCGCCGTGGTCGCCTATGCCGTCCAGTTGATCGACCCGACGGCGCCCTCCTTCGATCACGTCATCACACGCATTGCGTACAAGCATGTTTCGCTCGGCATCCGGCCCGAGCAGTACACCATCGTCGGCCACCATCTGCTGGGCGCGGTCGCCGACGTGCTCGGCGCCGCGATCACACCCGAGGTAGCCGACGCGTGGGGTGAGGTCTACTGGCTGTTCGCCGCCCAATTGATCGCGCTGGAGGCCCGGCTCTACCAACAGGCCGGCACCGACCCGATTCACGCCCTGCGCCCGTACCGGGTGGTCCGCCGGATCGAGGAGACGGCGGACGTCATCTCCCTGGTGCTGGAGCCGGCCGATGGTGGCGATCTCCCGCAGATCCGGCCGGGCCAATACGTGTCGGTCTTCGTCAACCTCCCGGACGGGGACCGCCAGCCCCGCCAGTACACCGTTTCCTCGACGGCCTTCGGCACCCGTCTGCAGATCACCGTGCGTCGGGTGCGTGGGGCGAACGGCGCGCCGGACGGCCGGGTGTCCTCCTACCTGCACGACGATCTCCGGGACGGCGACGTGCTGGACGTCAGCGCACCGGCCGGCGACTTCGTGCTCGATCCTTCGGACGGCCCGCTGCTGCTGGCAAGCGCGGGGGCAGGGATCACCACAGTGCTGCCGATCATCGAACACATCGCCCACACCCAGCCCGAACGCACGGTCATCGTGGCGCACGCGGACCGCACCGCGCAGGATCATGCGCTGCGGGGCACCGTGTTGCATGTTGCCCGGCACATCGACAATTTCACCGCCTACACCTGGTACGAGACCGTGGAAGCCGGGGACGACCGGTCCCAGCAGGGACTGATGGACCTCTCGCAGATCCCGCTGCCGGACGGGATCCAGGTCTTCACCTGCGGCCCGCTGCCGTTCATGCGGCACGTCCGCTCGGACCTGCTGGCCCGCGGAGTTCCCGCCTCCCAGATCCGGTACGAGGTCTTTGGACCCGATCTGTGGGCGGCGCAGGCAACGGAAGAGCCCCCGCTGACCTGACGCGCTCGATCGTGCGGCGACCCTTCCGTCTCCGAACCGGACGTGATTGCCGAC
>JBBQGJ010000284.1:0-9069 GCA_038322925.1 Mycobacteriales bacterium
CGGGCGTACCTCGTGGTGACCTCGGCACGAGACGTCATCGACAACCCACTCTTCATGCCCTACCACGCTCACCGCTACGCGGGCATTCCTACGTGAGGCACGGAGAGCGTTTCGCGGGCAGTTTTCGTGAGTCTCGCCGCCACATTGACGGGAATCTGACTTCGCCGGCAGACTAAGCGTAGTGGGCAGCGAGTCGAACGCGCGCAACCGACCGTAACCGCAGTGTGGATATGCTCCTCAGCAGTCGTGGACCCGGCATGGACGACGCTGGAGTCCTTCACGGTCTCAGAGCACCACCGATCGTTCAGAGCTGTTTCGGATCCAGCAGGGGTGCGTCGCTGACGCAAGAGCGAAGACCTTGTCGACTTCCTGAAGCGCCAACATTGGTTTCGACGGCGGGTTGCTGACGTTTGCAATTACCGGCGGTTCGTGGAGAGCCGCCACGCTGAAGCCGCGATGAGATTGGTCGTGAACAGCGACACGCTTGAGATGACCGTCGACAGCAACAGAGGGCCTGCGTTAGGGAATCAACGATCGCAACAGTTCCCTGGTCTCTTCATCGGTGCTATACAGGAGTGTGCCAACCATCCCCCGAGTCATCAGAACCTTATAGACGTGGCGAACGAGTCGATCGAATTGGGCATCATTTACCGCTGATGCCGACCGAAAGTCCGGATCCTTGTTGAAGCTGCGTCGGCTGACCCAGCGATCCTTCCGCCACACAAGGTCGGGGCCGATGATCACGCCGTTCCAGTCGTATTCGAAGCCCTGCGCGGTGTAGACACAACCGACCTGCCCGAATCCTTCGGGCTTGGACGCCCACAAGGCGGACGGAGGCGCACCTGGTAGTCCGCGATCGCCCTTGAGATTCCATGGGCGTGACCAGGAGCCGATCTCGACATCGCGAACCAGAGCGCCGTCCGATTTCGGGTCACTCCACGGCCAGCAGAACCCAGCAGTCACCCTGGCGCCGTAGCCTGTGTCTCGGTAGGCGGCGAGCCTGGATTCGAGTTCCGAGGGCGTTTCCACCACGTCGAGAGCGAACCGCTCGTCGGCAGCCCACTCGATCGGGCCATCGCCCGCGAGGCCGAGCAGACTCTGTACCCAATTGACATAGGCCTCACTGCCACCGCAACGGAACTGGGCGTCGAGCGAGACTTGATGCACCCGAAGACCTGCGGCCATGGCGTGATCCGCGATGTCCTCGGCGGTCCCCATCTCACGAGGTCGGACGATCTGGTGTTGATCCAGAAGAGAGACCGGGACTCGGGCGGTGGCCAGCAACTCATCCACTTGCGGCCTTCCAGTGCGCAGAGCAGCGCGGGTGTAACGATTTTCGGATGTCTCCCTGATCCGGTGGGCTTCGTCGAGGATCAGCACGTCAAGTCCGTTGCGCTCGGCGTCCATGAAGGAGTTGAAGTACTTGAAGACCGTCGCGGCCCTGGCCTTCCGGAAACCGCTGACATCTCGAAGGGTCTGCGTAAATGCCCTGGATCCGGTGGCATGTACGACGGTCCGCCCCCGCGCTGCCAAAGCGCCCATGAGACTCAAGGCAATGACGCTCTTTCCGCTGCCCGGTCCTCCGCTGATGATCACCGCAGTCTTTTGGTCGCCCGCTCGCGCCTCCTCGACCGCGTGCAACACCAGATCGAATGCCACGGCTTGCTCGTCGAGCAGAACAAACTGCTCACGGGCGGCCAGTTCTTCGGCGACGACCGTCAGCAGTTGGCGTGATGGCGCGGCAGCCGAATGGAGCAGTCGGTCTGCGTAAGGCGAGCCCGAAACGCCGGATTCCAATCGTGACTGAAGGAACTGGACGAACTTCCCCCGTCCCGCTCCGGTGAATAGCCGCCCGCGGTCGGACTGTGGATAGCCGCCGAGTTCTTGTTCGAGGTCCGCGGTGGCGTTGTGCAAATAGGCGGCCCCGGCAACTGGATCCTGCTCGTCTTCCAGGGAGGATGTGAAGTCGACGAGGTAGTCGCAATATCGCTGCACCTGGGCGACGGGATGGAGTCGTGGACCACCGGGGGCGCCCTGGACGGTCACAAGCTCACCGGTGTGGTCGTAGAGGGTCGCGTTGCTCCATTGCTTCAGCTCGATCACAACAAAGGATGCCGCGCCCGTGCTGGGATGTCGTCCGGCCAGGATGACGTCAACCCGCTTGCTGGTGAGTGGCAGCTGGTGCTCGATGAGAACTTCGACGCTCTCGAGGCCTGCATCGAGGATGTCCTGAGCCAGGATCGGCAGACTTCCGGACCAGGAACGGGCTTCGGCCGGAGATGGTCCACGCCCGGTGCGAAAACGTAACAAGTCGGCCAGCCGACCCTCCACCACAGAAGGTTGCGCGGTGAAATCTGCAAACGCGCGACCGCCTTGTCGCAGCAACGTCACGGAGGCCCCCCGGGCAGCACGAAGAAACTCGTGCGGGTGGGGGTCTGTCTCCGGTAGGAGATGCCCGTCGGGCCGCGTGGGCCGATCATAGGAAAGGACGGTGCCTCACGTCGACCGGATGCTCGCTAAACTCGTTGAGTAGCGACCCGAGGGTTCGGTCCCGAGCAGGTCAGACTGCGTTCACATCGCTTGGGACACGGCTGCGGCAAACGACCGCTTGCGCGGTTCATCCGGTTCCACCAATTGACCCCCTCCGCCGGATGCCCCAGGTCTCTCACCCTCTTGAGGATCGACGGTTGCAGTCCGTCAGGAGGTCCTGTCCGGGCTTCCCACCGCGGGAGCAGGGACGTCGGCGGCCGACTCAAGGACGAACTCCCGGATCACCCCCGCCAACCGCGCGGGCTGGTCCAGCGGCAGAAGGGTGTAGCTGTCGGCGATCTCGACCAGACGCGCGTCCGGCAGGAGCTCGCTGAGCCGACGCCCATGCTCGAGCGGCATGACCCGGTCCTCGCTGGCCCATACCACCAAAGCTGGTCGCTCGAACTCGGCAGGTCCCGAGCTGTGTCGACCAAGAGGTTCGGCTGTCCCGCGATGGCGCGCAACATCCGGACCGCGTCCCGGCGAATCTCGCGCTGCTGCAGGACGGGCTTCATCCAGCGAGCGGTGGTGGCGTCTCCGCGCTTGGTCAGCCAACCGAAGGCGATCGGGAGTCGTCGGACCGGCCGCAACCGCATCTGTTGCATGAACAGGCCGAAAAGCACAGGGGGCAGTTTGCCGGTCTGCGCCAGCGTCGTCCCCGTCACGCGGGCCGGGAAGTTGTCGAACGCCTCGCACGACGCCAACACGATCCGGCCGATCCGCGGCGAGTCGTCGCACGCCAGCAGTTGGACCAACGCGCCGCCGGTGTCGTTGCCGACCAACGTTACGTCGTGCAGATCAAGCCGGTCGAGGAACTCCGCCACCAGCCCTGCCATCCGTGGCAGCGAGAGGTCGGCATCGTCGTGCATGGCGTCCCGGTGCGCGCCCATCGGCAGAGTCGGCGCGAGGCAACGGAAGTCGGTCGACAACTCGGCGACCACGTCGGCCCATAGCGAGCTGTCCATCAGCAACCCGTGCAGCAACACGATCACCGGACCGTCGCCGCCGGTGTCGTGGTACTCGATTGTCCCGACGGAGAGTTCGATCTCAGCCATACCAAAGTGAACCACGCGGTTCACATCAACGTCCAGACCTCCCGCGATTCGAAACACCAACGGCTACTCGGCCGCCGCCTCTTCCCGGTCGAGCGCCCGGGTCAACGCGTCCAGACCCGCGTCGACGCCAGAGGTGTCCCCGCTGGCCAACCGGTCGATCAGGAAGCCCCGAAACGCGGCAAGGATCATTTCCGCGACCTCGAGTTTGCGGCGGTCCGACCAGTCCGCCGGGCACAGGGACAGCAGCGACGGCAGATACTGCTGCGATGCTCCGCTGCTGAGCGCCGCATACCGCTCCGGGTCGTACATGGCCAGACCGATGGCCTGATCGAGCACCTGGCCCTCGTGGCGGATCAGGATCGGCCAGATGGCGCGGACCCGCGCGGACAGTTTCTGTTCGCCAGCACCCAGGCTCGCCGCGACCATGCCGTTCTCGATGCGTCGATCGCGTAGCTGCAGGATCGCCTGGACCAACAGGTCGTCGGCGCTGGCGAAGTGGTAGAGGAGCACCTTGTGTGTGGTTCCGGCCGCGCGGGCGGCGCGTCGCAGCGAGAAGTCGACCAGCCCATTGGCCGCGAGGTCGTCGGTGACCCGGTCGAGCAGTTCCCGGCGCCGGGCTTCTCCGCGGGGCGAACCGGTCGATCGCCGGTAGCCCGCTCGTTCCAGCGGGTCTTGCCGGTCAGCCACATTCATCCCGACAGCATCCCTGATCGGCGGATCAACCAGTCGTCCCAACACTTCAGAAATCGAGCCGCATCACGACACGTCTCAGGGTCAGGCAACTGACCGCGGCGAGTCGGGCGTCTGCGAGCCCTTTCGCGGTGCGGACCACGCCGATACGAGCCGGGCTACCGATCCAGCTGCAGCCGTCGCCACGTGGTGACCGTTGCCGCACCGAAGAGGATCGGGATCACCGGCACGACCAGCAGCGGCAGCGCCGACGACGCCGGCTGCAACGCCCAGAACGCCGGCGCCACAAAGGGCACCCACGAGGCGAAGTCGGCCAGCACGGCCACCTGCGCCAGCACGAGAATGCCGACACTGGCGGCGATCCCGGGCAGCAGCCCGCGACCGAGCGATGACGCCCAACCGGCCGGCACAGCGATCGACGCGGTCAGGACGCCCAAGGCGAACTGGCGCCCAAGCCCGGCGACCGTGGCGGCATCCGGAACGCCCAATCCGATCGCGACGCCCGCACCCAGCAGGATCACCGTCATCAACGCGGAGACGACCAGGGACCAGCCGGCGTACACCACGAGCTTCGCGCCGGCGAGCCGACCGCGGGACACCGGCAGGCCGAAGAGGCCGGACACCGTCCCTTCGGCGAATTCCCTGCCGTACAGCCAACTCGCGCCCACCCCGAATGCGAGAAGCCCGCCAGCAGAGGTGATCTGAGCGGCCGCCGACAGCATTGCGGTCCAATCACCGGCTGCTGCCTGCGGTCCCAATTTGGCCAGTAGCTGGGCGTCGCCGCTCCGAGCCGCCAGCACCATCGTCGCCGCCAGACCATTGGCGCCGAGCACGAGCAGCAGGCCCGTGGACCACAGGACCCGGGAGGAACGGGCCTTGCGGGTCTCGACCGCCAGGCCATCAAGAAAGGTGTTCATGATGTCCTCGCCATCGCCATCGCCTCGTGAACGAGCGCGAAGAACGCCCGCTCGATGTCAATACCGTCGGGGTCGAGGGTGCCGACCATCCGGCCCTCCGCGATCACGGAAATTCGGGTGGCGATTCTGGCCACCTCGTCGAGATGGTGGCTGGAGACCAGGATCCCGGCGCCGGCCGCCGCCCGCCGCAGCAACGCCTCGCGCAGCCGGATCACGGCCGACGGGTCGAGGGCGTTGGTCGGCTCGTCAAGGATGATCAGGTCGGGCTGGTGCTGCAACGCTCCGGCCAACCCCAGCCGCTGCCGGTTCCCCAGCGACATCCGCCGGGCGCGCACCGCCGCGTAGCGGCCGAGGTCGAGCTCCGCCAGGATGGCTTCCACCATCGGGCCGCGCTGCGCCGTCGGGACGCCGCGGAGCCGCGCGGCGAGCTGCAGATTCGTCCGGCCGTCCAGCTCGCCGTAGATCAGCGGATGTTCCAGCAGCGCACCGACTCTCGACCAGGTGGCCGGCTCGGCCTCGGTGGCACTGCGGCCCAGCACCTCGATCCGACCGGAGGTCGGCCTCAGCATGCCGACCATGAGCTTCATCAGGGTGGACTTTCCGGCCCCGTTGAGCCCGACGAGCGCGTGGATCTCGCCCCGGCGGACGGAAAGGTCGATCTGTTGGACACCCGCGCCGCCGCGATAGTTGCGGGACACGTCGGTCAGGGCAAGGGCGTGTTCGGTCATGGTGACTCCAGGACGTCGAGGGAGCGTTCGATGGCAGCGGACAGGCGGGCGCCGTCACCGACGGACGCCCACCGGAGGAGCCCGGTCATCAGCGCGGCCATCACGGCGGCGGCCGCCACAGCGGCGTCGGTGGCATCGGCGCCGTCGCGGGTCAACTGATCGGCGATGGCGGTCTCGGTCGCGGCTGTCCCACCCCGGACGGCGGGCATCAGGCTGGGGGTCGCCGCCACGATGGCCAGCCGCTCCCGCACGGGCTCCTCGTCGGTGATCGGCAGATTTCGCCACGCCGACCGCGCGCCGCGTGCGGCGCGTTGCAGCAGGGGCAGCGTCCGAGGTTGAGCGGCGATCGCCGCGACGATGAGCGGGTCGTACGGGTCGTCCACCAGCAGCTGATCCTTCGAGCCGAAGTGCCGGTAGAACGTCATCTCCGTGACGCCGGCCGCCGCGGCAATCTGCGCGACGGTGGTCTTCTCGTACCCGGCGCGGGTGAACAGATCTATTGCCGCAGTGAGGATTCGCGCCCGGGTCCGCTGGATCTTGCTCGGCGCGGCCGGACTCGCGCTGACGGTTGGCGGGGCGCTCACGATCCGACTGTTAGTCCCTAACATTCTGTCGCGCAAGACACTATTGGACAGCCGGCCAGTACGGCTGCGTCAGCAGACCGATAGCGGGCATTCCGAACGCGGACACGACCAGCGGCCTCGCTGCGCGTTCCTTGATGACGAACCGGTGGGCTGGTGCGCGGTCGAGCCGCGCAGTCACCACGAGGGTCTGGTCCGCAACAATCGCGTTCCTTGAGAGGGCCGCGATGAGGACAAAGGCCGACGATAGTGTCTGAGCTGTCTCGTGTTTCTTCATCCGCCGGGGAGCCCGGGCGATCGAGGGCTACCCGATCACCACCAAGAACGTGATCATGGAGGAACTCCTTGTGCTGCATCGGGGTTACGACGCAAGCCGTCCGTTGGCGTCGCCGGCGTGGAGCTGAGCAGAAGTCCGCTGCACCGCCTGCGCTGCGTCCCAGGGCCCCGTAGTATCCACGGCCATGCTGGTCGGGCGGGAGGCCGAGCTGTCGGCCATCACTTCCGCGCTGGACGCTGCGCGGGGTGGCCGCGGGTCGAGTCTGTGCCTCGCCGGCCCACCCGGGATCGGCAAGACGTCCCTGCTCGACGCGGCCGAATCGGCCACAACTGGATTTCACTGTTTGCGCGCGACCGGCGTGGAGAGCGAGTTCGCTTTCGGTCACGCGAGTCTCGCCGAGATCATCACTCCCCTACGCGACCGGCTGTCGCAGATTCCGCCGCCGCAGCGGGCTGCGCTGGAGATCGCGATGGGCTGGTCGGCGGGGGGATCGCCGAGCGGCCCGTTCCTCGTCGGCGCTGCGACCGTTTCCCTCCTGTCGCTGGCCTCGCAGGAGCTGCCGATTCTCGTGGTGATCGACGATCTGCAATGGATCGACCGTGAATCCCAGACGGTGCTGCTGTTCGCCGCCCGGCGGATGCGGCACGACGCGGTGGTGTTCCTTTTCGCCCGCCGTGACGGCGAGACGGCGCCGGAGTTGGTCGGTATCAACGAGTTCCGCCTGTCCGGGTTGACTGCCACGGCCTCCGCCGCGCTGCTGTCCCAGCGGTTGACGACGCGCACCGTCATCGAACGACTGGTCACCGAAACAGCCGGAAACCCGCTGGCCATCCTCGAGGCGGCCAAAGGGCTCACTCCTGAGCAACTCCGCGGTTCGGCGCCGCTACCGTCCGTGCTGCCCGTCGGGCAGCGGCTGAGCGCCGGTTTCCTCGCGCATCAGTCAGATCTGTCGGCCGGGGCGCGCCGGGCGCTGGTGATCGCCGCGGCGTCCATGGATCATGCGGCTGGTCCGGTGGTGGCCGCGTTGCACGACGAGGGATTCGATCCAGCGGTGTCGCTGGCGGAGGCGGAGCAGTTCGGTGCGCTGATCCTGACCGATGGCTCGCTGACGTTCCGGCATCCGCTGATCCGGGCGGCGGTCTGGCAGCAGGCGAGCGCCGCCGATCGCCGATCGGCTCACCACTGTATCGCCGCTGCCCTGGTGGACCGGCCCGCAGCAAGCATCAGGCACCGCGCAGAGGCGGCCATCGGCTTTGACGACCATCTCGCTGCGGAGTTGCACCGGCTGGCGGTCGGCCAGCGGTCGCGCTCGGGCTACGCCGCTTCGTCGGCGCTCTTCGAGCGGGCCGCGCAGTTGTCGTCGGCAACGACGCTGGCCGCGGATGCCATGGCCTCGGCGGTCGAAGACGCGGTGCTCAGCGGAGATGTGCTGCGCGCCAAGAAGTTGGCCGGCACCGTGGCCGACGATTCAACCGGCTCTCCGCAGCAGGCCAGGGCCAGGGTGCTGTTCGGGCTGGGTTTCCTCGAACAGAACTCGGGGTCCGTCCCTTATCCGCGGCGACACTGCTGCGGAAGGCCGCGGGCCTGGGCACGGGAACCGTGCGGCTGCGGGCGCTCGTCGAGCTGGCTCAGGTCAGCTACCGGCTGGGTTCGCCGCAGGGCGTGGCCGACGCCGCCGAAGCGCTCGCCGCTGTCGCCGACCTGACCGACCCTGAGCAGGAGATGTTGGCCTGCTACACCCGCGCCGCCGCATTGGCCTTCGCCGGACACTGGGAACAGGCGCGCCCGCCCGGCATGCGGGCGCTGGAACTGCTGGAAACGGAGCCTGCCCTGCGGGACGATCCGCGGTACCTGGTGATCGCCATCTTGGCTGCCGGCTGGATCCGGGAACCCCAGCGGGCAATGACGTATATGGATCGGCGGATCTCCGCGGCCCGGGCCAGTGGCGCGATCGGCGTGCTTCCGCTTGCACTGGACATCATCGCCGCCGGAGCGATGATGTTCGGGCAGCATGAGCTCACGTATGCCTTGGCCGGCGAGGTCGTCGAGCTGGGAGTCGAACTCGGCTACGTCGTCGATGTCGGATCCGCCAGTGCGACGCTGGCGATCGAGTCGGCGGCGCGCGGACGGCACGACGACGCAGACCGGGCGATCGCCGAGGCGAAACGCTGCGGCACGCTGGCCGGGGTGGCCGGGGCCGCCGTCCAGGTGCACCTCGCCGAGGCGTTCTGCGCGTTGAGCCGCGGCGACTTCCCCGTCGTTGTCGAGCTTCTCGAACAGCGGATCGCCGTC
>JBBQGJ010000285.1:0-9050 GCA_038322925.1 Mycobacteriales bacterium
GCTGTCGGCATGAGCACAGGCATCAGCACCGGCATGAGCACCGGCATGAACACCGGCATGAACACCGGCATGAACACCGGCATGAACACAGCGGAAACGCACCCGCATGTGCACGGCGGCCCCCCTGTGCTCGACATCGGCGGTGACGTGGGCGCGCTGGTCGCGACCATGGACTCCTCTGCGGTGGGCACCGAGCTACACCTGCGATCGGAACACGAGCCGCCGATCTCGATCCACACCGGAGTGTGGAACCGCGCCGTCGCCGGCCGCAGCCAGAATGTAGTGAGCGCAGCAGTTTTCGCGGAGTTGCTGGAGGGGACCTACTGGGCACTCGACCGGGACGGGAACGAGCTGGTCTGCGTCGACATCCGCGGCGGAGAGTCGGCCAGCATCGACCTGCGGGGCTGAGCAGGTCAGTCCTGTGCCACCACCGACAGGATGTTGCCGGCCGGATCGGTGAACCAGGCAATGTCCGGGCCGTTCCCGCACATGACGCCGGCGGCATCCTGGGGCATCCCGTCATAGCGCTGGAACACCACGACGCGACCGGCGAATTCGTCAACCTCCGCACCGACGTCCTGCACGGGGAAGTTCAAGATCGTGTAGGACGTCGGTGCGTGATCGGGTTTCTGGTACACCAGCACATCCCGACCGCCCGCGAGATTCAGCCGCATCAGCCACGGATTGTCCGGCAAGTCGGACACCCGCAGTCCCAGCGTGGTGCCGTAGAACTCGCGGGCGGCGGCGAGATCGTCGACCGCGAATCCGCTGAACGCTTCGCTGTCTGCCAGTGCCATGAGCGCCACTCTCCCCTCGGATTCGCTGCGTCGGATTCGCTGCGTCGGATTCCCAGGTTCGACTGCCGACCGCATCCACGATCGCACAGGGTGACTTCCGGAACGCCCTTGGAGTCACCCGCTCGATTCGGCGCGGAACACGCCACCAAACTGATCGGCATCATTTGCGGTTCGGGGATCAGATGCTGACGTCGAGAACCCTTTCGGGAGCTGCCATCCCGGCGGCGAGGTCGATGCCGTGCACGTCGGCGAGGTGAGTGCGGAACCACATATCGAAATCGTCCGCTGAGTTGGCGAGACCCAAGAGCGCAGCGGCGATGTCCGGGGATTCGATCAGCACGACGGCGATGTCCCCCGCGGGGGTGGTCTGGATCCACACTGCCTCCCGGGTGATGCCGTGGCGGCGGCGGGATTCACGGTGCGCGGCGCTGCGCTCGCCAGTCCAACATGACAGCATCTCCTCCCGATCGGTCGCGGTCGCGCCCGGCAGCAGCGGCGCCGCGAAACACAGGGTCCGGGTGGCCGTGGGGGTGGGCGGCGTGGTGGGCGGCGTGGTGGTTGGCGGCGTGGTGGTGGGCGGCGTGGTGGTGATCGGCGTGGTGGTGATCGCGGGCATGGATTCCTCCTGGTGAGTGCACGGTGTTGTGCGTCATCAGTGTTGGGCGCCGGTAGTGGCGGGGGCATCCCCGCGGATCTGGGATCTTTCGCGCATCTGGCGCCGGCGGCCGCGATTACGGACACAATGGCGGCGTGGACAGATGGACCGGTGACCGGCTCATTGCCGAGGTCGAGCGCTTGGGAGCACGCGGCTTGCCGCGCGACGACCTGCACCGCGAATTGGCCGCGCGAATCCGCCGGGCATTCCCGGTCGACGCCGCCTGCTGGCACGGACTGGACCCCGACACCCTGCTCATGACGACCGCCAACCCGGTGGAGCTGCTGGAGCGAGGATTCATCAGCGCAGAGACCGAGGCGCAGGCGGCAGGCAGTGTCATCGCCAGCGAGTACGCGCGTCCCGATGTCAACACCTTCGCGTCGCTGGCGTGGCGGCGTACCCCGTCGGCGATCCTCAGTGAGACCACCCGCGGCTGCCCGGGCCGCAGCGCTCGCTACAACGACTTTCTCGCGGTTGTTGGTGCGCCGTATGAGATGCGCACCGTCATGGTGACGCGTGGACGTGCGTGGGGCTGCGTGGTGATGCACCGGTCCGAGGCGAGCGGTGACTTCCGGCCGGAGGATGCCAGGCTCATGGCCCGGCTCTCCCGGCCGATCGCGGCGTCGCTGCGCAACTCCGTCCGTTTCGACGCCGGACGGCGGTTCACCGACGACCTGGCACCGGGTCTGCTGGTGCTCGGCCCGTCGGACGCGATCGAGCTCATCAGTCCCACGGCTGCGCCGCTGATCGAGCCGCTGCTCCGGCATGGCGGAGTGGTCCGCACGGTGCCGGTGCCGGTGACCTCGCTGGCCGCCGAGACCCGCAGAGCCGGGCGAGAGGGACGCTCGCCCGCGCCCCTGCATGTGCCGACCGCCGCCGGCTGGTTGACGATGCACGGCTCGCTCCCGGACGGTCCAGCCGCCGGCCGGGTGGCAATCGTGGTTCAGCCGGCTCGTGAGGAGCACGCGGCACCGCGGCTGCTCGAGCTGTTCGGCCTCACCGCACGCGAGCGCGAGGTGGCGGTGCTGGTGGCGTCCGGTCTGGATACCGCGGCGATCGCTGAGCGGCTGGTCATCTCACCGTGGACGGTTCAGGACCACCTCAAGGCGATCTTCGACAAGACCGGGACGCGCAGCCGACGCGAATTGCGGTCCCACATCTTCTTCACCGGCCACCTGCCCGCGATCATGGCGCACGCACCGCTCGATCATCGGGGGCATCTCGCGGGCTGACGTTCAACGGTACCGAGCCTGACAACTGTCCGAATTGTCGATATCGCGGAAACGTCCGGCGGCGGCAGCGACCACTCCGTGCACCCGCGCGTTACGTTGCGACGATGAGGAATCGATGAGTCCCAAGTCGGTCGCGCAGAAGCTGCTGATCAAACCGGCCGGCACCTTGTGGTTGTCGCACCCGGTCCGGGTGACCCTCCTCGAACCGCTGCCCGAGAACGTCCGTCTGGTCGGTGGTCCGGACCAGGCGGAGGTCGCGATCGTGTTCGCCGACGATGCAGCCTCGGTCCGAAAGAGCATGGAAACGCGGCGAGGTCAGCTGGAGCGAACGGCCACGATCTGGGTCGCGTACCCGAAGGCCAACAAGGCCGACATCAACCGCGACAGCCTGTGGCCGATTCTCGCTGAATTCGGCATGCGGCCGATCAGCCAGGTGGCCATCGACGACGTGTGGTCGGCGCTGCGGTTCCGGGTGTTGCGCCCCGGCGAGGCACCGTTCACCGGCGGCCGCTGAGCGCGCCACGGCCGGCCGACCCGCCTACCCGGTCGACCGCAGTTTCTTCGGCTGCTATTTCTTCGGCGGCGATTTCTTCGGCGGCGATTTCTTCGGCGGGAGCGGGAAGAACCCCGACGTCCGGGCGACGTAGTCGGCGTACCCCGGCCGGGACGAGGACATCCGCCTTTCGGTGAGCGCCTTCCCGGTTTTCGCCGTCAGCAGCCAGATCATCAGCACCGGCGACAGGATCGTCAGCCAGCCCACCCAGGTCCAGGACACCGTCAGGAAGATGCCGACCCAGACGCAGGCGTCACCGAAGTAGTTGGGGTGGCGGGTGTATCGCCACAAGCCGCGATCCATCAGCTTGCCCTTGTTGGCCGGGTCCTTCTTGAACGCAGCCAGCTGACCGTCACCGACGGCCTCGAAAAACAGCCCGACGAGATACACGGCCAGGCCGAGCCAGATCACCCAGCCCGCCGGGCCCGGCAGCACCATGGCAAGTTGCACGGGCAGCGAGACGAACCACATCGTCAGGCCCTGCGGGACCTGCACCTTCCTGACGATGACCCCCGGCCCGTTGGCATCGGCCAGCATCTCCTGGTAGCGCGGGTCTTCCGGCAGGCCCTTGTTCCGGAACAGGATGTAGCCGCCGAGCCGCAGCCCCCAGACGACCACCATGGCCAGCACCAGCCACCGCAAGGTCGGATCGCCGTTGCCCAGCGACACCAGGAACGCCACCACGGCGATGACCGCGAACCCGGGGCCCCAGATCGCATCGATGATCGAGTACTTGCCGGTGGACTTGCCGATCACGAACGACCCCGCCATCACCAGCGCGACCGCGGCCAGCGAGCAGCCCAGCGCCGTCAGGAACGCGCCTGTGGGGAAGTCCATGACACCATTGTGCGCGACCGTCCCTCCCTCCCGACCGATGGTCATGAGCTCGTCTAACGAGCCATTCTGACGGGCCGCGCCGGCAACTGCCCTGCGGTACGAGGAGGCTGTCCGATTCGAGGCCGCGGGGGCCGCCGCCATTCCCCCGGCCGGTCAGCCCTCCCAGCCGCGCCGGGACGGCTCCATGTAGGTCTGGCCGGACTCGTCCGGCCGGACCGCGAGAATCTGGTCGACGCCCATCCGGTTCTCCGCGAACGCCAGCCCGCCGCCGACCAGGTACAGCCGCCAGGCCCTTGCCCCGACCTCGCCGATCATCGCGACGGCGTCGTCCCACCGGCTTTCCAGCGTCCGTGACCAGGCCTGCGCGGTCCACTGGTAGTGCTCGCGCAACGCGTGCACGTCACGCACCTCCAGACCGGCGTCGGCGAGAAGCGACACGGTGGTGCCTACCGGTTTCATGTGCATGTCCGGCGCGATGTAGGTCTCGATGAATGCACCGCCCCCGGCGGCGACCGCACCCCTGGACATCTGCTGGATCATGGCCCGGCCGCCCGGCCGGAGCACGTCGTGCAGGATCCGCGCGAACGCCGGGTACTGCGCATCCCCGACGTGCTCGCCCATCTCGATGGTGGACACCGCGTCATAGGCTCCCTGGTCGGCAGCGGTGCCGGCGATCTCGCGATAGTCGGCCAGCCGCATGCTGGCCAGGTCACCCAGCCCGGCGTCGGCGATCCGCTTGCTGACGAATTCGTACTGTGCGCGGGACAGCGTGATGCCGGTGGACACGGTGCCGTAGTGCTCCGCCGCGTGGCAGAGCAGCGAACCCCAGCCGCAGCCGATGTCCAGGTGCCGCTTGCCCTGTGAGAGACCGAGTTTGCGGCAGACCAGGTCGAGCTTGGCGCGTTGCGCATCAGCAAGCGAGCCGCTCGGCCCGTCGATGAAATAGGCGCAGGAATAGGCCATCGACTCGTCCAACAACAACTCGTAGAAATCGTTGGACAGGTCGTAATGGTGGGCGATCGCGGCGCGGTCGCGATCGCGGGAATGACGGCGCCCGCGCAGTGCGGCAGCCTCGCCAGGCGCCGGCGGCCGCCGGCCGAGTGCGCCGAGCCTGACCGCGCCGACGGCCAGCCGCGGATAGTCCGTCAGGGCCAACTTCGGCCGGGCGATCCGACCGCTGCGGTTGGCCGCCCAGACGGTCGACAGGCCCTCCGCCAGGTCGCCCTCGACGTCCACGTCACCGCTGATGTACGCCTCGGCCAGCCCCAGTTCGCCGGGCGAATAGACCAGCCGGCGCAGTGCCCTGCGGTTGTTGATCACCAGAACGGGCCCGTCCGCGGCGCCGCTGATAGAACCGTCCCAGGCCCTGATGCGGATCGGCAGCTCGCCGCCGAGACCGGAGGACGCCAATGTCGACAGCCGGTCCGCGGTAGAGGTCATGGGACCAGTGTGAATGATGCCGCGGGGGCCGCCCGCGGTCGTGGTTCCGGCCGCGGAAGGCCAGCCAGAACCACGACCGGGGCGCGGCTGGCGACCGACCGCCGACAACACCCCCCTAGGCCATGGCCTCGTCGGTGGGCGGCATGGAGAATCCAGCTGCGCTCCGCACATTAGGGATCGCGCGGCAACGTGAATATCATCCGTTCGAACGACAAACAAGACATCGGGGGGACGGAGCGTGAACGTGGGCCCGAACATCCCGTCAGCGGAGATCATCTCCGCGCAGATCACAGCGGAGTCGCGCACCCGCCGACTGATCGACCGCTATGCGGTGACGATCCGCTGGATCACCGCGCTGGCCGCCGCCGTGTTCTGCCTGCTCAGCCCCAGGGTGTCCAGCTGGCAGGTGCCGATCTGCGTGCTGGTTGTGGGCTGGGCGGTCGTGCGGTTGATCCAGCGCCGCCGCCCGACGACGCCGTCGCTGCTCGTCCTGGACACCATCGTGGTGTGTGTGGTCGGTCTCACGCAACCCCTGACCAGCACTCCGACCGCTGTGCTGACCCAGACCGGTTTCGGGCTCAATACCTGCAATCCGGCCAGCCTGACGTTCGCGTGGCGGCCGAGGCGGGGGATGGCCGCCCTGCTCTGTGCGCTGGTGATCACCTCCTATCTGGTCGGCGCGTCGATGGTCGATGCAGTCGGGCCGCCCTGGTCTACTCCCATGTTCTACCTGCTTCCGATCCAGGCGGCCGTGTCCCGTGCGCTGCTCGAACTGGTCATCCCGGCGGCTCAGTCGGCGGATCGGGCCGCGGCCGCCAGACGATCGACCGCGGTGGCACTGGCGGTCGCCACCGCGCGCCGCGCCGCCGAGCGCGAGCACTGGGCCGTGCTGCACGACACCGCCGCGTCGACACTGCTGATGGTCGGGGAGGGAGTACCACCCAGCGCGGATGAGCGCATTCGCCAGCAGGCCCGCCGCGACCTGCTCACCCTGGGCGCGTCCGAGGACGCCTCCGATGACAGTTCCGGCGACATTTCCGGCGACATTTCCGGCGACATTTCCGGCGACATTTCCGGCGACATTTCCGGCGACAGTTCCGCTGACAGTTCCGGGCTGGCCGACGACCTGCGGCGGGTGGTCGGTGATTCGCCGCTGCGGGTGGACCTGCGGATCACCGGAGCGCCGCAGGCGCCGGAGCCCGTCGCGCGGGCCACTGCGCGGGCGGTGGGCGAAGCCCTCACCAATGTCGAACGGCACGCCGGCGTCGATACGGCGACCGTGGCGGCTCGCACTGTCGAGGGCGGGTTCGAGGTGGCCATCAGCGATGAAGGGGCCGGGTTCAGCTCGATGGAAACCGGGCGGGGGTTGAGCGAATCGGTGATCGCCCGGATGGAGCGGGTCGGCGGGAATGTCGACATCACCTCAACGCCCGGCCACGGCACCGTGGTTGTGCTGCGCTGGCGGTCGTCATGACGGGTGAGCGCGGGCACCGCTGGTACCTGACGGCGTTCGGCATCGGCGTCTGCCTGGTCGCCGTGGTGAACACCGTGTCGACCTTTCCGTTCGCCGTGGTCGGCAATCCGGCCGGCCTCGCGCTGAACCTGCTCTGCCTCGCGGTTTACCTGGCCGCCACGGGCGCGTCTGCGCTGCGCATCGTGCGCGGCACCCAGTGGCGGCTTCTGGCCGCGGCGTGGATCGTCGCGATACTGACGGCTTCCGCGCTGCTGCGCTCCGCTCTCCCGCCTGACCAGATCGCCTCGATCCCGGACTGGTCGCCCGGTCCGCTGGGTTTCGTGGCTCTGGCAGTGCTGCTCGGCCAGCGGGTGATCTTCATGGTCGGGGTGCAGGTGACCGATGTGCTGATCGGGTTTGCGTGCCTGCTCGCTGCCGGCCTGCTGGACATCGAGACCCTCATCCGGTTCGGTTCCAATGCGGTGGGCATCTCGGTCTTCCAGATCGCCGGCGCACTGTTCTACCGCCAGTTGGAGCGTGTGGCGACCGCGGCCGAACGCGACCAGCGGATCATGCAGGAACTGGATGCGCGGGACGCCACGGCCACCCAGCTTGCCGCCGATCGAGCGCAACGTTCCGGCGCGATCGAATCGACCATCGTGCCACTGCTCCGCGCCATCGCCGACGGCAGCGCCGACCCGCAGGACCCCCTGGTACGCACCGCCGCCCGGGTGGAATCGGCCCGAATGCGGCGGTTGTTCGCCGAGATCGATGCCGTCGACGACCCGATGCTGCACGAAGTCCGGGCGTCCATCCACGCCGTCGAGCGACTGGGTGTTGCGGTCGTGCTGGAAAGCCGCGGGCGGGTTCCAGCGCTGCGGGTGCCGCTGCGTCGCGCCTTGCTGGAGACGCCGATGTCGACACTGGCCAGCGCCACGTCATCGGCGCGCGTGGTGATCATCGCTGACGATGGTTCCGTGTCGGTCAGCGTCGTGACGGATGGGCCGCCTGGCCCGGTGCAACCGGACGGCGCTCGCTGGCATGTGAAGACCAGCACCACGACCGCGCCGGAAGTGACCTGGACGCAGTCCACCTGGACCCGATCCGAGGAGGCCCACCCGTGACCGTACCGACCAATGGGCCCACTGACGAACCCATCACAGGGCCGATCAACAGGCCCATCACAGTGGCCGTCGTCGACGACCATGACGTGGTGCATGCCGGGATCGAGGCCTGGTGCCGCGACACGGACCCGCCGATCACCGTTGCCGGGTCCTATACCGATCCTGCCGAGCTTGATCCCGCCGACCTGGCCGAGGTCGATGTCATCGTGCTCGACCTGCAGTTCCAGGAAAGCCGGTCCGGGCTGGAGGTGCTGCGACGCTTCGTGGCCGCCGGGCTACGCGTCGTGGTGTACACCACGAGCACGGACGCCGGCACGGTGCTGACCTGCCTGGACTATGGCGCGGCGTGCTTCCTGACCAAGTCGGAAGGCAAGCGACATCTCGTGGCGGCGATCCAGGCCGCGGCCGCGAACACCCCGTATCTCGGTCCGACGATGGCCGGAGCGATGGCAGATGACCGCCGCGAGGAACGCCCGGTGCTCTCGCCCAGGGAGAAGGAGGTGCTGTTGCACTGGTTCCGCACCGACTCCAAGAACCTCGTCGCCAGCGCGCTGTACATCAGCACCGCCACGGTGAACACCCATCTGGCGCGGGTGCGCACGAAGTACGCCGCGGTGGGACGGCCGGCCACCACCAAGGCCGCGTTGATCGCGCGGGCCCTGCAGGACGGCTTGATCACCCTGGACGATGTCTGATCAGGAGGGTTCCCCCTGACTTGCTGGTTGCGGGTCGGCCGGATTCCGGATGATCGGGTCGTTCTATCCGACCCGATCATCCGCGGTGAGCACGGCGAGCTCTTGCGCAGTCGGTGCAGGAGTCTCCTAGGTGGCTGGTGTCGAACGACCGCATTTGGAGGCCACGCGCAAACCCGACAAATCGCGTGGCGCGGAGATGGCCACACGAGCCTCAGAACCGATCGGTGGACCAAATCAGGTCGGCGCGAGACCGCAGTCTTGCAC
>JBBQGJ010000286.1:0-9031 GCA_038322925.1 Mycobacteriales bacterium
CTGAACAGCTCGGGCGAGCAGTTCGGCAAACCGGTCAACCTGATCGCCTTCACCCCGGCGACGTCGTTCGAGAGGGGCTGGCGGACCGTGAAGAGCGAGGAACGCGCGCTTCTGGCGGTGATCATCCAGCGCCAGCTCGACCTGCGGGGATACCGGCGGACTGCGCTACACCGAATTCTGCAGGGCGGCGTGCACACCTTGGAACGCTTCCGTCAGCAAGTGAGTGAACACGACGAGATGGAACTGGACAAAACAATCCTGGATGCGTTCCAGGCAAGCATTCGCGGCAGCGGCATGGTCGCGGAAATCGAACTACTCATCGACGAGATGGGTCTCAAGCACACCCTGCACCCGCTCCTGCTTGAACGCGCACGCGATCTGACCGCCCGGCTGCGAAATCTGCTCGCCAAAGCAAGCGTGCACGCCCTAGAGCCAGACCTGATCATCCTCGACGAGTTCCAACGCTTCCGACACCTGCTCGACCTGGAAACAGGAGGCGAGGCAGCAGAACTCGCCCACCACCTTTTCCAGTGGGACCAGGCCCGGACCTTGTTGCTGTCCGCGACCCCCTACAAGCCCTTCACGCTGAACGAGGAGGACGACGACGGCGAGGACCACTACACCGACCTGATGACGACCTTGGCCTTTCTGTGCTCCAAGGACCAGGTGTGGTTGACATCCGTGCGCGAATCGTTCGCCGACTACCGCGGCAAGCTAATAGCCGGTCAGGACACCGCCGAAGTGACGTCACAATTGCGCCGACTGCTGCTGCAGTTCATGTGCCGGACGGAACGCCCACTCGTAGAAGGCGCGCACCGCGAAATCAACACCCCCGTAACGGACGTGACGGCGCGTGACTTCAAGGACTTCGTCGGCCTACGTGAACTCGGCCGAGCGGTCGGGAGCTCGGTTCAGGTGGAGTACTGGAAGTCAGCGCCCTACTTCGTGAACTTTCTGGAGGGCTACCAGGTCGGCGAACGCCTCAAGTCACGAATGAAAACGGGAAGGACTGACCCTGCCATTGACTCGGCCCTCACCCGAGTAAGTCAGCTTGACGTTGCCGCACTCGAGGGCTTCCAGCCACTGGACCTGGGGAACGCGCGTCTTCGTTCCCTCGCGGAGCGCACCGTTGGCCAGGGCTGGTGGCAGCTGCTCTGGGTGCCCCCGTCGATGCCCTACCTGCAACCGAGTGGACCCTATGCCGAGCCCTTCGCGCAGAGGGTAACCAAGCAGCTCGTGTTCTCGTCGTGGTCGGCGACACCGACGGCCATCGCCAGCCTCCTAAGTTACGAGGCCGACCGACGTCTCGCGGCCGGATCAGAGCGGCTGACGGAGAACACCGCCCTTGGCCGACGGCGGCTCGCCACCGCCTTGACCTACCGCGTCGAGGACGGCCGGGCTGCAGCGATGAGCACTCTGTCGCTGTTCTGGCCGCACCCGGCACTGGCCGCGCTTACCGATCCGCTGCAGCTCGCCCGGCTCACACCATCCGCCACGCTCACCGGTCACGATGCCCGTCATTGGGCTGCCGATCAGCTCGGTGCGCTGCGCGAGAGTCCCGGCGGTCAAGCCAGCACCGACTTCTTCGCCTGGCCCGGGAGAATCCCCAGCGGCCTGGCTTCGCTGGGATCCTATGTGCTCAGCCGACTCATCCAGGGCGACGAGGAACCGAGCGAGCAGGATGCCGGAACCACCGACCCCAACAGACTGGACCTCCATGTCCAGGAGGCCCTCCGCGCGGAGGAGCACCGCCCGCCCTCCCCTGAGCTTGCTGAACTCGCAATGCACAGCCCCGGGAACATCGCGTGGCGCGCTCTTGGGCGTCTGAGATCCGGCGATGACACAGTCACCCCTGAAGGGCACTGGACGGCTGCCGCGGCTCTGGCGAACGGCTTGCGTTCGCTGTTCAACCGGGTTGAAAGCACGCTGCTGCTGACCCGGCTCTACCCCGACCTTGCCTATTGGCAGGCGGTCGTTGCATACGCCCGAGCGGGGAACCTGCAGGCCGTCCTCGACGAGTACCTACACCACGTCCGCAGCAGCGTCGGTGACGAGTCGCTCGACGACGAAGGGCTCCTGCGCCTAGCGAAAGAAGCCGCGGCCACGCTGTCGATGCGCCCATCCCGGTACGTCGCGTTCGATCCCAGCGGGAACTCGACAGGCATCTCACTCAGCAGTCGGTTCGCCCTTCGCTACGGATCACCCCGTGCACGGACCGAGGACCTCCGCATGCCCGAGGTCCGGGCCGCGTTCAACAGCCCGTTCTGGCCCTTTGTCCTCACCAGCACCAGCGTGGGTCAGGAAGGAATCGACTTCCACTGGTGGTGCCACTCGGTGGTGCACTGGAACACCCCGGCCAGCCCGGTCGACTTCGAACAACGCGAGGGCCGGGCCGACCGCTTCGGTGGCCATGCCGTCCGCCGCAACATCGCCCTCCGCCACCGAGAAGACGTCCTGAAATCACCCGGAGCCGACCCATGGGAAGCGGCATACCAGGCCGCCAGCGCCGCCGACCACGAACACGGCGACTTTAGCCCATACTGGATCTACCCCGGGCCGCACGCCGTCGAACGTCACCTCCTGCCGTTTCCGCTCAGCCAGGATGGCCCCCGAGCGGAGGCACTCAAACGCGATCTCGTGCACTACCGGCTGGCCTTGGGTCAACCGCGCCAAGAGGACTTCCTAGCACTCCTGAAATCCACGGGTGGCGCCGGTGGACAGCCGGTCGACCTGACCCCATAGTCCACCCGAGCCGACATCAGATCCATGAAGGACTTGGAATCCCTCCGGAGGATCCACAGGCCGGTACCAATAGCAGTCAACGCCTTTGTTTCGGCAACAATCTCGCCGCACCCGAGTCGCGCGCACAAGCACCCAACAGGCGCAGCCGCGCCTAGCGCGAGAGGCCCACGCCGGAGGACCTCACGTGCACGCAACCGTACGCGCAGTACCGATAGCGATACCCAGTACTAATAATTACACACCTCTGGCTTTATGCCTTACTGCACCGATGCAAGATCAGGTAGCTCACCGCCGGGAGCCGCACGAGCGTGAGTGGTGATCAGTCTTTCGCGGATGGCGTCGTTGACTATCTGGTCGACCATGTCGCCGCCGGCGACGGCCGGGCCGCGGACTCAGGGGCGTCTCCGCTGAACAGGTACTACACCGCCGAGGGTAAACCGCCCGGCACATGGTTAGGCTCCGGCCTTTCGGCGCGGAGCACATGGTTAGGTCCGAGGTGACCGAACCGCAGTTGCGGGAGTTGTTCGAGCAGGCGCGCAGCCCGTTCGATGGCCGGCAACTGGGACTACCAGCAGCCCGGTATCCGACCCGTCAGGAGCTGATCCACCGCCGCGTCGGCAAGCTCCCGGACACGCTGACAACGGAGATCCGGGCGCCGTTGATCGAGAAGATCGTCGCCGAGGAAAAGGAGACCAAGACTCGGACGGCGGTAGCCGGGTTCGACCTGACGTTCAGCGTCCCGAAGTCGGTGTCCGCGCTGTGGGCCCCTGCACCGGCCCCGGTGCAGGAACAGCTGTACCTGGCCCACCGGGCAGCTTGGCTGCGACCTTCGAGCGGGTTGAGTCCGAAGTGGCGTTCACCCGGATGGGCCCCAACGGGGTGCGCCGGGAACTCGCCCCGGTCCCGGACGCGCTGATCGCCGCCTACGCCCAACGCTCCGCCGACATCGAAGCCGCGGTCGACGCCGCGATCGCCTCGCAGGTGCTCCGCGCCGGCACCCGACCATCGGCGAACGCGGTCAACCGGATCCGCCAGCACCTGACCCTGTCCACCCGCGACACAAAGAAGGCCCCGAACCTCACCGAGTCCGTGCGGCACTGGCATACCACCGCCGCTCACGTCCTTGACGACGATCCCGCAGACTGGGCCGCCGCCGTCGCCAGCACTGGGGCCGCGGCGCGGCCCGCGCTTTTGCGCTCCGCGGAGGTTCCCGACAACGAGGTCGCCGCGATAGCCACCGATGTCGTCGACGCGGTCGCCACCGCGCGTGCGACCTGGACCCGGTGGAACCTGACCGCCGAGACGCTGCGCCGACTAGCCCTGCGAAACCACCAGTTCGAGACCATCAACGACGCGGTCGCAGTGCGGGACCGGGTCGTGGCCGCGGCCGAACGGTTGTCAATCTCCTTGAACCCACCGGAGGTCGCCCCGGTCCCGGGCGTGCTGCGGGAACCGGACGGGGCGAACCCCTTCACCCCAGCCGAGGTGTTCACATCCACCCGCGTGCTGCGGGCCGAGGATGACCTGCTCCGGCTGGCGGACGATCGCACCGGCCCGGCGGTCGATCCGCGCCGCGCAAACCGCATCGCGAACGAACCGTTGCCCGATCGTGGGTATGCGTTGGCCGTCGAGGACCAGGCGCCGGCCGCGGCCCGGATCGTCACGTCCGGCCGGGTGGTGGACGTGCTGGTCGGGCCGGCCGGCGCCGGGAAGACGACCGCCATCGCCGGCGTGCGGGCGATGTGGGAGGCGGAGCACGGCCCCGGCACCGTCCTCGGATTAGCGCCGTCAACGATCGCCGCGCAGGTGCTGGCTCAGGACCTGGGGATCGTCACGGACAACACCGCGCAGTGGATCGCACAGAAGGACCAGCAGGACAGCCGCACTCAACGGATCAGCGACCTGAAGGAGGCGGTCGAACGGGCCGGCGACGACGGCAACGCCGACCAGCTGCGGCAGACGCTCGTCAACGCCCGGGCGGAATTCGACCGGTGGCGACTGCAGCCGGGCCAACTGCTCATCGTCGACGAGGCCGGCATGACAGACACCTTCACCCTGGCGCGCCTCGCCCGGCAGGCCAGCCGGGCCGGCGCCAAGCTCCTCCTGGTCGGCGACCCCTGCCAACTCTCAGCCGTCCAGACCGGCGGGGCGTTCGGACTGCTCTGCGCCAGCCGACCGGATCGGCCCACGTTGACTCAGGTCCGCCGGTTCGTCGAACCCGACGGCACCCGACGCACCTGGGAGGAACAGGCCGCCGCCGACCGGCTCCGTTGGGCGACCACACCGCGCTGGACGACTACGCCAACCACGGCCGGATCCAATCCGGAGAAGCCCACCAGATGGCCGACAGCGCCTACACCGCCTGGCTGGCCGACACCCGCGCCGGCCTGACCAGCGTCCTGATCGCCGCCGACAACGACATCGTTGTCGAGCTCAACCAGCGCGCCCAAGCCGACCTCGTCCGTACCGGGCAGGTCGACGACAGCGCAACCGCGCCGATCCGTAACAGCCTGTCCGTCGGCCGCGGCGATGTCATCGTCACCCGACGCATCGACCGCGCCCAACCCGACGGCACTTCAAGGTCGCGGCTGCCTGTAGACGGGTTCGCCCGCAACGGTCATCGTTGGCGGGTCGAACGCGCCCACCGCGACGGCTGACACACCGTCCGCCCCCTCACCTCGGATCGGCCGGGCACCCTGCCGGTCACGCTGACCGCCGCCTACGTCCGCGACCACGTCGACCTCGGGTACGCGACCACCGCACACCGCGCTCAGGGCATCTCCGTGGACACCAGCCATGTACTGGCCGATGCCCTGACCCACCGCGAAGCGTTCTACGTCGCGACGACCCGAGGCCGTTACAGCAACACTGCCTACCTCGTCCTCGACCCCGCCCGCGCGGTCCGTCGGATCGCCGACCACCCGATCGATGGGCCCGGCGACTGGGACTCCTGGACCACCGAGCAGGTCGTCCAAGCGATCTCGTCCCATTCCGCGGCCGACACGTCGGCCCACGAGGCCATTCGGGCGGAGCAGGACCGGGTGAGGTCGATCCGGCAACTGGCCGACGAAGCCGACACGATCGCCTCCTACGACCACGAGATCGCCGCCACCGAACTCCTCCTGGCTGTTCTCGGGAACAAGACGGCCACCAGGTCACTCAAGGACTCCGACGATTCCCCCGAACTAGAGCTCGGTTAGCCTCACATACACGCATCACCATCGACGGCAACCTCAGCGCCGACCCCGAATTCGGTATCAGCAACACAGGCACCAGTTGGGCGCACCTGCGGTCGCCAGCCACGAGCGGGTCAAGCGCAATGGCGAGTGGACCTCCACCGACCCGCAGTATTTCAACGTCACTCTCTTCGGCCAGGCTGCCGAGGACGCCGGTGACACCCTACATAAGGGGGACCGGGTCACCGTCGAAGGACGCCCGGAATTGGAACTGTTCGACCGCCGGGACGGCTCCACCGGCGCCGCTATCAAGGTCTACGCCCGCACCGTCACAGTGAACAACGACGAGGCCCCCGCCGACCGCAACGGAAGGGACGCCGACCAGGACATGACGCCGACCATCAACCACACCGCTGAAGCGACTATGGTCGTCGGCGTTGGCCGGACCGCCACCGCCCTGGACCGCACCCTCAAGGACCACGGCTTGCGCTGGGCGCCCGCGACCACCAGCTGGAACCTCCCGGCCGACATGGACCACCACACCCGCCCGCCCGGGTCAGCGAAGTCGTCTCCGTCATCCGAGAGAACGGTCGTGACATCCCCGTCGCCAACGAACCAGCCCCGACCAGCGTTCCAATGGCAGCGGCGACCGCCGACGTCGCGCCGTCCCCTCTCCCGGAGCAGGCCCCCACGAACGGACGCTCGCTGTGACTGCGGCACCCGTGAACGGCGTCGACCGTGAACCGAACCGCCACTTCGCAGCCGACGTGACCCAGTCGCTCCGCGAGGACTACCGACTCCGCGTGTGGGCGTCACCTGCAATTGTGGCGAGTTTTTCGAGATCACCTCGCCACTTGATTCTCGCGCTCGGCCTGCTGACCTGCACGAACGTGGGGCGAGTGGGGCTCGAACCCACGACCTGACGGATTATGAGTCCGCTGCTCTGACCGGCTGAGCTACCGCCCCGCCGATGACCCTACCGGTCGCGCTTCGCCTCCACCGAGGGCCGTCGCGCCGTTCAGCCGACCGGCAGCTGCGAATCGGCATCCGGCAGAGCCGATCACTATCGCCGGTTCTCGAGGTACCTGTGCCGGGGGATGCAGGCGGACCGCGCAGCAGGGTCAAGGGGGGTCCGGGGCGTGCGGCGTCTTGCTCCCCCGACTGGACTCGAACCAGTAACCGTCCGATTAACAGTCGGATGCTCTGCCAATTGAGCTACGGAGGACCGGCGTGCCGGTGTGTGGCGGCAGCGCCACCCCAGAATAGCCCACCGCTGGTTGTCATCGGAACCCGCTCGTCGGGCCGGATCAACCCGAGCGCAACTCGCCAGCGGGCGCTCGCAGCGGCGAATAACGCCCTCGCGATCGAACCGTCCGCCGGATGGGGAAGAATGCGGCAGGTGTCCGGGTGGCGGACGCGACGAAGGAGGCTCCACATGGTTCGGCTTGTCATCGGGATTGCCATCGGGTACGTCCTGGGATCCCGCGCCGGTCGCGAGCGCTACGAGCAGATCCAGCGCTGGAGTTCCAGCGTCGCCGACCATCCAGCGGTCCAGGGCGCGGCAGGCTTCGTACAGGCCAAGGTGTCGCGGGTTTTCTCCAAGGACCACTGACCCAGACGGCTCGAACGGCGCTACTTCTCGATCTCGCCCCGACGCTTTTTCGGCCGATGGACGTCGACGCCGCCCATCAAGGCAAGCCCGTTGATTCGGACGACGACACCCTCAGGCGGACCGCTGACCCTGGCGTTGTCCTCGAATGCCCCCATGAAGCCCACCCCGTTCACCACGACGGTGAGGCCGTCGGGCACCACGATGTCCACGCCGCCCATGATGGCGACGGCAGTGATGGTCACATCTCGTTGGGCGAAATTGGCCTGCGTGAGATCTATGTCAACGCCGCCCATCAGTGCCAGAGCGGTGAATTGGGCGGGTACTACCCACGGTCCGTTCCGGGTCGCTCCGGACATGATCCCGACGGCGACCGACGACGTCGGGATCCCGCCGACCCGTGCGGATGTCGCCGGCTGTGTGGTCAGGTCCGGCCTTGGCCGCGGCGCTGTCGGCAGCAACGGCACCAGGTCGGTATGACCCGGCAGATCCCACGTCACCGGCTCCAGCTCACTCAGCGTCCTGGCTGCGTAGACGGTGTCCAGTCGCTCCTGCAACTCCGCCACGCTCAACCGACCCTCCGCCATCGCGTCCTGCAAGACCTTGGCGACGGCCTCACGATCAGCGTCCGAGGCGCGCAGCTTTCCGGGATCGAACGGTGCGTCGGCGTCCTGGGTCACGCGAGAAGAGTAGTCATGTGGGATCTCTCGCACCCACACAGTTGCGTCCCTGCCGGCATGGGCCATCCCGTGGGAACTGTGATCAGGGCAGCCGGGTGAGCCAGAGCGATGTGCGGGTTGCTCTCCAGGAGCCGATGCTCCAACAGTTGCAATCTCAGCGGAGAATCCGATCCGATCACAGTTGTCCCGCCTGCAGCTCGGCGGCGGCGGCGAGAACAGCGTCGGGCAGTCCGGGTGCGGCAGGGTTTGCTCCGCGATCCAGCCGCAACTGTGTGACCACGCCGTCGCGCCCCGGCACCCGACGCAGTACCACCCATCCACCGCCGCCCGGATAGGGCAGGTGACGGCTGGCGGCGACCGACCGGCGCACCCTGGTGTGCACGATGTCCGTCAGAGGACTGCGGTTCGCCAGCACGAATTCACGGGCGGGGTCGTCGGTCACCACTGCTGTGCCGTCGGGTAGTACACCGACCGGCCGGGTCGGGATGACGGTCAGTACCGACCCGGTGAGCCGGGCCTTGGCGATGGACTGCCATCCGGTCCTGGACGCTGTGTCGCCGCTGACATGCCAGAGCCCGAACCGGCTCGCCGCCAGAAGCGTGCCGTCTTCCAGTTCGACGACAGCCAGGATGTGCTCGTCCTCCTCCAGCGCCGCAGACAGTGATGCAGGCAGCGTCCTGCGCCGCCAGGGCCACTGCACGGCCATCACGCGTCGCCCCTGGCCCGGTCGGACAGGGCGCGCCGGTACTGGGCCACCGCCGCCAGATCCGCCTGCAGCGATCGCGCCCGCTCCCGATCTCCAGCAGCTTCCGCGCGCTGCAGCG
>JBBQGJ010000287.1:0-9013 GCA_038322925.1 Mycobacteriales bacterium
CCAGCCGGGGCGGACCTCGAGCACGGCGCGGCCTCCGGCGGCGGTGGACAGCGCGGCGAGGGCGATGCAGCCGGGCAGGTCGAGCGGGGTTTGGGTGAACTCCGCGACGGCGATGACCTGGTCGGCCACCCACGGCGGGAACGCGTCGACCGGGAACGGGGGGAGCAGCCGGCGGGGCGCGAGTGGGGTGGTGGCGGTGTCCCACCCGGCCGATGCAGGCTCGGCCGCGCCGTGCTGAACCACCAGGCGGTGGCCGGCGTCGAGCCGGGTGAGGATCTGCTCGGCGGTGGTGCCACCGGCGCTGCGGGTCACGGTTGCGTCCCGACCGGGAGCCTGCGAGGGCTGCGAGTGCCGGCGGTGAGCCCGGAGCGGATCGTTGCTGCTGCCTCGCGGGTGGGCAGGCAGATGGCCGGGGCGGCCCGGGCGAGGGCGTCGCTCTCGAGATCGGCCGGGAGCAGCCCGGTTGCAGTGAGTTGGCCGAGGGCCAAAGCGGCGGAGTTCATGGCGTGGTTGCGGCCTCCGGGTTGGGCGGCCAGGACCCGTTCCAGTTCGCCGCGGAGAGCCGTTGCGGCGTAACGGGAACGGGGCTGCACGCCGGCGAGCATCGGGCCGAACACGGGTGGAGGTGGACTTTCGGTGGTCCTGAGCAGCCCGGTCATCCACGGTGGGAGCGGCGTGACCGGTAGGTCGAGAATCGGGGTGTAACTGCGGCCGTTGATCGTGGATCCGGCGCCGACGACGTAGACGCCGGCGGCGCGGGTGTCGATGAGCCGGCCGAGCCGACCGGCGGTGTTGCGCAGCGGCGGCCCTTCGGGAGGGGTGAAGTAGAGGTGCTGTCCGTCACTGAGGTCCGGACGGTGTAGGTCTGGATCGGCAGCCGCGAGCGACATAGTCCAGGGCGGAGCGCAGGAGGAGGTGGGAGAGCATGTCCGCGGTCCTCCGGTTTCGGTCAGTCTCAGGTCCCTTATGATGGCTGCGCTTTCCTCGGGAGTCGCGTGTCGGGTCCGGGTCTGGTTGGTTCCAGCGGCAGGGCAGCGCCGGCAATTCCGACGGCAATTCCGTCGGCAGTTCCGGCAGCGATTCCCACCACGGCAACCATCCGGACGGCGACGTGGCCAGGCATGGCATCGGCCTCGCCCTCGCCCTGCCGGATCGCGGAATCGGAGGGCGGCCGGCTGCAGCTGACCAACGCGAACCCGACGACCTTCACCCTGCCGGCGCCGGCGACCCCAAACCCAGCCGATCCGATGCCCCCAGCGCCTGTTCCAGGGTGAGATCGCCCGCGGTAGAACGGGCTTGCATCATGGGCAGTTCGACCGTGAAGCTGGTGAGACCCGGCCGGCTCTGCACGGAAACGGTGCCGTGATGGGCCGCGACGACCGCGGCCACGATCGCGAGGCCGAGCCCGGTGGAGCCTGCGGCACGGGACCGCGAGGAATCACCGCGGACGAACCGGTGGAAGATCTCGAGCTGCAGGTGATCGGGGATACCGGCACCGTTGTCCGTGACCGTCAGCACGACGGTGGACGCGGTGGCCCGGAGCCGGCAGCTGACCATGGTTCCCGGCCGGGTGTGGGTTCGCGCGTTGGCCAGCAGGTTGGCCAGCACCTGGTGTAACCGGGCTTCATCGCCGAGCGTCAGCACCGGATCGTCGGGCAGGTCGAGCTCCCAGCGATGGTCCGGCCCGGCGACCTGCGCATCGGACACCGCGTCGATCGCCAGCCTGGTCACGTCGACCGTCTCGCTGGACAGCGGTCGCCCGGAGTCCAGCCGGGCCAACAGCAACAGGTCGTCGACCAGGATGGTCATTCTGGTCGATTCTGATTCCACCCGGTGCAGGGCGTGGCCGACACCCTGCTGGTCCAGCGGGTCGCGGCGGGCGAGTTCGGCGTAGCCGCGAATGGCGGCCAGCGGGGTGCGGAGTTCATGGGATGCGTCAGCGACGAACTGCCGGACCCGGGTCTCGGACTCTTGCCGCGCCGCGAGCGCGCTCGAGACGTGGCCGAGCATCTGGTTCAGCGCCGCGCCGACCTGACCGACCTCGGTGCGCGGATCGGTGTCCCTGAGCGGCACCCGGACACCCAGCTGCACCTCGCCGCGGTCCAACGGCAGCGCGCTGACCCGACGGGCGGTCGCCGCGACCCGATCCAACGGCGCCAGCGAAAGCCGCACCACCCAGATGACCGCGACCACCCCGGCCAGCAGCGCGATGCCGGTCACCACGAGCAGGATCAGCCCCAGCTGTACCAGGGAATCTCCGACGCTGGACAGCGGCAATCCGTTGATCACCGTGGTCCCGTCATGCATGTCGGCGACCACCCGGTAGTCACCAACCCCCGGGATCGTCACCGTTGTCGCTCGGCCATCCGCCGGCACCACGGCCAGCACCGGACTCGCGGCGGGCGGGAGTGCGACGCACCCACCCACATTCGACGTGGACACGATGCCCGAGGACACGACCTGGGCGTCCTGCACCGTCGCCGCCAGCGCACCGATGGGTTGCGCGAACCCGAAGGAGGGGGGCCCGCCCGGATCACTGGACCCCGCGGACGCCGCGCAGCTCGAGGCGTTGGAACCACCGTGGTGATCCGGACCGGTTGCGGACTGGTGAATCTGCAGGAGCTGACTGTCCAATTGCTTGACCAGATAGTCGCCCAGGTAGATCTCGGTGGACACCCCGACCACTGCGCACACCGCGGCGATCACCAGGACGATCGTGACCACCAACCGGACCCGCAGCGTGCGCGGACCGCGTAGCCGCGGCGATCCGGCTGTGCGGGCGGCGTGGTCCGCGACGTTGTGCCGCCGGACAGTCGGCATCAGCCGAATCCCCCGCCCGGGACAGCGGCTGAACCCGGTGCCCGCGCTCCCGCAGTGGGTGCGAGGCAGTCGCTGCCGGTGGTTATCACTGCACCAGCGTGGTGTCCGGTGGTATGCGTTCACCAAGCCTGGCCTGTGCACTGGCTGTGCACTCACCTCGGCCTGCTCCGGATGTTCGCCGGACACTGTGAGGACAGCGACAACGTGGCGCAGGCCACGGTGTGACGTCCCCGATCAGTTCCTCCCGAATGTCCTATTTCGATGGCGAGTGGCCCGACCATACATTTTCTGAGATTTCTCCGAGATTCGCTTCCGCGAGCCGCAAAATATCGGCGGAGGGCTGGCTGCTAACGGTGGTGGCGACCGTCCACGTTGGTGACGCAACACCCCGCGCAGACACACCGCCACGTCATGAAGGCCCCGTAGATGCTTTCCTCACAACGGGTTTCGTGCGCACGGAAGTGGCGTGCGGAGCAGGTAGTGTGGTCCACGACACGGCAGCGCACCCGCCCGGAGGTCTGGTGGGGCTTTCGCTGAAGGGGTATTTTCCCACTACACTCCGGTTCTCAGAACAATCTCAGCGGTCCTATCGAGTTCCTGTGAAAGCAATAGGTATTGGCCGATTCGCACCCCAACAATGATTCACTCGTTGAATGACCAAAAATCATCGGATCGCACGAAGGGATCACCTGCGGCGTCGGGTGCGGCTGACCACCGCCGGCGTGGTCGGCGTGGCAGGTGCGGCGTCGGTTGCGCTCACCGTCGCCATTGCCGGAGCCGCGCATGCTCAGAACGACGCGACGGAGACATCGTCGACCAGCTCTGACGGATCCACCAATAGCGCCGGCACCTCGGCGGCGGCGCCCACCACCGCCGCCGCCGCCAGCAGAGCTGCCGCCGCCCCGGCGCCTAAAGTGCTGGCGACCCCGGCTCAAACGCCGAAGGCCACCATCAGCGCACGCGCCCAGGCCAAGTCCGGCGGTTCGTGATGACGCACTCCGCACTCCGCACGCCGGCCGCAGACCGGTCGGTCGCTGATCGGCGATGAACGCCACCGTCCTCTGGTACTCCAGCCGCGCGGTGGGCGTCGTCTCCCTGGTGCTGTTCACCGCCGTCGTGGTCCTGGGCATCGCGACCGCCGGGCGGGCCTCGTCGACGGCATTCCCACGTGCCGCGGTCCTGCGCCTGCACCGGGCGCTGTCGATCGCCGCAACCGCGTTCATCGCGGTGCACATCGCTACCGCGATTCTCGACAGCTATGTCAACATCTCCTACTGGGACATCGTGGTGCCCTTCGGCTCGTCCTTCGATCCTTTCTGGATCGGGTTGGGGGCGGTCGCGATCGACCTGCTGATCGCCATCGGGATTACCAGCGCCTTCCGCAGGCGGCTGTCCCTGCGGGCGTGGCGAGCGGTCCATCTGAGTGCGTACGCCATGTGGCCGATCGCGCTCATCCATGGCTTCGGCGTCTCAGGCGGCGACGGCCAGCAGCGCTGGATGATCGCGCTGGACATCGTCTGCATCGCCGCCGTGCTCGGCGCGCTGGCATTCCGGCTGCGGCCGGACCGACACCCGGACACAATAGCCCGCAGGTGGGACGACGCGACAGATCGACCGCGGGTATCCGTAGGGGCGTCGTCATGAACGCGTCGTCATTGAGCACGGCCTCCACCGCGGGCCAGAACTTGTCCGCGCATCCTGACTCCACCAGCGGGCCAATCGGTGTTGCCCGGCTGCTGCCGCCTGCACGGATCACCTTGTGGCCCGAGCATCAGCGCTACTACGGCCCTGTGCTGCCGACGTCGGCGCCGTCACTCACCGACCTGGTTCGCGCGTCGGGATTACGCGGCCGCGGCGGCGCGGGCTTCCCGACGGCAACCAAGATCGATGCCGTGGCATCTGGCGGCGGCCGGCCGCGGGGCGCGGTCGTCGTCGCCAACTGCTGCGAAGGCGATCCGACGGCGAGGAAGGACCGGGTGTTGATCACCCGGGCACCCCACCTGGTGATCGACGGAGCGCTGGTCGCGGCGTCCGCGGTCGGCGCGGATCGGGTCGTGTTCGCCGTGCATCAAGGCTCGCGATCCGGCAGCACACTGCGCGCGGCGCTGGCAGAGCGCGGGGCGGCGGCAACCGCCGTATCGGTAGTCGAGGTGCCGCATCGTTTCGTGGCATCGGAGGCGAGTGCGCTGGTCAGATTCCTGAACACCGGCGACGCAAGGCCGCTGGGCCGCCTCGCACCGGTGTGGGAATCCGGCGTCGACGGCCGGCCGACACTGGTCGACAACGCCGAGACGCTGGCCCAGCTGGCCTTGATCGCGCGCTTCGGCGAGCGCTGGTTCCGGTCGGTCGGGTCCCCCGAAGAGCCCGGCACCGCACTGGTGACCGTTGGCGGCGCGGTACCGCGACCCGGCGTGGTGGAGATCGGGACGGGCACAACGATCCGGACGATCCTGGCGGCGGCCGGCGCGTCCCCGACCGGGTGGGCACTGATCGGCGGCCTGGCGGGCCGCTGGGTCGACCTGGCAGTGATTGCCACTACCCGTTTCACCACAGCCGATCTCGCTGCGGCCGGGGCCGTCCGCGGAGTGGGATCCATCATCGTGCTGCCGACCAACGGCTGCCTGCTGACCGAAACCGCCAGGGTCCTGCACCATCTGGCCGATTCCGGTGCGCGGCAATGCGGACCGTGCATGTTCGGCCTGCCCGCCATCGCCGCGGACATGTCGGCGCTGGCCGCGGGCGACCGGATGGCGTTGACCCGTTTGCGCCGCCGGCTACCGACCATCGACAGGCGCGGAGCCTGTGCGCATCCCGACGGAGCGGTCGCGGTGGCTGCGAGCGCGCTGACCGTGTTGGGCGGACCGGAGTCCAGTCACCTTAGGCAGCATCTTTCTCACCACGGGTGCCGAGCCGCTGCACCCGTGGTGCCGCTGGGTGTGGTCAACCCCACACGGGCGGTGTCGCGATGAACGCAAGGTCTGACAACGGTGTCGTCCTGACCGTCGATCCGATTGCCTGCCGCGCGCACGGCTTGTGCGCCGAGGAGCTGCCCGAAGGGATTTCCCTCGACGAGTGGGGTTACCCCATCCTGCCCAGCCGCCCACTCTCCCGAAAACTGTTGCGCAGAGCCAAGTCCGCAGCAGCGGCCTGCCCGGTACTTGCGCTCAGGGTTTCTCGTAGCAGGGGCTGACCCTCCGGTATCGCCCGCCGGAACGGGAACTCCCGACCCAAGCCCCTCGCGCTGCCTGCGGCGCGGCTGTCCAGCTCGGGCTCCGTTGCCGTCGCAGCGGCCCCTTTTCGCCCTGCGGCGCCGGGGTCTTTCGGCTCTTGTCTGCCTGAGCCGACCCGATCAAGGTGGTGGCAAGCGGCCGCGCCGCCATCGGTCGCGGGGGCTCAACCGTCGGGTCCGACGCTCGGGCTCATCGCAGGAGGGGAGCCCGATGCCAACGCCAGAGTCCGCGCCGCACAACGAGCGGCGCACACCGCGACGTTTCGTCTTCTCCGTGCACGGCAACCCGATGGCACGGGCGTCGGACCGGACGGAAGCCGCGTTGGTCACCCTGATCGTGGTGATCTGGGTGCTCTGCTTGCCGGTCGCAGCCGCCGGCGGCTCGAAGCTCTGGGCAGACATCGCGGGCACGGACCGCCCGCAGCAGCAGACCTACTCAACCACCAACAGGGCACACTGAGGGGCGCATTTGGACACTCGAGGGGATCTGGCGCTTTCGCGGCGAGTAGGTCTGCAGCGTGCAGGTCCTGAACGATACGCTCACAACCGCAAGGCTTCTCGGCCTTGCCTGACCACGACCGGGTCGCACAACGCGCACAGGAAGACTACCGGCAGCACATCGAGGCTCAGCGGCCAGAGTTGTCACGCTGGTGGCCAGCAACGCAGACAGCTCGGCTGATCGGCCGTTAACGTCACCAGTAGCACGATGGAAGGCTCAAGAGTCTCACGTAGCGCTACCAGCTCGCCCCTGTCGTCATATGCCCACTCCGCTGTCGAGGAGCTGATGTAGCCGCCGTGAATCCACTCGGGAGCTTCAGGTTCGTCTCTGTCGGCTGCGTCGAGCAGGTCATTACCAAATTCGATGCTCCTGGCGGCATCGGGCATTGTCAGCGCTGAACCGGAGTCCCCACCCTGAAAGAATGGCATCGCCTCGGGTGTTTTCAAACCGATAGCGCAGAATCGGGTAGTCGCCTTCCACGGCCACGAGCCCTCACCCCACCCGACATACCGCCGCGGTCAGATCCCCCCGAGCCCAAACAACTGCGAAGAGGCCTCGTCGTTTGTTGGCCGCTCGACGGGGTTTTCGGACATCCCGCAGGTGAGCTTTGGCGGCTGGCCGGCGCCGTTGGCGGTCTTCCGGGGCGACGTCGTTGTTGGTGGCCCGGGCGGGCGATTGCTGCCAGGTCCGGGGTTGCCAGCTGAAGTAGCGCAGCGCGAGGAGCAGTCCCGCGATGCCCCAGGCGGCGACGATGAGCACGTCGGTCCAGGAGAACGGCGTGCCCAGCACGGCGGAGTTCGATGACGTCCTCGGGTTCGGTGCTGTGCGGGTCGAGCCCGTCGGGCAGTCGTCGTAGCCGGCCGACCTGATGCTCGATCTCGGCGTAAGTGCGGCTCATCGCGGCCCTCGCGTCGGAGCCGCCCAGGGCGCGGTCGACCAGCGGGACCAGCAGTTCCTTAGCGCTATTGATGATCTTGATCGAGGCGCGTCGGGCCGACAGTCAGTGATCGGCCGTAGGCTAGACGCCGCGACCGCGGCCTGGTCGACGCGACGCAGCGGCCGTAGGTAGCGGGCCAGGGTGGTGTGGCCGCCGGTGTAGCCTGCTCGGCGATCTCGACGTTCAACATGGTGGCGTTGCGTACGCCGTGGGCGAGTCTGTCGTGCAGGTAGGGTTTGAACGAGTCCAGCACGCTGGCCCGCACGTCGCCGGCCAGCAGCGAATCACCACTGCCGGCGCGGAGGTAGCGGCGCACGGTCTTGTAGTTCAGATCGAGCCTGCGGGCGATTGCCCGTATCGACAGGCTCGATCGAGCAGCGATACCAGCATCGAGTGGGTGGCGACGAGCGCCGGGGTCGGAGACACGCTACCGGCCAGTGGCTGGATCAGCGACGTTCCGCTCGGCGGCATTTGGATGACACCACCGCCCGCGGTACGTGGCTTCCGGGCGGGTTCAGCGACTGATGTGGATGCTCTGGAAACTTCCCCACGGCAGACCAAGTGACCGACGCCGACCCGTACTGCCGGTCAGGAATGTCCAGCCAGCACACGGTTCGCCGCCTGAAACATCTGCACCGCCAGTACCAGCGAGTCCGGGAATGGCACCGTCGAGACGAACGCGGCGGGTCGGCGCGGCCTGGTTGGGGCGGCCGATCAGGAACGTCTATCCCGTCGACGCCGGCGTCCAGGTGTTGGCGCGACCGCAAGCTGCCGTCGCAGAGCGGAGGCCTGACTGCCACCGACTCGGGTCGGTACGGCGTTGCGCGCCCACCCTCAGCGCGATTCGCCACCATGATGACCCTGGCGTTTGCCAAGGTGGTTACGGCTTCCACCGGCGGGACAGCGCTGCCGGGTGGCGGTACACGGTGTCGAGTACAGCATCAGCTGTCGGCGGCGTCGGCCTCCGCGACGATCCCTACCAGGTTCAGGCCGCCGAGCCGGATCAGCGGCCGACCGAGTGGTTCTTCTATGGCTATGACTTCACGACGGCTCTCGTCGATCATGACCGCGAACGCCATCGTCGATCCTTGACGCGGTAGTCCCTCGAGCACCGGCTGATCGTGCCGAGGCTGGTCAGGTGGGCGCGGCGATTGAGGAAGCTGGCCGCGTCGGTACGGTCGGGCCGGGCCGGGATGTTGTGGTGAGTGACACCACTGCGAGTACCGATCTCGATGGTGGTGTTCACGCGGTGATGTTCATCCGGTGACCCATCCATGGCATGGCATGGGCGAGGCCGGCCGCGGCGGTGGTCCAGTCGTGGGCGCTGCCGGCGCTCTGCCAGTACTGCACATTCATCCCGGCGGATTGGGCCGCGGATTTCACCCGCTGCAGATCGGAATCCACCGCGCTGTCCTGGGAGCCCACGATGAACCAGCCGGCGATCGTCGGGAATTTCGCGCGGCCCATGATGTCGATCGGGTTGATCGCCGTGAACTTGGACTCGTCCCCGCCGAACGCTGTGTCCACG